>NZ_JARVSY010000043.1:0-77461 GCF_030208925.1 Rhodococcus sp. MEB032
ATTTCCACCTCCCCTCCCGATCGCGGCTTGACTCCTACACCCCGTGAGATGTCTTTCAGCGGGTTTCCCGGTCTGGAGCCTCGCCGGGTTGCCTCCCGGTGGGGCTCCTTTCATCTTTTGCGTATATCCGCATCTACGGATATACGTAAATACGAAAAAGCGAGTCAACGTCGAGCGAGAACGTCCCGTTTCACGCGGTTACTGAGGGTTTCGTCGGCGAGCAGACGTTCAACCAAGACGACTAGAATCTCCTGGGCCGTCACTCGAGCAACTCCCAAGTCTCTGGCTGCTGCGCGTTGCCAGTCTCCCAGCCTGTCGTTCTGGTCCGGCGACAAGTCCACGTTCTTGCGCACACTTCGCTGCAAGGGCGGAACGACGTTTTGCTCGCGCTTCTTCGTTGCCGGCTGAGGGCTTTGCATCGCAACGGGCTGTTCCCGTTCAGGGATCACGTCAGGTGTTGGTTCTGGAACCCTTTTCGCTGCACTTTGCGCACGCTCGGCGCTGGCGCGTATCCGATCCTTGGCGTTACTCATGCCGCATCCTCGTTTCCGATTTCCAAAAGTTCTTCTACGGCATCTCCGTAGGCGGTGTTTGCTGCGTTGTCGATCGGGAGGCCGAATGCCTGAGCGAACTGTTCGCGCCGGCCGACTGTTGCCCTAAGCACGTGATCGCCGGCCTCAGTGATCATTTCGCGGAACACATCGGTGGAACTGGCGTTCGGGATGGTGCGAGTGAGAAGCACCGCGAAGATCGGATCTGCTGTTCCATCGCCTCGCAGATCATTTGCCTCTTCAAGCAGTTCGCGCACTGCGGGCAGTCTGGCGAATTCCATGGTGGTGGGCGCGAGTGGGCAGATGACATGCGTTGCAATTCGCATCGACGACAACACGATTCCCCGCTGCTCCTTCATTGGCGGCGTATCGATCACGACGGCGTCGTATTTGTTGTTGGCGATGCCGGGTAGCTGCTTGTGAAGATTGTTCACCGGCATACCGATTACAGGGAAGGGCCAATCCCCCAGCGTTTGCCAGCTCAGCAGCGATTCGTTCTCGCCGTCCGCGTCCACGCCCAGTACGTTCAGGCCGGCCTCGTGCAATGCGTGCAACAGGTAGGCCGCGGTAGTGGTCTTGGTCGAACCTCCTTTGAGGTTCGTAACCGTGAATACAAGCATTTGCACTCCTTCCGAGTGGTTGCAGCAGAACCCCGAACCGTTCCCGAGATGCTGCATTCAAGTTGTCGAAATCGAAGACTGGCCGTGCGACACATTGCTGCGGAGACGCTGAGATACGGAGATGCGCGTATCCGCAATTCCGTAGATACGTAGCTGCGGATTTCAGCGTACACGACTATCCGCATAGTCGCATTTCCGTATTTACGTATATACGCATATCCGCGCAAAATCATAAGTAACCATCTCAGAACGCTGGGACGTTTCCCACCTCTTGCGGCCTAGCTGCGGGGACGAATGCGCGGCTTCAAGCGCGGACAGCAAGGCGCTAATTCGTATATACGGAACTCCGTATATACGTCTGCAAAATACCTGTTCAAGTAGTTTTTCGCGCCAGGTCGGGACAGCGCAGATTGTCCGGAAAGCTCCGGGCCCTGCCCAGAGGACTTGGACGGTGCAAAGTCAAAAAAAGCACTTTCCAGTCGACTTATGTCCGAGCGCTCGCTGACGTGCATCAGCCCGTGTTCTAGGGGCTGCGTTCTTACGATCGCAGGCGGATATTGCGTCGTGATGGCCCGAAAACTGTCACTCCATGTTCGACCTCGGCAGGGGTAGAGCTGTGATGGATGAGCGAGACGCGGTCTGTTGCGTGCACTGAGGCTTGGTCGTAGGAGTGGACGGTGGCGTTGTCGTAGGCATAGGTGGTGGTGTCTTCTCCGACTTCGCCGAAGGAGTCGTCGACGAGGTTGCTTGTGGCGCGGTTGGTGGCGCGGACGCGTGTGGTGTCGAATGCGTCGGTATGGGCGTTCCCGTAGGCGAAGAGAGTCGTGTGCCCGAAGATTTGGGATCGCGCGGCGTCGGTGGCCACGATTTGGGCGCTGCGCTTCGTTTCGGGTGTCAGTCGGGTGATGACGACCCGTGAGACGCCGACGATGCGGATCGTGATGCCGTCGGGCAGCTCGGCGTCGGTGAGTTCTAGGGGTTTGTCGTTGGGGTGGTCGATGACGATCGTCTTTGCGCCGGTGCGCAACCGTTCGTGGATCTGGGGGACTGTCTGGCAGGGGGAGAGCGGCCGGCGCTTGACGGGCGGCTTTGCGGACGGGCGTTTACCGTTCATCGCTTACCCCGATCTGAGAGATGGGTGATCCACACGGGCGAGGTTTCATTCTCGCGCGCGGATGCCTGGGTCTTTCGGATGCGGGCGCTGTCGGCGGCGCGGCGGGCGACGAAACGGGCAGCTTGGCGGCCGGGGGAGTCCTCGGGCGCGGCCGATGCGTAGCGGTTGCGTTCGGCCTCGAATGCTGCCGCCTGTCGTTCGCGCTCGGCTTTTTCCTGGTCAGCGGCTATCTGAGCGAGAACGTGTGGCGCGAAGGCCAAGTCCTGCTGCTTCATCAGCCACCGGATGAACGCGATGGGGTGTTTCGGGGCCGGTGCCATCCGCGTGGCCTTGCTCCAGGCGTCGATCGCGTCGTTGAGATCCGCGGCCGTCCAACCGTGTGCAGCTGGTTCGGCCAGTGCGGGTGCCCAACCTCGGGGGGTGTGCCGGCGCGCCCAAGCGGGAGTTCGAGGGTTGCTGAGCCATTTGGATGCGAGCAACAAGCCTTTCCGGACGCCTTCGGCCTGCTCGACGTCCGCCTTGGACTCCTTGCGCCGCGAAGCGGCTCGTTTATCCACAGATCGTTTAGTAGTTAGAACCTCTCTACGAGAGGAAGGGATACAAAACTGACCCCTGCGGGGGTGGGGTGCCATCTGTATAGATCCGTCGACAACGATGCGGGTGTTATCCACAGGTTTCCGTGGGTGCAATGCCCAGACAGATGCCCATCCGCGGCCCTTGTCTTGGAAGCGATGCGAGCCGAAGCGTTCGCCTCTACGGCGAAGCCGGCCGCGGAGTACCTCGGTGGCCACACGCAGCAGTTTGAGGGTCTCGCGGGCACGCTGAACAGTTCGCTTCTTCTTGCCGGTGCGTTCGACGAGGGTCGGGATCGACAGCCGTGAGTTGCGTCCGGTTTTGAAGTCGGCGGCTCCCGCCATTGCAGCGGCGACGCTCAGGAGTGTCTTGAGGCTGATGCCTCCACCGGTGCTGGCGACGAGCTGAGGGCGGATGGTGTTGTATTCCGCCATGTAGGCCTCGCGGACGATCACTTCGACCCAGTGCTGTTGTCCCTGCCAGTACGCGAGGCCGGCGTGCGCGCCTTCGTCGAGTTCAAGGCGGACTTGGCAGTAGCGGCGGCATGCTGCCGCGCGACCACCGAGAGCGTTGAGGTACGCCGGGGTCAGCGAATGGCACTGATGCCCGTACAGGTGCCCCGACATTCTGCGGGGTGTACGGGCGGTTCCGTAGCGGCGGCGGGTAGAGCTGCTACCGCAATACGGGCGTTGTAGGGGTGTGTGCGTGTGCTCCATCGCTGAGACACGCGAAAAATCGGTTATGGATTTTGCATCAGGACGCGATGTACCCTGAGACGTGTCTGGCAAGACAGGTCCCTTCGGGGAATAGCAATAACGCTGAGAATCGAGCTACTAACTCGAATCTCACCAACTTCGAAAAACCCTCGACCCCGCCCGGTTGGGGGTTTTTTGCTGTCAGTTGATGAGCGTTACTGCAAACGATGTGTGGTTGTCACGGCATCCCCCGCCCGGGTCGGCCGTCTACGCGAGCTTCGTCACGCGGTAAGCGGCAATACCTCCTGATCAAGTCCCAGATCGAACAGAATCTCCTGGTCAAGCTCGACCACGAGTTCCGAATGGCCGGTCACGAGCGCGAGCACATCAGCCAGGAACTGGCTCTCAGATGACACCCCCGCATTCATCCGGAGTTTGTCGAGAGCTTCGGCCACCGGTAATGGCAGACGAGTCGACACACGATGGCGATCACCCTTGCTAGGTGTAGGCATCTAGAGCTCCTTTCGCATCCGACCACTGAAGCAGGCGATCCTGGGCCAGCTTCCTGTCCATCCTGGCCCAGCATCGCGATTTCGTTGTGGTGACACGCCGCGCAAGCGTCAACTTCACAATCGGTTGAAATTATGGGGAGAATTCTTAGGAGTCATCGAAGCGTGTCGCGATGGCCTTCCTTCGCTCACGATCGCGCTGCCATGACCTCTCGATCATGTCCACGTCGACGCCGTACAAGTCTGCGAGCTGTTGCGCACGGCTCAGGTCATACTCCTTCTTTCCCTTCTCGATCCTCCCAAGAAGCGTTGCGGAGATACCCAGCGATTCCGCTGCGCGACTTTGGGTCAGGCCCGCATGCGCTCGACGGTCGCTGAGGCTAAGTTCGTCGTCTGGAATGGGCACGATGTCCGCGACCGTGATCCGCAACTTTGATGCAACACGTGCTAGCAGCTCTGGGGTAGGTGCGGCTCGTCCGTTCTCCCATGCAGAGATTGCTTGCGGGGACACCCCCGCAGCATCCGCCAAATCTTCAATCGTGGCTTTGCGCGCCTGTCTGTAGCGCCGCAGTCTTGCCGCACTAAATCCCCGCACAGCGCTTCGCGACACAACAACTCCCAGCTCTTGAGACCATCCCGAGAGTGATTGTGTCGTCCTTGTGGCACCATATCTTGCGTTCTGTTTAGAATTATGGAGCGTTATTATGGGGTTCGACCGCAAGGCCGTCATACTTCGGCCGTTGGACTACACGAAGAGGAGGGCCTGTCCAGCCAGGAATCCGTATATCCAGGGGCGTTGGGGAGAGCAGTAATCACACTCAATCAACCTCAAACTGTCAGAAACGTCACTTTTGAGTGAATCCGAGCACTCAGCCAACTAATACTGTTCTCACCTACAAAAGAAACCGGGTGGTACTTAAAGAGCTTTATATAAGTATTAAATAAGCGTCATATCACTTAAGCAATTAGGGGAAAAGTTGCGCTATGTACTTGTGGATTCGGACTGCGGAGTCGACGATTCCCTCGCGTTGAGCTTCGTGGCGCGGAGTACGGGATGTGTTCTAGCGGGAGTGACAACGACATGGGGCAATTGCACGGCCGAGGAGGCCGCCGCTAACGCCAGTTTTGTCCTGAGTCTCGCCACAAGTGATGACGTGCCAGTCGTGGCAGGCAGCATGCCGGAGAGTTCGTGGCAGCGGGGCAGCGCGCACGGCCGCGACGGTCTCGGTGACACTGAGCAGCCTCGGAAGCCTTGGTCCGGACCCGTCGGAGCCCCGGAAAAGATCGTTCAGTTTGCTCAAGAGAACGCAGGGAACGCGGAACTACTGTGCATTGGACCACTCACCAACCTCGCGACCGCGCTCGCCCTCGAACCCAATCTCCCTCAGCAATTGAGACACGTCGTCGTTATGGCGGGACACGGGGACAAGAGGAACGATTGGCTCCACACCGTAGGAGATACGAACACACGCCATGATCCGCTCGCAGCCCAGTTAGTAGCGGAATCAGAACTGGCGATTACCTGGGTCGGAATAGATGTCACCCGCCAAGTTCTACTCGACGAAGGCGACTTCGGAACAGACGTCCTTGGCCGCACCCTTCGGCGCATCCACGACTCTTACGGCGCCCAGCGCGGTGCTGCATATGGATACGATCCCCAGGTGGAGTGGAAGGTGCCCGCGCATGACGGAGTGACTGCGGCATGCTTGGTGAACGAACTGACGGCCAAACTCACGACCTTCTCAGGGAGGATGGCGGTCCAGGGTGATACCAGCGGGCCCGTGCTTCGATTCGTAGGTCCGGGTCATCACCGAATTGCGGTTGGGATCGATGCGTCATCGGTACGCGCAATGCTCAGGAGCTCAATGAGATGGGGGTAAGCAAGCAGATCACTCGACTCAGAGCTCGGAGGATTGTCGCTCAGGCTCTCAAGCGACAGGCGTTCACTGTCGATGACCTCCGCCAGTTCTGTTTCGAGCGGACCGGCCGGCCTGTAGTTCTCGTACCTTTCCCAGTTGCAGAAGTAGAGGATCGTCCTTCTGGATTTCTCCTGCGTGCCCGCAACAATGTTGATTACGTGTTCTATGACCATCGGACAGGTTCCTGGCGAGCAACATTAATTATCTGCCACGAACTGGCCCACATACTTCTTGAGCACAGTTGCGCGATGACCGAAGTACTCGATGATCAGATGTTAGCTGCATGGTTCCCGTCGTTGTCCCCGGAACTGTTGAAAAATGCTCTCAAACGCACCGACTACGACACCACCACCGAGCACGGTGCGGAATACCTGGCCACAAAGCTTTTGATCCTGACTCTGCTCGATGACCTGGACTACAAAGCCTTACGGCGCTCCGTCAAGATCATCTGTGCAAGCAACATGATTCAGGCGTATGGAAGCCGATGAGAAACCACTTACCGCTCGCCGTTGACCTAGGAATTCTCGTTTTTGCCTGGGCGATCGTGATCGCACGATTCTCGCTGGTGCGTAACTATCACGCCCAGATCGTCAGTGTCTTGATTCTGTGTTTCACTGCTGTCGACACTCTGAAGTTCGGCCCAATCAACGACCTGCTGACCTCTGCAATCGATGCTCGAGCGGTCCGACTATTTGCCCACATCCTGTGCGTTGCGGCGGCGGCTGTTGCCGCATGGGCAGCAGCGAGTGCCGTTGGACGGCTGAGACCTGGATTTCTTGTCCTCGGCGTCACGGCCGCGGCGCTGGCGCTGGCAGTTTTGGACGCGGTTGCTGGCAATCGCGGGCTAGTTATCGAAGCGGTGGAGCCTCAGTATTTCTCGCTCTCTTACTTCACAATTTATGCAGGCTCGATCGCGATATTTGAAGCGTACGCAGTGGTTGTACTGGCATCGGCCATTCGTACTGACAAGCCACACGGCGGGCTTCTTGCACCGGCTGCAACCGTCGTCGCACTCTTCCTCGCGACAGGTTTGAACGCGATAAGCCTCCTCTGGTACGCAGTGCGCGCTGCCACTGGAGATATCGGGCCGGCTGAGCAACTCCAACGAAACAGCAACGGAAACCTTTTTGCCTATTTCACGCTCGTCGTCGCGCTCGTTGGTTCGGCTGCCGTGATACGGCGAACTGTCGCAGGAAATGAATCGCAAGCGCGGTCCGCTACGAATGTCACTGAACTGCAGCGTCTGTGGCAAGACCTGACAGACGCTGCACCGAGCGTCAAATTCGATATGCGCCATTTTGAGCCTGATGCGCGAGTGGTTCGAATGATTACCGAGTGCATTGATGCGGTCTACGAACTCGGCCTTGATCCTGCCGTGGCAACTAGGTCCGACCTTTCATCTCAGCGGACCACACAGTCTCGCAATTCCACTCCAGAGACACTTCCCGCCGCCCGTATCAGTGCTCGAGATGTCTTTGATCTGGCGAGACGTTGGGATCAGAAATCCCTTCCAGACTGACCAGCAATGCCTTGCGTTGAGTCGCGTTGGCGGAACCGCGAAGCATCACACATTCGGGTCCCGCGGCGACTAGGACCTGAACTAAACGCAGTTCCGTATACGCCTCGTTCTCACCGGGAATTCCGAAGTAACTCTCAATTGCTGCGCTTCCGCTTTTAAAAGCCGCACTGAGTTCGACGAAACGCGCCTGCTGTTGGCCAGTTAGTTTCCCCGACAGCAGATCAGTTTCCTCGCAGCCAAGAGCACACGCCACTTCAGCACTGCTCAAGCCCGTCACACTGAGCAAAAGTCTGACTTTATCCTGATCAGTGACGTAATCACTCATCGCTGTCTCCCTGGTTCAGTTCGCTCGCCAATGATCTTCGTCGCGCATTCGCTTTTGTGCGCGCGGGGGTGATGTCATCCGGGGGTACGGACCAGAATTCTTCCAGCGCCCGTGCAACCCACGTCGGGTTGATGAGACCTTGCTTGTCTTGATTGCGAAGCATCGAAGAAGCCACTTTGCCTATGTACGGGGAGATCAACGTACGCAAACGATCTACGACGATTGCTAGTTCAGAGTTGTTAATTTCGTCGGCCAGGCGGCGAAGTTCGACACTTACCTCAACAAGATCACCTAGTGCGGCGTAAGAAATCGTGACCTCGCCCGCGGGCGCACCCATCTCCGTCGCTCCGAGAGGCGTGGGGTCGCCCCCTTCGTACGCCGTCGCCGCGCTGCCCTCGGTCCACTGCAGGACTCGGTCCAGCTTGGAGAACGTGGCCATGCGCAGAGGCGGCGACTCACCACTCTCGATGCGCACCATCGTGGGCTCTGAGGGTCCACCTTGTGCGGCGACTGCGGCAAGGCTCAGGCCCAACTGACGTCGACGCAAATTGACTACGTCGGCGAACTGCTGCATGTCGGGCATAGAAGCAGCGTACTTAAAAGAGACCCAATTACCCGACTCCACAGCCACCTCACAAGTTGTCACGAACCCAACATATATAAGTGTTGCGTAAATGCACACACTTTGGGTACGTTCATATCGCCAATGTATGTGTCGTATGTAAGTGACGCGCGATTGGCTCGCTTCGGACACAGGCCCGGCGCGGTTGATTGAAAACGGGACCAATTTGGGGGCAATCGTGGGGATCAATCTCGAGCGGCATCCACAGACCGCACAGGAAGCCTTACCTGCGGCGGATGCAGCACCCACATGCCTCACTACCGCTGGCCGGCAATCTGCCCATCCCGGCCAGCTTGGTCTCCTTCGAAACCGCCTGGTACCCGCTCCGCTCTTCCCGCCCGAAGGCGGAGTGGGTTTTTCCGCTTGTATCCCATCTTTCTTACGTGTCACTCGTTGCGCAGCCCGCACCCCAGGGCACGTCTGCGTAGACGCCGCCATTCCAGGCATCTTCCGTATATGCCCGGTTGGGCATACCAGCATTCCGACGACTTCGGAACTTTTTCGTCGGTTCTTCGCCAGCGAGCAGTCATGACGACGAACTGCACTTTCCGGACATGCCGACTGTCCGACCCAAATACGTGTCCCAGGTGTGCGGTGGCGTTTGGCGACTCCCGCGCACACCTGGGGCCGCTTTCCCTCGGAGGTCGCGCAACCAGCACGACTCTGCTGAATCCCGTGGTGGTTGAGAAGAAGGAACGAGTATCTATGAATTCGACTGACGTACCGGGGAACCGACTTCGGTTTTCCACTCGTATGCGGCCGGTGACGAGCGCAGCTGTGGCTGCGGTCGTGGCGATGTTTCTGGCAGGTGGTTCACCTGCCTTCGCCGTGGCTGAAACCCCGTCTGTGGACACCAGCGATTGTGGCGATGTCATCCAGCTGGCGGCTCCGGGGACGTGGGAGACGAATGAGGGTGCAGATCGGAAGACAGTGCCTGGGATGCTCGCCCAGATCACCGGTCCGGTAGAGCAGGAATTGTCCTCTGGCGCTTCATCTGTCGTGACCGTGCCTTCCACGAGCACCACGACCACTACCACGAAAGCTTCGCCCACTACCTCCTCGGGTTCCTCATCGACGTCCAAGCCGTCGACCCCGTCTTCGACACCTCGTGCGAAAGCTCGGGAGATCCGGGTTGTGTCCGAACAGATCCCGTACGTCGCGCAGGTCGGGGGCCCCGTCGCTGGAGTGGTGACGGGAAACTCGGTCACTCTCAAGGAGTCTCGCGCCGAAGGTCTAGCAGCTTTGGAGGCTCGCGCCGGACAGCTCGCCAAGGCGTGCCCCTTGTCGAAGTTCGTCATTCTCGGATACTCGCAAGGCGCCGTCATTGCCGGCGACTTCCTGTCCGCAATCGGAAACCGTCAGGGCGTTGTCGATCCGTCGCGCATCCTGGCGGGTGTCCTGCTCGCCGATCCGTCGCGTTCCCCCTCGACCCCTGATCCCGAAGCGGATACGGCAACAACGAATCCGGTGAAGCTCGCACCTACGGCTGAGACGATGATCGGCCCCAACGTCACCGGCCAGGGCGTCCTCGGCACCCGCGACAAAGGTATGGGGGTGCTCTCCGAGCGGGTCGCGAGTTTCTGTGCGCCCAACGACTCGATCTGCTCGCTGTCCGGCAAGTCGAAGGCGATCGCCGCGATCGTGCCCTTGCTGAATCTGACACCGGAGGACATCCCCGACTACGCACTCAACAAGGGACTCGAACTGGTCCGCAACGTTGCCTCGGCAAGCCCCGCCGACCTCAAGAAGGCGGCGTCCTCGGTCACCACGCAGCTCACCAGGTTGACGGTTGCTGCCTCCGTAAATCCGGCCACGCTTCCGATGGAGCTGGCTCGGGTGGTGTTCGCCTCCACGATGCTCGACGACGTCGCGAAGGTCGTCAACATGCCCGAATTCGATGCGTTGGTCTCGCTGACGCATCCGGAAGAACTGGTTCAGCAGGCCACAGAAGTTGCCGCGTACCTGTTGCTCGATGCACACCGCTCATACGGCAGCTACACCGTCGACGCAGCGGGCGATTCAGCGACCCAGTGGGCCGTGAAGTGGATTACCGCTAAGGCGCAAGCCGCCTGAACTGGCTTTTCGTCCTTGATCACCTATGGGAGTGGGGGATCAAGGACGACCAGATCGACACATTTTTCGTTCGTTTACTAGCTGGGGAGCTTTCATCATGACCAAGGACAGATCATCTCGCCGGATCGCGGCGATCGCTGGTGCCGTAGCAGCTGCAGTGATCACACCCGCTGCATTCCTATGGCTGACCACTTCCGTCGATCAGGTCGATCAGCGCAGCACCGCTGCCACTCCTTCTTCGAATCCGCACGAGTACGCCCCCTGGCTCATCAAAGCCGGAAATGTCTGCCCTGAAATCGATTCCGCGTTGATTACGGCTCAGATCGACACGGATTCCGGGTGGGACCCGAGTGCCCGATCCGTGTCAGGAGCCGAAGGGCTGGCCCAGTTCCTGCCGGAAGCATGGGCGGAGCACGGCGTCGATGCGAACTCCAACGGTGTCAGCTCACCCCTGGACGCGGCAGATGCGATCATGGCGCTCGCTCAATTGGACTGCCGGACAGCGGAACAGGCGAACGCTGATCTGTCAGCGGGTCACATCAAAGGAGAGCTGACGGATATCGTCCTCGCCTCCTACAACTGCGGGTACGGCTGTGTTCTTGCAGCGGGTGGTATCGATCCTGCGAACGCTTCCGGCGGACTCAACCGTGAAAGCGCCGAGTACGTCGCTTCGGTCAAAGCTCGGATGTCCGGGAACTAACTCATGAAGTCCACCGGCACCCTGGTGGCGGCTGTTCTCGCGCTCATTCTCGCGCCGATCATCATGATCGCAGTGCTGCTCGAAGACACCTCGCCGTCATCCGATTTCAGCCAAGGCTCATTGGCCACTGGCACCGTCCCACCCGAATTCGAGGCGTGGGTCATCGAAGCCGGTTCGATGTGCGCGGAAGTCAGCCCTCCACTGATCGCCGCGCAGATCGAACAGGAGTCGGGTTGGAACCCTGCCGCCGTTTCGCCGGCAGGTGCCCAGGGCTTGTCACAGTTCATGCCTTACACGTGGCCGTCCTACGCCATCGATGCCAACCGGAACGGAGTCATTTCGCCGTTCGATCCTCCGGACGCGATCATGGCGCAAGGAAAATTCGACTGCGATACCGCTGAGCAGGCAAAAAAGGACATCGCGTCAGGACGGATCAGCGGTGACCTTACGGACATCATCCTCAACGCCTACAACTGCGGCTACGGCTGTGTGCTCGCCAACGGCGGCCCGAACATCACCAACGGCGAGACCGAAGGTTACGCGCCGGGGGTGAAGGCGAAGCTCGCGAAGTACACCCAGATCGGAAGCGCGGGTGCCAACGGTCCGCAGTTCAAACCTGGTGGCCCCTTCGGGCAGAACGTGATCGCGGCGGCGTTGAAGTGGCAGGGAACGATTTATGCCTGGGGTGGTGGCGACGCGAACGGTCCTACCAAGGGAATCAGCGACGGCGGCGGCCGCGCCGACCAACTCGGTGACTTCAACAAAGTCGGTTTCGACTGCTCAGGACTGACCTTGTACGCGGTGGCGCAAGCATCCGGTGGGCAACTGATCTTGCCGCACTACACCGGTGACACTTCGAACCCCGGGCAGCTGTACGACCCACGCGGACAGGAGATTCCGCTCGATCAGAAGCAGCCGGGAGATCTCATCTATTTCGGTTCAGGAGGCAGTACCCACCACGTCGGAATTTATTACGGCAAGGACGCTTCCGGAGCAGACCAGCTCCTCAACGCACCACAGTCCGGCGAGGTCGTCTCGATCATGCCGCTCTCCGGCTGGGCCGGAGAAGAAATGTACGTACGGAGGTTCGGATGAACACCACACAGCACACGCAACTCTCGACCACAATCATGACTCTGACAGCAGTGGCGGCGATCGGATTGAGCGCAGTCGCGTGCGGGTCCACTTCGCCCTCACCCACCGATGTCGCCACACCCTCGACATCGACACCCTTCACGACGCCGACCGCAACGACTTCCCGAGTCCCCGCGACCCCACCGGTCATCCCGCAACCTGCTCCCACAGCGCTTCCACCATTGGCACCGTTCGATAGTGAGAATCCCGACGAGGTCGCTGCTGCAGTAGCCCAGGTCTGGTACAGCTGGGACACCACCGTGGATCTGAGTGCCTACGACGCCCGCGTGCGGGCGGTACCTCTTCTGGAATCCGATCTCGCGCACTCGATTCTGAACTTCCCGCCGGTCAGTGGTCCCGGTTCCGACTGGCTGGAACTGACCGCGCAAAACGCGGTCCTCACAGTCGGAGACGGCGATGTTCGGGCCGCATCCGAAACCGGAGCCCCGCCGGATACGGCCACCTCGGCATATCGGTTGCTCACCGTCACGCAGAAGGTCGCAACCGCGCAGGGTCCGCTACCTGATCGCAGCATCGTCGTCTCGATGGTCTTGAGCCATTCGCCCGGAGGGTGGCTTGTGTCGAAGGTGGTGCCGCGATGAACGCCGCCACCGTGCGTCAACCCGTCATCGGCGGTATCGGCGGGGGAGTCGGAACATCGATGATCGCCACCCTGATCGGTGGCCTCGATGTCGGCGTCGTCGCCGGCGACGGCTCACAGGTCGTCGACGTTCTGGTCACCGAGTCGACCGCTTCGGCAGTACGGGCGGCAATCGGCGCAGCGATGGCGATGCCGGTACGCCCGGTCCTGGTCGTCGTGGCGCATTCGCCCGAAGGATGGTCCCCGCCGGTCCGCCAACGTCTGAAGATGTGCGAGCCGAACCTCCCAGGCGTGGCCCGCGTCAGCTGGATCAGCGCCCTCGCCGGATGCGACGACCCGTGGAGCTACGTAGTCGAGCACGTATTCGCACAGAAACCCGTGAAATGGGCGCTGACCACCCGCAAGGAACGCGGTGTGATCCTCGACGCGGTCACTCCACTGGTCTCTCGCCCTGCCCCGTTCGAATCGTACGAACGCTCAGACAGTGAAATCGCCGCTGATCTCGATACCCACGCGAGCGTTCCGGATTCCGGCCGCGAGCAGGGCAACGATCCACCCCACGCCCGTGTGTCGTAGCCCGCCCTACCCCGCCTGTCCGCGCCTCATCTCCTTCTCACACAAGAAAGGCAACCACCGATGATGATCTACCTCGCACAACACACGGTCGACGTCCTGGCCCAGATCGACGTTCCCGACCCGCCGCCGAAGCCGCTTCCCGGCAAGCTCGGGGACCGCGGAAACGATCTGATCGGATACGCGAAGACCGGTTTCATGATCTTGGCGATGCTCGGTTTCCTTGCCTGCGCCGGCCTCGCGGTCGTCGGCATCAAGGGACGGTCGGAAGTCGCGAAAGCCGCTCTCGGACACCTGCCGTGGGCGTTGTTCGCAGTCGTTCTGGGCGGCGGCGCAGCCGGTCTGATCCAGGCGTTCCAGTGACCATGCGGAGACGACGATGCTGCTCAGCGGTGCTGACGATGATTGCCGCCGGTGGTCTCGTCGTCTCCGCAGCACCCGCCCACGCAACGCCGGTTCCGCAGCCCGCAATCGTGGTGCTGCATCAGCAGCCTGCGCCGACCCCGGAGGCTGACCCCAGCGAGGATGCGGGGACCGGGGGAGTGCGCTGGGACGAATTCGGCGGTACCTCCGACGAAGCACCCCAGGATCTCGATTCGTTCATCGACACCACCCTCGGGTGGCTCAAAACCCTCACCGGATACGCCGGAGTCCTCGGTGTTCTGATCGTCGCGGCCCTGATGGTGATCGGTATCAAAGGCCGCTCCGAAGCGGCAAAGAAGGCCGTGGACGGGCTCCCTGCAGTTGTCGTCGCGACCATCATTTCCGGGGCGGCGTACACGTTCATTCGACTGTTCACCGGCTGAGAAAGAAGAAGCCATATGCCTTTGACCACAAAGCAATTCGCCCCGAAGAAGTCCTGGCGTGAGCCAGCGATGATCGCCGCCGGCGTCGTCGCAGTCCTGGTGGTGATATTCGTAATGGCGAGCGCCTGCGGTGGGGACAACCCACCACCGCCAGCAGCGGCACAGGGCGGTGACACGGCCGAGACCGCTTCCTCCGGAGCAGCGACGTCGCCGGCATCGACGGCCGCGAAGGGTTCTCTGGTTCCTCAGGTTCCGGAACCAGCCCGCTCGTCTTCCGATGCAGATTGGCTCACCCGGCCGCCGCAAGGAATTTCGTGGCAGCGGGTCGACGGTGTCCCGTTGCCGTTCAGTGCGTCGGACGGGCCAACCGACATCTCCGGCGCTCTTGCATCCGGGTACACCCACACCCCGCAAGGCGCGGCCGTCGCCGCCCTGCAGATTTCGATGCGTCTGATCTTCTCACCCGATTTCGCGGCTGTGGTCGATCAGCAGACGTCAGTCAGCGAGGACGAACGCCGCCAACTGCTCACCGCACGCAGCGCTCAACCGAGTATCGATGCCGACGCGGTGGGCGCCTCCACCTTGCAACCTGCGGCGTTCAAAGTCGGTGACTACTCCGACGCTGCCGCAACCATCTATTTCGCGTATCCCACACAGACCGGCAGCTACCGGATCGCCCGCACGGCGGTGGAGTGGTCCGGCGGGGACTGGAAGTACACCGGCCGCATGTCCAGCAGCGCGCCGGAGCTTCCCGACACCACCGACCTCTCCACATTCACCCGCCTCTAACCCGTCTCCCTCGCCGACTCAGGAGTTGACGTACCGATGTCATTGACCACCAACCAATTCAACGCCTCCCGGCGTCCCCGTTGGGTGCTGCCCGTGATCGTCGGTACCGCCGTGATCGCAGTGCTCGCGCTGATCACGATCCTGATCGCGCGTCCCGACCCCGTGAGTGCCCCGACCCCGCCCCCCAGCGGTGAAGTGACCGGGCCGGACACGAACGCACTTCCCGGCAAGCTCGAGTGGAAGCTGATCGACGGCGTGCGTTTGCCGTTCTCCAAGGTCGACGGCCCAGCCCGTGTCTCGGGTCCCATTGCCTCCGGATACAGCCACACCCCCCAGGGTGCGGTCGTCGCGGCCTGGCAGATCTCGACGCGGTTGGCGGCGAGTGCCGACTACGAGCAAGTCATGGCGGCGCAGGTTCGAGGCACGGAAGCGGATCGGACACAGGTCCGCCAAGAGGTGGCCCGCGTCCGAAACCTCACTGCCGATCAGTTCTCGCAACGGTTCACCGCGCCAGCGGGATTCCAGATCGTCCACTACTCCGATGTTTTCGTGCAGATGTACTTCGCGACCCAAAGCCCTACCGGCGGTTACGACTTCACAGCGCGAGCGGTCCTCTGGGATGGCAAGGACTGGCAGTACCAACTTGTCAGCGGCCTTCCCTCGCTCCCCAATTCCACTTCCATTGCCGACTTCACCGTCTTCTGAGGACTGTCGATGAACCTTTCACCTTCGCCCCGTCGCTACCTCACTCGCCTCGTGCTGTTGATGTTCTCGGTGTTCGCTTTGCTGGCACTGTCCACGCCGATCGCCTCCGCGCAAGAGGCCGATCCGGCAACGCCACCCACCAGCTACGAAGAACTCACAGCCGAACAGAAGACCTGGCGTGACCCCAAGGGCGTCATCTCGTGCAAAGAGCACCCGGAGTTCCCCACCTGCGCAGAGAACCCCGCCATGTCGTACACCTACCCAGAGGACAACACCGCCTTTACGGCGCGCCTCGACGGTGAAAGCGACGTCAACACCACTATCGACATCGCCGGAACACCAGGCCGCATGCTGGACAAGGCCGCCGACTCTGCGTTCGGCAATGCCGCCGAATCGGTAGGAACCTTCGCCGGAGATTTCCTCGTCGAATCGATGACCTGGTGGATCAAAACCGAGTCGATCGACATCAGCTACGCGAACGTTCTCGCCGGAAAAGCGCCGGTGCAGAAGGTCATCGGATTCATCATGATGGCGGGCATCTTGTCGATGGCGATCGTGATGATGATCTCGCGCCGCACCGAACCCGCCGCCGACATCCTCGTCGGCGGAGTCAAATACATTTTGATCTCCTCACTGTCGATGGTGGTGCTCTCCGGCGCACTGCACGCCGGAGACGACTTCGCGAAACAGATGGTCGAGGACGGCGCCAACGAATTCGGCCAACGCATCAAATTGATGCTCGGCACCTCCGTCATCGGCAACCCCGGTGGTGTTCTGTTCCTCGGGCTCCTCGCTGCCCTGCTCTCGTTCATCCAGTGGGTGATGGGCTTCATCCGGCAAGCCGGAATCGTGGTGCTCTACGCGCTGATCCTCTTCGCCGCGGCCGGACAGTTGACCACCTGGGGCAAGCAGTGGTTCCCCCGAATTGCCGGCGCGTGTATCGCGTTGGTGCTGTTCAAGCCGATCGCCGCGATGTGCTACTCGATCGGCTTCAAACTCATCGGCACCGACCAGTCCATGTCCACCCTGGTCACCGGGCTGATGGTGATCGCTCTGACCGTCATCGCCCTGCCGTCGATGATGGCGTTCTTCTCCTTCACCGGAGCAAAAGTGGCCGGAGGTCCGGGGGCCGGCGCAGTGCTCGCTGGCGGAATTGCCGGAGGTTTGGGAGCTGCCGCACTGGCCAACAACATGGGTGGAGGAGGGGGCTCGGGAAAGTCCGGCGGTGACGAGCAGTCCAGCTTCATGGACGCTACCGGCCCCGATTCCTCTTCTGCCGAAGTCGATCCCAGCCCCGGAAACAGCGGTGGTATCAGTGAAGCACCCGCAGAGAAGGGTGCCACTGGTTCCGGTTCGGATGCCGGTAGCGGAACCGGAGCCGACACCTCCGGCGGGGAACAGGACGCGGATCTTGGACCCGGAACCACGGAGAACCCGGACGCCAGCGGGCCGCAAACCCCCTCCGATCCCGGCTCGATCGGCCCAGATCTAGGCGGCGCAGCAGGGGCCGGGGAGGGCGCGGCCGCGGCCGGTGGAGCCGGGGCAGCCGCCGCGACGGGCGGTGCAACGTTGGCAGCGGGAGCGGCTCTCAAAGCTGTCGACGGAGCGCTCGACGCCGTCGAAGGCGCCGCCTCGGAAATGTCTCAAGACACGGGGCCGGACATGCAGTAGCGCCCCGATACGCGGGCCCCACAAGCTCTTTCCGCTCCATCGAAGCCGACAACGGCTTCCCCTCATCTCTATCGAACGGAGAACATCATGGCACCAGGATTCGGCGGATACCGTCCCATCAGGGGGTACGGAGTCGGCAAGATCGGTGGCGCAGGCACAGCGATCATCGTCGCCACAGTCATGGCGATCGCAATCAGCTCCCAATTCTCACTGATGCTGATGGTCTGGCTCATTCTTCTCGCGGTGCCGGTCCTGGCACTGACGGTGGTGCCGTTCGGTGGATCCGAACGCACTGCCGTCGGGCATCTGGCGTGGGAATGGAAGAGCTGGCGCGGGAACGCCGCCAATACCGACGCTTTCTCCTCCGACGTGCTCACCGAGGTTCCGGGAAACGATCATCTGCCTGGAGTTCTCGCACCGCTGCAGCCGGTCACCGTCGACGACGGGTTGGGTGGCAAACAGTGCTTGGTCTGGAACCGCCGCACGGGAATCGTGTCCGCGTTCTTGCGGGTTTCGCCGGTCGGAATCACGCTCGCCGACGAAGCCGATGCGATCGCTTGGATGAACGGATACGGCGCCTGGCTCGCTGACCTGGGATACCGGCCGATGATCTCCTCGATCGTCTTCACTGTCGAATCCTCCCCGACCGGCGGGGTGAACCAGCGTGAGTACGTCCTCGACCGCATCGAGGACGACGCCCCCGAGGTCGCGACCCGCATCATGCGCAACCTGGCCTTGGCATCACGGTCCTCGACCGCCGACGTGAGCACCGTGGTCACGATCAACTTCGACCTCTCCAAAGCAAGCCCGGAACCGCAGACACTTCTCGAAGGTGCCGCCGAAGTGGTGCGCTGGCTCCCCGGCATCGAGTCCTCACTGGCCGCATCCGGGGCAACGGTCACCGGCAGGGCCACGACGCCGTTCCTGATCCGCCGTATCCGCGCCGCATTCGACCCCGCCATCCGGATGTTCCTCGCCGAAGGTGACAGCGAAGAGGACGAGCTGATCGCGTGGCGCGATGCGGGACCCATCCGCACCGACGGCAACAAGAAGACCGACGTCTACAAGCACGACTCCGGATATTCGGTCTCATGGGTGCTGCGCTCGGTCCCCAATGGCATTGTCCGCCAGAATGTTCTGCTTCCCCTCGTCTCCCCGGGCAAGTACTACCGCCGCTTCTCGATGGTGTACCGCCCGTTCAGCGCAGCGCAGGCCTCGGAAATCGTGGAGAAGGAAATCGCCGGTGGAACATTGCGCCGAATCTTCAACTCCAAGACGAAAAAGGACGAGACACAGCGCGATCACGACGACCGTGTCCGCAGCCGCAAGGCAGCTCAGGAAGAATCCCTCGGCGCAGGTCTCGGGCAATTCACGATGTACGTCACCACCACAGTCCGCAACGAGGCCACCCTCGCAGCGGCATGCGCTGACGTCGAAGAACGGTGCGGCAACACCAAATTCCGGTTCCGCCGAGCACGCGGCGCACAGGAAGCGACGTTCGCGGCGTCCCTCGGTCTCGGTATCGATCCGACATCCGCGCTGAGCCGCAACGCGAACACGAGATGGCTCGGGTAGAGCCTTCTCGCCCTGCGCCTCGGCACGCGAAAACGAACGCTCACACCTCCGAAACCTCACTCCTCGAAGGACACGACATGACACACCCTCTCGAACATCTCGGCTCGGCCAGGGCGCTGGGAGTGACGCGATGAGTATCGGCCTCGAAGATCGTGAGGTGCGCGAGCACCAGCGCACCGCCGCTCAGGCCGGTGTGGCGGAGCGCTGGCTCGCCAAGCTCGGTATCGTCCCGGCGTGGCGTAAGGAGGAGATCGAGGCCCAGTCCTTCGATCCCAATGCTCCCGCCTATACCCATTCCAATCCGTTCATGCCGTTCACCGAACTGGGTCCGGTACCGCCCGCTCGCGGAGACAAGCGCGAGTTCGGCGGCTACGCGCACAACGTCGACGCTGGAAAACTGTTCTCGGGCACCACCGCTCAGGTCAAGGGCATCTATCCGTTCCCTGCGTCATCAGGCGCGCGAGTACGTGGAGTCCCGTTCGGACGGCACCTGCACACGGCGGAACCCATCGGCGTGGACCCCTCTCAGTGGCTCGTCGACGGACTGGTCACCAACACCGGAATCTGGGTCCAGGGACAACCAGGTGTCGGTAAGTCCACCGCCGCCAAACGCTTGCTGGTGGGGCTGGTCGCCTACGGATTCGCCGGCATCATTCCCGGCGACCTCAAAGACGAGTACAGCGCCATCGTCGACGAAATGGGCGGTGAGGTCTTCAGAATCGGGCGCGGCTTGCACTCGCTGAACCCTCTCGACCTCGGCCCGATGCGTGAAGCGATCATGTCATCGGTCGGAACCAAACGAGATCAGCTGCTCTCCATCTCCCGCGGCCGCCGACTGGCTCTGCTCGAATCACTGGTCACGATCATCGGCGGCGCCGCCCTGACGTCGACCTATCGTCTGCTGTTGGCCACAGCCGTGGACATCGCAGAAGAAAGCCACCACCGCGCAGGTCTTCCCGACCCCACGATCCCCGATGTGGTCGAGGTGATCAAAGCCGGTCCCGACCCGCTGCGCAAAATCATGGTCGCGTACACCGACCTCGAGTACGCCCGCGAAATCCGTGAGTTCGTCAACACCTTGGATTTGCTGGTCAGCGGCCCTATTTCCGGGATGTTCGACCGCCCGTCCTCGTTCGAGGCACGGGCCAGCAGCCCGGCACTCTCGCTCTCGCTCTCCGCAGTCGAGGACGACGAAGACGATGTGGTCGCGGCCGCGATGCTCTGCGCCTGGACGTGGTCGGCCGGCGTCATCGAAGGTCGCCAGGCCGCCGGGTCTCGGCGCAACGTCTTCCAGATCCAGGACGAGTTGTGGCGCTCGCTACGTGCAGCGCCGGGTCTGGTGGAAAAGTCCGACCGCATCACACGCCTGAACCGGCACCGCGGTGTGGTCAGTTTGCAGTCCACTCACTCGATCACCGACCTCGAAGCTCTGCCTACCGAGTCCGACCGCGCCAAAGCCAAAGGCATGGCGGCACGTAACGGCGTCAAACTGCTCGGCGGCATGGACGACGCGGAAGTCGACCGCTTGCACGCGATCACCGCGTTCACCTCCAAAGAACGCGAAATGGTCGTCCGCTGGTCCGCACCCCCGACGTGGGTTCCCGGACAACGACACCCCGGTCGTGGCAAGTACCTCATCAAATCCGGATCCCGGATGGGGCTGCCCGTCAGCGTCACCCTCGATCCGGAAGAAATCGCGCTCTACAACACCGACGGCGCGTTCGATCACATCAAATCCGGTGGCCACCATGCAGCGTAGGAAATCCCACTCCCGCAGGAAAGGAATCATCATGAAATCCGTTATCGCACAACATGACAGCGATACTCGTCCGGTCGCAACGGAAGAACCTGTGAGAGTTCTCGTCGTCAGTGACGATCTGCCCTCGGCCACCGACCTCGCCTCGTCCGATCCGGATCTGTTGTGGAACCCCGACGCCGTCGGCGTCGTCGGGTCCACATGCTCGTGGGATCTGCTCGGCGCGGTCACCGACGCCCCGGCCGCGGACAGAATCACCGAGCATCTGTTGCGCCCGGTCCTCGACAACCGCCTCGCCACGTTCTTCCTCCCTGAGGCATCACTGCTGACCGCGAACATGCTTCTCGCCGCCTCACGCACGGGTCTGTCGCTCGGTGCTGTTCTCGGGTGGGTCGGCTCCGAGAACACTGCCGAGGCGGCACACGCGTTGCGTGAAACGGGCGAATTCGACGCCTACGAAGACGTTCTCGCGTTCGATGCGCAGGACGAGCTGACCCAGGGATCGGTGTGGGAGACCATGCAGATGGCGCTGACCCCTTTGGCAACCGACACGGTGTTCGACGCGCTCTCCCGACCCGGTTCCGGCCGCAGGAACGCACCCGCACCGTTCGGCACACTGCACGGGCCTGCCGGGGCATCATCGTCGGCGGCCGTCACCGTGCACGTGGTGCGCCCGGTCTCGTCGCCGTGGCGCGACATCACCTCGGCCCTGGTCGAAGAGTTGCGCCTCTGCGCTGCCGAATGCGCCCGACCGACCACGATCGTCGAACTCGGCACCTACGGAAAAGGAGGCCGGCGATGACCCGCGACGCCTACGCCCCGCTCGCGGCCACCGCCGCGCTCCTCGCCTTTCTCGGTGTGGTGCGCCTACGGACGATGTACCGCAACGGCACCCCGATGTGGATGCTGATCGTCATCGTCGTCGCGGTTCTGATCGTGCTCATCGCACTGGCGGTGCTGGCCCGCAAGTTCTGGCCGCGCAGTAGCGCCCACGCGAAGCTACGTAGTACCGAGAATCTGAGCGACATGATCGGCCGCGACGCAGCAGAGAAGGGCGTCAAACTCCGAGCGTCGATCGGCGGTGCCCCGAACGCGAACGTGCGCAAGCTCGCCAAGTCCGTCGACATGAGGCAACTGGCATCGGTGATCGGCCGGATCGGCCGGACGATCCTGTACAAGTCGTTCGAGGAATTCACGCTCGTCTTCATGGGACCGCGCTCGAACAAGACCTCAGCTGTCGCTGTTCCCCGCATTCTCTCCGCCCCTGGCGCGGTGGTCAGCACCTCCAACAAACCGGACCTGTGGATTCTGACGTCCGCACTGCGGGCCGCGCTCGGCCCTGTCTACGCCTTCGACCCCGGCAACATCGCATTTGTCCCGCAGACCTGGTGGTGGAACATTCTCGGCCACGTCCGCAAACTCAAGGATGCTGTCTCCCTCGCGGATACGTTCATGGACGACACCAGCGGAGGTGACAAGTCGAAAGAAGACGCGTTCTTCACCCCGACCGCCCGCAATCTGCTCGCCTGGACGATCCTGGCCGCAGCGATCGAACCCGGATGCACAATGCGTGATGTGCTCATCTGGATCAGCACATTCTCCGACCGGCCCCGAGACATCCTGCGCTCGCACGGGCTCAAACGAATGACTCTCTCGTACACCGCCGTTCTCGAACTGCCGAACACCACCAAGGGCGGCGTCTACGGCGGAGCGAACACAGCCTTGGCATGCATTCAGGACGAAGACACGTTGCGCTGGGTCACTCCTCCGCAGAGTTGGGAACAGTTCGTCGACGGCGCTGCCGAGATCGAGGAACTGGATCTGTGGTCACTGTTCGCGTTCGAGGAGGGCAACGTCCCCACCCTGTACCTGATGTCGCAAGAAGGCTCCGGCTCAGCTGGCCCGCTGCTCACAGCAATGGTCACTCGGATCTTCGAGATCGGTAACCTGACCTCCTCCGCCCACGGTGGCCGTGTGGATCCGCCGATCACGATCGTGCTCGACGAGTGCGCCAACATCTGCCGCATCAAACAACTCCCGGAGCTGGCGTCGTGGTTGGGATCGAAGTCGATCAGCGTCGATGCGATCTTCCAGTCCAAAGCTCAGATGCAGGCCGTGTGGGGCCACGACCGCGCCCAGGCCCTGTGGCTTGCCGCGACCGTAAAGATCTGCGGTGCAGGCTTGCAAGACAAGGGATTCGCCGAAGAACTCTCCAGCCTCATCGGTACACACAAGATCACCGAACACTCCTATTCGAGCGGCCGCGGGGGCGGCTCCACCTCCGAACACAAGGTACGAGAGCCGATCATGCCCCCCGAAGATGTCGCAGCCATCAAAAAGGAGAACGCGCTTCTGATTCGTCCCGGCGCCAAGCCTGTACTCATGGACCTGATCCCCTGGTACAACGAACCTGATGCCGGCGACATCGCTGCGTTGAGCAAAATCGCCACGACCGAAATGCGCAATGCTGCCATCGCCGAACTCGGCAACGACAATCCTGTTGCACGAGCATTGCATGCAGCCTCCACCAAAGCCGCTGCGCCCGAGCAGATATGACCGAAGTGGACCCCGCGGTTGCCGAACTCGCCGCTGAACTGGTGGCCCTGCGTCGCCAGTTCAGCGCCCTGTCCACCAACCAGGAGCGGACCGCCGACACCGCGAACCGCGCGGTCCAAGGACTCGACGACCTCGAAGAGCAGCTGACCGTCGCAGCGCAGAAGTTCTCCGACGCCGCCCAGGCCACGCCGGAGGAAGACCCCGCCCCGGCACCACCGCCGGGACCCGAACCCCTCGACGTCGTGGTGCTGTACGCATGGGTCGGCGATCACATCAGCAATTGGGCACAACGCAAAACCGTCGGCACCGGCGGCGACGGATTTCACTGGTGCCCGCAATGGCTCGAACACCCCGAAGCCATCACACGCCTGTGGGCGCTACGCCGAGCATGGCTCGAGGCTGTCACCGAGCCGGGCGCAGCAATGACCGCATACTTCCGCGACTGCTTCGACCCGACCATGAACGCCCTCTCCTCCGAAACCGGCCCGTTCTACGGCTGTTCGGTCGACCACCACAACAACAGCCCGTTCCTTCCATCCGCCGAACCACCGTGGAGCGAGAACCCTGCCGGCGGCCCGGAATGAACCCATGACGTGCCGCCGCGCAGGCACACTCCCAGATCGCCCGCCTGCGCGGCGGCTGCCCACGAGGGTGCTGATGTCCCTTCTCCCCAGCGGGGCCATCAGCACCCTCGACCCCAATCCCCTGATGGCGCGCCGCAATCGCGCGGCGACCATTCACGGTAGCCAGGTATCGAGTTACTCGATACACTCCACTCATTAGATACACTCGATGTGAGTGAGACGAGGACGGTGCGACACAACGAAAACCGCACAGGCCACGACGACGCAGACCAGTCGGATGTGGCAGAGCCACCAACACCCTTCCGCTTTGACAGAAAGAAACAGCTCATGCGAACGAAGATGAAAGCCCGCGTCATCGCGGGAGCCACAATGAGCGCAGTCGTGCTCGCTGCCGGCAACGCAGCAGTAGCCAATGCTGCGCCGGAGTTGGACCCCCAGACCCCGGGTCCGTCCAATACGGCGAACCTCGACCCCCAGACACCGACCTCACCCACCCCGGCCGCACCGGCACCGGCACCGGCACCTGCTCCGGTCGTCGAAGAACCACCAGCACCTCGACCGTTCTACGTCGAGCCTGCTCCGGAGTACAACCCGCAGCAGTGGCGTCCCGCGCCGAGCCAGAACACTCAGTCGACCCCGGCGCAGAACACGGAGTCTGTCCCGGCGCAGAACACCGCTCCGGCAGAACCCGAACAGGGACCCCTGCACTTGCCTGACCCGACTGTCACACCAGTGGTACCGATCCAGGCCGAGGAAGGTTTCATCCGGCTCGGAGACGCGATCGCCAAGCGCCCGTACTGGGTGCCGCCCACCGAGGCGGAGAAGATCAACAATCAGGCATCGGTAGCGACCGCACAGATCGCGACCTTCTACACCAGTACCGGTGTCATCGAGAGTGAGGCCGATCGCAAGGCTGCGTCAACCGTGGCAGCGACAGCGTTGGGCGCGGCCGGAGGCGCCCTGCTAGTCGGCGCGCCGCTGGCAGGGGTAGGAGCTCTCACGGGACTTGCGATCGCAGCACCCTTGGCACCGGTGCTGACTCCCATCGGGTTCCTCCCCGCCGCCGGTGTCGGCGCGGGTATCGGTGCGCTCACACTCGGCGGCGCTGGAGCCGTCGTCGGGGCAGGGCTTGGCGGCGTAACCGGGTTTGCGGCCGCCACCGCGCTCGGTGCAGGTACCAACAACGGCGACATCGAGTTCGAGTTGCCGTTCACCGAAGAACCCGCAGCCGCTCCGGCACCGGCACCGATCGTCGTCGATGCACCGGCAATCACCGCAGCCACAGCTCAGACTGTGGCGCAGGTGGAATCGGCTCCCGGTGGTACCGAGGTCGTCGAGACCGTCCGCACCGCTGTTGCCGACGTTCCTCCTGCAGCCCAGCAGGCTGCTGGTGATGTTCGTGCGGCCGTTCTCGATCAGCCTGGCGGGGAGCAGATCGTCGCAGCCGCTGACCAGGCTGCTGCCGATGTGAACACCGCACTGGCAGGGGTCAGCACGCCTGTGTTCGATGCACTCGCAGCAGTACAGGCAGGGCTCGTCCCGGCCTGACTTTCATCCTCGCGCCTGGCAGGGACTTTGCGCTCCTGCCAGGCGCGTTCGACTTTCTAAGGACGTTACTTATGCCCGCGATTGTGGACGTGTATCTCAACGCAGACGGAACTCTCACCCATGACGGACAGCAACTCGACGGGCCGCCTGATGCTGCGCTGCGTCTGGTTCTCTCCGAGATCGCCGAAAAGGCTCAGGCCAGCGGTGTCGATACCGTCGTGCGCGTTCACCGGGCGGACGGCGGCGTCAGCACCATCAACGCTTTGCGTGACGGGGGCCTGCGGCGTCCGGTCATCGATCCTGCTGCAGCACAGCGCCGATCCCCCGCCCCTGCTTCTCGCTCGCGGTGGACGCAGCACCTCGCATTGCGGAACCGATACGTCGTCGCAGGAGCACTTGCACTCGCCACCTTCGGCATTGTCGGGGTCGTGATCAGCGGCGGAAACGATACCGCTCCAGCGAGTTCTGCGACGCCGCTACCGAATCTTGCTCGGATTGCACCGGACGGCTGGAGTTCTCACGTGAACTGGGATATCTCCCCCGTCGGTGACTTCGCCCCGGTCACCTCCGGGGACCGGATTCTGTATCTGACACCGCAAGCGACACTCCGGGCGGTCAATGCCAACGGCGGCGCTCTCGTTTGGGAATCGCAACCGCTGACAGCTGCGAGCGCCGCCCCCGTCGTCGGAGGATCCGGGGACAAGGCGATCGTGGCCGCAAAAGCCGGCACGTCGATCGAGGTGCTTCCGCTCGCGGGATCTGGTCCGCACCTGAGTCCCACGTCGATTCCAAGTACCCCGTCCGCGACGTTGACCAGCAACGGCGAAGGAATCCTTGTCACCGATGCAGGTGCTGCCCCGGCGATACTGACCACTGATCATGCAGTCGCCCCTCTCACTGTCCCGGCGGGCAATGCCGTCTACGAGGTTCTCGACGACGACACTGCCGTGATATCTCCAGCAGAAGGACCCTGGTCGATCCTGCGCCCCGGTGACCAGCCTCCGGCCACAGTGAGCGTCACCTCTCCGGGTGGAGCGGTGGGTGCGCCCCACGCGGTGTCCTCCGTGCACGGTGTCGTTGCTGCGTGGTGGAACACCGACAATCCGCAGAATCGGATCGTGGCCTTCCACGATGCCCGCAGCGGACAAGTTCTCGCCGCGAAGGAAGTACCGGCCGCAGTCACAGACAACCCGCTCCCGACCGTCGTCTCCGAAGACCGTACGTTACTCAGCGCCGGACCCGTCCTCGCAGACTCCAGCACACAGCAAACCGTCTTCGCGCCTGCCTGGAAACCGTCGAATGCCACCTCCGGCAACATCTTCGGGTCACTGGTCACCAGTAGCAGCACCGTGCGTGCGCAGTGGACCGGCCGCGGCGAAGTTGTCTCACTGACCGAAGGCGCAGCCGTTCCCTGGCTGGTGACCGACGACGGTTCCGCAGTCGTCCTCGACCAACTCGGGGACATCACCCGCATCGCGGCCGTCCGCAAGGACGAATCATGAACCTCCCCAGCGGATCACCGTCCGCTCTGCCGAACATGCAGACCGGTGTTCGCTTGTTGCCGACCCTCCTGACTCTGTCGTCCTGGGCCGGGGGCGCGGCGGTCGTCGCGCTCTCCGCGACAGTGATCATCAGCGCCTACAGGCACCGGCGCAAAATCGCACCCTGGGTAAGTCGCCCCCGGAACCTGCTGCGTCTGGCCGGAGGGGTGCTGGCAGCCGCAGTATGGATCTGGTTCCTGACCGACACGATCAGCCGTGCACCAGCACCGGCGCTCACTCTCCAGCGGCAGTGGCCGTTCGGGGTCGGCGCGTTCACCGTCCTCTCAACAGTGGGCGTCGTGTACCTCGTCCTCTCCGTGAGCCGAGAGCGCCCGATCGCATGTTTCCCCGACAGCAAACGTGCACTCCTTGCGTTCGTTGGTGACGAGACTGCCGGCATCGCCGCGATCGACCCTCCGCCGCGCGGTGGGCAGAGCCAGTCGAAGAGAAACGGTAGGGTCTGAACCTCGGCACTGACGTGCCTCAAGAGACGACAGTGATGGGGAGCACGAGTGCCTGCACAAGCTTGGGTGACACTGATCGTAGGTGGCGTCGCCATCGTCGGTGTGCTCCTCACCTGGTGGCAGAAGAACACTGCTGACCGCCGTTCCGAGTGGTGGCGGCGCACCACGTGGGCATTCGAGCGGACTTTCAGCGAGTCCGATACAGAAGCGAAACTCGGTTGGAAGGTACTTGAGACACTGGTCGCGTCTAAACTGGCGACGAAGGACGATTCCGATATCGTGCAGGTCATCGCTGAGCACACTGCTCTGGGTAACGACTCCGACGACGAAGTCGATGAAGACGGCACCGAGGAGGACATATGACGACGAAGTCGGTACGACGTAAGTCCGACCCACGCAGCCTTGCCGTGCGTACAGCAGCGGCGCAGGCCGCTGTCAAAGCCAGCGAAAAGACGGGCCGCGCAGTCGATGCGCGGGTCAAGAAGCTCGCTGAATCTGCTGGTAACACCAAGTCTGCGCGCTGAAGGCGCACCGGCACTGACGCCCGCTGTTTGTTTCGTCGGGTGCTTGAACTGGATTCGACCAGCAAAGGTCAGTTTTTCTACGCACCGAATGAGGGCAGCGCCGGGAGAGTTCAGCTCCCCGACCGTGCCCTGTACTCGTTTGTGTCAGGACTAGAGCGCCGGTACGGATGCAGACGAAACAAGCCTGTGCCACCACAAAACGGATTTAGCAATTTAGCCAAGTCCGAATCGGCTAGCGCGGGTCGTCGCTGTCGTCGGCCAATCCGAGTTTGTTGATCATTTTTCTTTTCAACCATTCATTCGACGTGTCGCGAATAGTGGTCATGTGCGGTCGGCCGAACCAGAAGATGAATGCGGCCCCCGCGCTGAAACAGATCAACGTCACGCTCTGGAGCTCGGCGGAGTAACCGATCGCTCCGGCGAATCCGGTTGCACTCAGTGACCCGCCGAAGGATTTGATCGATTCGGGAACCGATCCGTACACAGGGACCGGCATCTTCTCCAGCGCCGAGTACAACTCCCCAGCCAAGGTGTCGGCCTTTTCCGGACTCAGATCGAATGCGGCGACAGCTGAGTAGACGAAGCGGCTGATCACCTCGGCCGGTTCGAAGATGTAGGTGTCGTCGGCATCCGGTTCCGCCAGGTCCAACCCGGGGCCGACAATCTGCAACCGCCCTGGGTCGAGCGCAATGTAGGTGACACGCTGCCGAGTACCGTCTAGCGGAGTAAACGTTTCCACGTACCGCTCCAGCTCCGCGAGGAAGCGGGTGCCCGCTAACTGAGTTTGCCGTCGACTTCGGGCCAGCTCGCGATCGTGCTCGCCTGTTTGTTTTGCGAATTCGGCTACCGCTCGCCGGAACAACTCGTAGTCCTCCGGGCCGAGCTCGGGCTGCTTTACCCCGCCGAAATAGTCGAGGGCTAGTCGTGTGATTTCTTGCGATTCCGAGCGGGGGTAATTGACGCGCTCCATTTCTTCCCGCCTGATGGCGCGCATAAATGTCTGGTGTAGCTCGGCGAGCCGGCGTCGAGATTCGAGGACTTCCCCCTGCAATTCTGTCGATCGGCAGAAGACTTCGATGTCGATCGATCCTGTCTGCAACAGCACCGAACTGGACATCGACCACGTCTCGGTGACCTCACCGACCTGTGTTCCATGAAAAACGCCGGTCATCACCGATCCTCCGTGTAGTTCGTCTTTCGCAGAGTAGAGCACGGATCGACATGGCGTAGACGAACACCTCCCATGCCTGAGAAGACAGGCCGCCTGCGTCACGCGTAGGGATTCTCGTGCACCCTCATCCACGCAGATAACCAAGGGGTCGGCGCGCTGCCGTAACCGCGCCGACCCCTTGGTTATCTGACTACAGCGCGCGTTTGGCCACTCTCGCTGCCGTCGCTGCCGCAGTCCCCGGTGGTTTACGAGGTCCCCGGCGATGCGAGGGTTTGACGCCGGTCGGTGGCGTCAACGGGCCAGCAGCTCTGGCCGCAGCCTCGGTGGGCTGTACCTGTGCAGCCTCGCCTTGCGCCCGTTCCTCTCTCGCAGCGCTTCGCTCCCCGGCCGCGTACGACCGTTCCGCGCGCGCATCGGCGATGGTGCGGCCGTCACCGACCTCGTCGAGCGGAAACGCCCGCTCCGACTCCTCGGCCGTCGCCTGCGAGAACGGGATCTCGGTGCTTCGCTCGGACCCGACATCGTGGTCGTAGATCGGCTCGTCAGGTTCCGGTTCATCGGGCAACGGAATGTCCTCGTCCCAGCCACCGTGGGTCTTGTCGAGATCGACGACTTCCCCGTACTGATCGCTCGATGACCGCGAATCGTCGTGAGCAGGTGCGCCATCGGCCGCCCGGGACCGGTTTCGGCCACGCTCGTCTGCTTCGACGTACTCGATGCGCTGCGCTTCACTTTCGGCGGCATCAGCGTTTCCGTCGTGGCGTGCTGCCTGGGTGTTCGCTTGCTCGCGCATGCGGTCTCCGTCGAGCAGCCCCGGATAGTGTCCGGCGAGTTTGGCGTCGAACGATTCGTCGATCTGACCCACGAGCAACGCTGCCCGCGCCCGATCGAGTGGATGGCCGGGTTGCGCCTGCGCGAGCCATTCCTCTGCGACCTCCCGTTTGGCTTCGTCCTCGCTCTTCTGCGAGACCCGACCGGTCGTTGCCGCCTCCCTCATCTGCCATGAGGCGTACCCGCTAGGGGAGCGGATCTTCTCGTTGAAGGTGATCCCGGCGACGACATCCGCGAGCCGGTCCGGGTCGGCACCATCGCGCACCAACGCGGTGAACTGCCGCTCGGCCGTCGCCCACTTCTTGTCCCCGAGGATCGACTGATCGACGCGTCCTTCGAGGCGATCAGCCAGGGTCAGCGGCGGCGGCGCGTCCTGCGCAGCCTGTGCTGCCTCCGCTTGAGCATCGCGCCACCGTCCGCGTAGCCATTCCTCCCGGAAGTCCTCCCACGTCTGTGTGCTCGGCTCATTAAATTCGGCCGCGATCTTCTCGTTGCGTGGCAACGCCATCCAGGCGTTCGCCTCGTCGATCTGCTCGGCCTCCGACAAACCCTCGGTGTAGGCCTCGCTTGCGTGCCACTGCCCACGGAGCCACTGCGCCTGCACCCCGTCCTCGCCCTGCCAGGTATGCGCGTCCGGGAACTCCCAGTCCAACGCGACCTGCTCGTTGCCTGCCTTTTTCATCCACTCTTTCGCTGCCGCGAGTTCCTTACTCACTGAGACCGCGTCGATGAGCGACTTCTCTCCGCGCCGTGTCTCGTCCAGACCAGTTGCTTGTGCTTGTGCCCGCTGCCAGTTCTGATAGAGCGCCGGGTCGTGCTCACTGGCCCAGGCTTGTGCTGCTTCGAACTCCTTGTCCGCGGCAAAGGCGCTCGCCCATCTGCCGATCAAGGCCAGCTCATGGTTGCGTTCGGCGTCGCGCATCTCGGGTTCTTCGAAGTTCTGGAAGTTCACACGTGGAGCGTTTTTCCTCCAGTCTCCGTAGAACTCTTTGTCGTGTTCGAGTGCCCACTCTGTGGCCTTCGCGAGGTCGCCGTTGTGCTTCTGCGCGTGCTGGAAGACACCGTTGAGCCAGAATTTGCGGCGGCTTTCTTCGAATCCGTTCTCGCCGCGAAACTCCGGATGCGAAGTGTCTTCCCACATCGCCCGTACTCGCGCTTGTTCGGGTTGATGCAACCAGCGTGCTATCTCGACGCGTCGGGATTCTTCGCGTTCGAAGGTGGCTCGCTCCTGCGCCGTCTGCGCCGCAAGGTTGAGCTGATGCTGATGTAGTTCTTCCACAGTGCCGCGGAGGTCATCGATGCTGCTGTAGTTGCTGTTCTCGTTGAGCCATGACCTCAGCTCCCCCGCCATCTTGGCTGAACCGACCACCGTGGACGTGTAGTTGTCCTCCCATCCCGCCTGCACTCCGTACCGGCCTCCCGACAGCGGAGCGATGCGCACAGTCATCCCCGACTCGGGATGCTGCTCTGCGTAGACACGGCCGGCCGCTGCCGCCGCGTTCCACTGCTCGGTATCGTCAGCGCTGAGCTTGCGTAATCCGTTCTCGGCAGCGACCGCTTCGATCCGGGCCACGTTCTCCGCGTCCTCGAAAGCCGCGCGTCCCCTGCTTTCGCGAACAGTGCGCATCAGATCCGCTCCCGCGCGCATTGCCATCATCCATCGCATCGCGTCGCCACGCCCGAGCGAGAACGTCGGAACCTCGTCGTGTTCACTCATCTCTGCTCTCCGTCCGATACGACCGCAGGTGCTGTCGGCGAAGAGGGCGCCGGGGCGAGAAAGGTCTGCGCCGCTCGTTCCCATGCCGCAGCAGGAGCAGTCGCCGAGTGTTCCGTGTTTGAGAATGCACGGATCACTTTCACCGATTCAGGAGTAGGCGATGAAGGGACTGTGCTCGCGAACGCATCGAAGGCGCGGATCACCTCCACCGCTGCACCTGCGTATTCGAACACAACGACCGCGTCTTGCCTGAGTGACTCCTCCACGATGGCCGCACGCACGTCGTCGATCGGATCGACTGCGGCGGCGTGCACGTGGCGGGCGAGACTCTCCACAGCTCGGGTAAGAGAAGGATGTGTCGAATGCAGTTCACTGACCGGCGAGTCGACAGCTCGGTACATCAGTGACACGGCGAAGACAGTAGAACCTCGGTCGGTGACATTTTCGTTCGTGGGGTCAGTCATCGCTGCCCTTTCCAGCTCGTCGGTCGTGCCACGAGCACTGCTCGCAGCATGCAATGGGTGGCGACTCCCGACGATGTGGACTTGTACGCGGCGGATCACCCGCCTGCGATCACAACTGCCTCTCTCCCCCTCTCCTTGGCAACCATTCCGGCGTGCTCGACGCCGAAGCTCTTGGTGTACGTCCGCGCGAAGGCGCGCGATCACGAACACCGTCGACTACTGCCGCAGTGGTGCGCGGAGCACCCGACACTCCGCGGCCCGCTTCGTCCGCGAAACGTCCCACGCAACGAGCCGACCTGGTGGCCGCCGCGCAGTGATGCGAGCGTTTCGATACCTCGTGCCACGCCGCGATCTCCAACAACAATTCCGAAAACGCCAACGCCAACTCGAGCCCGGCGTCACGGGTCATACCGCGGCCGGACACTAGTCCTACTCTCGACAACTGACGAGTCGAAGCACGCAACGCCCGCGCCATTTCTCCCGCAGGCGGTGATTCCAAGGACTTCGGCAGCCGTCCTGCCCGATCGAACGACCACGCCGCGCGGCTCAGCTCCCCGCGCCGCTGCGCACCGTCCGCGACCCTCGCCCATACCGCCAACAGCGGCTGCACGCTCTTCGCCACCGCCACTGGCGACTCGGTCCTGCCGCGTACTGCGACCGCGCTCCCGCGCACGACTCCCGCGATCGAGGACAACACCTCATGCGCCCGCCCGGTCTCCGGTACCGCCAATGCCGCATCCCCGGACCACCGCGCCGACAACTTCACCCACGAGAGCTCCGGAGCCAACTTTCTACCTCCGAAGAAGATCGGGCGGCCGGTCTTCGCGTCGCGGTCCTCGGGATCAGCGACCGCGTATCCGTCGATCTTTCCGTCGTCGTTGCGGTGCAAGTGCACCAGCACACCTTGCGAGCGCAGCTCGGACAGAAACTGCTCCGAGTCCGCGCTCATCGCGGCGGTCTCGGTCACCACTTGACGCAACTGAATCTTCGCGGCCTTACCGGCTTCTCCCCGGCTCAGCCCCTCGTAACCCTGCCGCATCCGGGTCGCCGCTTTCTCGATCTCGCCGCGACTGGCCGCTGGTGCTGCAGAACCGTCGTTGATCGCGGTCGCCTGCAAACCGAGTCGATCCTCCCAATCCCGCATCACCGTGCGGGTCACTCCGAAATCGTTCTTCGGGTGAAAGCGACGACCCGTGTCCTGGCGCACCAACACCGCGGCGATGTGAATGTGATCGTTGCCTTCTGTGGACTGACCGTGATGCACCGCGATCCATCGGCACCCACCGGCGTCACCTTCCGGAGCGATCCCGGTTCGGTCCATCACATCGCGTGCAATCTCGTTCCACTGCGCGTGCGAGAGCTTCCCCTCTTCCGCCGACAGGCTGAGCGAGCAATGCCACACGTATCCGTGTTTGGTGTACCCCGGCTCACCTGTCTGCGGCTGACGCCTGGGCAACTCGGCCGCCTCGGCAGTCGCGTTCACGTGATCGAGCAACGCTGTGAACTCCGCCGGATCGAAGTCGAAATCTCCCGGCCCCACCAGATCAGGCTGCAACGCGCCAGGGTCGGACTGCCACGCCCCGATCACCGTCGGGCGCGTGTGCTCGTTGTGATCGCCCCGCCCCATCAGGTAGCGGACCAACCCCTTCGCATCCCAACCCTTCACGATCTTGTCGATCACCGCAGGCTCCGAAGATGCTCCATCAGCCAGGCATCGATCTTCGTGTTCGTGCGCCGCGTGAACTCCAAGACAGCATCAGCATTACCGCCCAGCTGCCCCGTCGAATTCGCATGACGGGCGACATCGTTGAGATTGCCGGCCACGTTCCCCAACAATCGACGCAACTCCCGCACCTCAGCCGCGACACCGCGCAACTCGTGCACCGTCGCCGGAGCATTCTCTCCTGAACCTGTGGTCATCGCCTTCGCCGTCTCGACCGCAGACGCCGCGATGAACGCCCCCGACTTCAAGCCCCTCATCGTCGAAGCCTGCTCGATCAACGCGTACTCGTCCGGAGTGAACAGAGCTTCCTTGCGACGCGAACGAACGACCACACCGTGCGAACGGTGACCTCGCTTCGCCTTCACGCTCAACCCAGCTCCTCAACCGTCCAGACGAACCCTCGACTGGACCTCACTCGCCGGACGCCCGGCGACAACCACCCCGCCGCCGGGGTGCTCAGACCTCGAACCCCTTCGAGTCTGAACCACGCCCGCGGCAGGCGCAAGCTAAAACCCCAGGGTTTTAGAATATCTTGCTCTGCTTTTCCACCAGACCTGCCTGCTTCCTGCGGAAATGCACAACGCGCGATCACCACGCACCCGAGCAACCCCGCCGGCCCCCACCCAACTCGCGTCTGCGCGGATTCTTCATCAGGCAAGAGGTCGCGAAGCGGCCTCGCGGCAGCCCCGCCCTTCGCGCTCTTCTCTGCTCGCCACCCACTAGGCGCCACGTCTTCCCGCGAAGCCGACCGCCCGATCCCGTCGTCCACACTTGGGGGTGGCGCGCGAGGATTGTGGGTGCCCGAGACGCAGCGGAGCGAGAGGAAAAATCTCGGGCATCCACATGAGGAGCGGCATGCGCCATCCCCATCTGTGGGCAACGGGCCGCCGCTACGCGGCGAACACCACCACGCTGCGCGCGGAAAACGCCGATCCGAACTTGGCGTGTTGCCCCCAACCTGTGCACCGGGGAACTCGGCTTTGGGCACAAACCAGATTCCTCCGCTCCGCGTCTGGTTTGCACACAACGCCGCCCCGGACACCCAGGCCGGGGACAACACCTCTGGCAACAGCGACACTCCACAACCTCTCCTCACTCAAAGACTCCGCGCTTCGCCCGCACTGATTCACAACACGACGAACCATTCGATACAGTAGATTCATTCGAACTGAAAGGACCGGTGACCACATGGCCACAACGAAGAATTCCGCCGCCGAGAAGGCTGCATCGGCGTACCGAGCCGCCCTCGTCGAAAACTCGGTCGAGACTCTCGTCGGTGACCTCGCGGTGAAGATGGGTGAATGGAAGCTCGCACGCGAGGCACGCGAGCGTGGTCAACGTGAGCTGATCGCACGCGAAGAAGCAACCGAGAATGCCGTAGCCGCTGCATACGAAGCAGCGCGTGAAGGCGGCGCGAAAGTCAGCGCGCTCGAGAAGATCGACCTCAAGCCCACCGCCGCCCTCGCAGCCGTGAGCAAACGAGCAAAAGCAGGCAAGGAGAAGGGGAACATCGCTTCCCCGTCCACACCCACCTCACCACCCACTCCGGCCGCTACGGGCACCAACCCTGCCCACTGACCGACACCACGACGAACCAACAGGCGACCATCCACAAAACATGAATCTGGCTCCATCCCGATGTCTCGGGTGGAGCCAGATCCATGTTCGGGGCGCGACTGCGCGGTGCGCCCCTAGCGCTCAGCGGTCACGGTTCACACCAGGAGACGGCCCGCCGCTTCGGTCCAGATGTGACGGACGTGAGCGCTCGACGGCACTCGAAGGGCTCTGCGGGGTCGGCTCGGATTCCTCGCCTGCCTCTGGTTCCGGATCGCCACGAAGCTCGATGTCGATCGCGCGCTTGCGCACCTTGAGCGCCTCCAGCCGTTCCTCGTGCTCGAATTTCAACCCGAGTCTCGCCTCCGATCGTCCCTTCTCTCCGACTGCGGTCGCGAGTTCGCGTTCGGCATTGACCAACCGGCGGTCCATTCCCTCGATCGCATTCTCGAGCTTCACTGCGATACCGACACCACCGTTGCGCAAGGTGCCCGCGTTGAACGTGACCGTATGACCGTCGATGTCCGGAAAAACGATCGCGGCGTCAGCGCTGCGCCCGTTCGGCACATTGCGCGCGTGCAACTCGAAGCCGCCCAGCCGTCCGATACGACCGCCGTCGATCTCTTTCCAATGCGATGATCTGTCTTCGATGAGCGCATACAACCGCGCGGCGATCGCGTCGCCGGCCTCGATTCGAGAATCGATCGTGCTCCCGTCGAGTTCGATCACGAACTTCTCACCCCGAGTCGATACCCGCTGTTCGATCGCGCTGGTGAACGTGGCGATGCTCTTTTCGAGTTCCGGAATCCGGTATTCGGATTCGCGGACACGCAACGCCAGCATCGACTGGCTGCGTTGATGAGATCTTCGCAAACGCTCCAGTTTCCCGACCTCGGCATCAACTTCCGCCTTTTCCAGCACCAGTGGATTGCCCGAAGCGATGGCCACCGCTTCGTTCGCGTTCATCGCCGCGTCTCCGATGTCGTCGATCTCGCGGACGTCGAGGCTTCCTCTCATGAACTGATTGATGAAAGTGGCTTTCCGTGATTGCGTCGACCACATCCGAGCATCGAACGTTCCCTCGGTGATGGCGATCCCGATCCTGATTTCAGCGTTCTGATTTCCCTGCCGGACGCCGCGCCCGTCTCGCTGTTCCAGATCGGCCGGCCGCCAGGGACAGTCGATGTGCATCAACGAGACAACCCGGTCCTGCACATTCGTCCCCACCCCCATCTTCGATGTCGACCCGACCAAGATCGCGATCTTCCCGGATTTCGCGTCAGCGAACATCGCCGCTTTGGCCTTGTCGGTCTTGGCGTCGTGGATGAACGCGATCTGCTCGCGCGGCACACCTTTCGTAGTGAGCTCCGCTGCCAGTTCGTCGTACACGTTCCACCCCTCCCCCGGCGTTCCCAGATCACAGAACACCAAATGCAACCCGCCCCGACGCGGATGCGGAGCGCCGTCCTTCCCGATGTAGACGTTGTCCTTGTTCTCCTCCCAATTGCGGTGTAACCACGTAGCCGCCGCACCGATCTTGTGTCCGGAGTCGGCCTGTGCCTCCTCCAACGCCGTCCCGGCGTCGGCGAACAAATCGTCACCGTCTTCAATTGCGGCTAGTTCCTGTGCGGTGTGGGCCTTGCGGGTGAGCAAGCGCAGATCCAGCGCCGCTGCGCGCCCTTCCGATGAAATTTTGAGCATGTTGTCCACGGTCGGCTCGACAAGTTTTTTGCGGACCGCATCCGCACGTTCACCGAGACTGATCACGAAATCACGCTGAGCTTGCGTCGCCGGGACGGAAATCAGTTCGGGAACTCGCTGCCCGTCGCCCCGCCTCGCGATGGCCGGTGTCGGAAGGTCGAGATCTTCCGCCGTCTTCACATCAGCGGCGACGTGAAACATCTTCAGCAACTCGGGCACGTTCCGGAAACCCGATACCCGTTCCTTGAGCGACCAGGAGTTGCCGTCCACCGACATCTCCAACTCCGCCTTCGTGGAAGCGAATGTTCCCGCCCACTGATCGAAATTCGTGATCCCGGCAGCTTCCATCAGATCGGGTCGCAGGTACCGCTGCATGACGTATGCCTCGGTGATCGAATTCGCGATCGGGGTCGCCGTTGCTCCGGTGACCGCCCGCCCGTTGTGCTTGTCCCGCAAGTACTCGATCTTCATGTGCAGATCTTGCGCACGCTGAGAACCGGCGATCGCGGCCGATTGAATGTTGGTGTCCGTGGACAGATTCTTGTAGTCGTGCAGCTCGTCGACGACGAGGTAGTCGATCCCGGTCTGCTCGAAGGTGATTCCCGGATCCACCGGACCCGACAATTTGCTCTTGAGCTTTTCCTCCGCTTTCAGAATCAGATCCTCGGTGCGTTTGATCGTTCGCCCCGCACCCCCGTTGCGTTTGAGTGCTGCCAAATACTCTCGCCTCGGCGCAATCTCCCTGTCGTGGTACCAGCGCGCGGTCTCATTGCTGACCACCAGCCGCGCGAAACTGCCACGCGTCATCACGATGGCATCCCAGTCGCCGGTCGTGGCACGGGCGACGAAAGCGCGCCGCTTGTCGCCGGCCAGATCGTCAGTGCCCGCAGCGAGAACACGCGCCTGCGGATACGCCTGCAGGAACTCACGCGAGAACTGATCGAGCATGTGATTCGGTACGACCATCGCCGGTTTGTTCACCAAACCGAGTCGACGTAACTCCATCACCCCCATCGCCATTTCGGCTGTCTTGCCCGCGCCCACAGCGTGGAACAACCCGACATTCGGCTCGGCCACCATCCGTGCGACGGCGCTCAACTGATGCGGCCGCGGAGTGAAATTCTTCGTCAGTCCCGGCAAGGTCATGTGTTCGGTCGGATACGACCGCAACACGATCCCGTTGAACCGGCGGTTGTACTCGTCCGCCAATCGCTGAGCCCGTCGCGGGTTCTCCCACACCCACTCCGAGAACCTCTCGCCGAGCTGCGCGGCCTTCTCGTTGGCCGCATCCGTCTCAGTCGGGTTGAAGATCCGCGAGTTTCCGTCCTCGTCCGGGTCGTAGACACGGATCGCCTTCTGCCGTAGCCGGTACTCGGCAAGTTTCGGTGCCGGCACCCGCTCCGTGCCGAATTCCTCGGTGGAAAGGACACCACCGACACCGCCATTGACCCGCCACTCCGAACCGACACCCCGCGAGACCAGAATCGTGGTGTCACCAAGCACTTCCTGCAGGAAATTCTCCACATCGTCCGCTTCGATCCACGCCGCACCCAGTCGAGCATCGATCTCAGCCGGACCCAAGTCCTCAGGAATGACAGCCGACAGCGGCGCAATGTTTTCCGAGTAGGTATGCGGGTCGTCGACGAGCGCCGTCTCTGCTGCCGAGAGTTTTGCGCGCACATCACCGGACAGATACTCCGCTGCCGAAACAAGCGCACCGCCTTGCTCGGGATCCGCGAAGACCAGGCCGCGCAACTGCTCTCGCGCGCTGTGCTCCTCGACACCGAGTAGCTGCGCGACGACTTCGATATCGACACGGCCGTGGGTGTCCATGCAGATCGCCAACGCGTCCGCTGGTGTGTCGGCTCCGAGGCGGGGTGTGCGTGGAGCAACGACACGTCTACTCATGATCGCCATCTTCGACGCCGTATCCGTCGTTGCGTCGTAATCCTCGAGTGCCATCACAGCCGGTTGGTGCGGATCCTCGCGGAATGTTCGCATCACCGGCGGCCGTCGCACCGACAACACCGGCTCGCCGGTGTCCGCGTCCAAGCGCCCGCTCGGATGCCATGAACATCTGTTGATCGGCCCGTACCGATCGACGTATGCGTCGTACCGTGCGTTCAACACCGAGCGCAGATCACCGATCGACTCGTTGTCCTGCGCAGAGGCGGCCTCCGCTTCGAGCAACGCCACGGTCGCATCACGAATACCGAGAAGGCCCCGAAGTTCGCGCTGCTGACTCGACGGAACCGTCAGTGGTTCGTCCGTCCCGTACACCGTTCGGCGCCGGAACTCCCCATCGGGGGAGAGACTGATGTGCCCTGGGAAATGTGCTGGGCTACCCCCGACGACAGCGGCCACCCGCCGCTCATCCGCACTGATGCCACGTGGCGCATGCACTACACCGGCACCCCGCGCTTGGGCCGCCACCTGAGCCAATGCGCCGCGCAGATCCGAAACTAGATCCCGATCACCGGCATTGACCTTCACCGTGTCGGAGGAATACATGCCGTGTCCGACTTCCACCGTGCCGAGCACCATTTCCGGGTGACGTTCGAAGTACTCGTTCATCCGCACCGTGGCCACTTCCGGGACATCCCCGTCCAGCATGCCCGCCCGGGTCGCTGACTTCTCGATCGTCCGCTCGAAATCCCCTCCCACCGAGACAGGTATGCCGTCGCGGCGACGCAGAATCAGCACGTCGGTCACAGCGTCGGTGCCGGCCGTTCTGCGGTGAGCGCCGGTCGGCAATCGGATCGCGCCCAAGAAATCCGCACTGGCCGCGATCTCACGTCGCGCCGAAGGGTTCTGCGCGTCCATCGTGAAGGCAGAGGTGATGACCGCGACCATTCCCCCTGGCTTGACCAGAGCCAACGACTTGAGAATGAAGTGGTTGTGCATCGAATGATTGCCCAGGTTGTGTACCGGATCATGCAACTTCGCCCCGGAGAACGGCACATTGCCGACTACCGCGTCGAACGTGCCTTCCGGCAGCGGTGTGTCCGCGAACGATTCCGTGCGGACCGTCGCTGCCGGGTACAGCTGCGCCGAGATGCGGGCGGTCGTCGGATCCAACTCCACCCCCGTCATCCGCGCAGCTCGTGGAGCCAACCCGATGAACGTTCCCGACCCGCTCCCCGGTTCGAGAACCTCTCCCCCGGTGAAACCCAAGTCCCCCAGGTGGTCCCAGATCGCCGCCACGATAGCGGGGTCGGTGTAGTGCGCGTTGAGGACCGTACGCTGAGCGGCGAGCCAGGCCTGCTCTCCGATCAGCGCGCGCAGCTCGGCCGCGTCATCACGCAAGTCCTGGCGAGAATCGTCGAAGATCTGCGAAGCCGCACCCCACGACGACCAGCGCGAAAGTATCTGCTGCTCCTCTACGGTCGCGGCCTTACCGTGCTCCTCGATCCGGTGCAGAGTCCGGATCGCATCGAGATTTGCAGAGATGCGGGCGCGGATACCGCTCGGAACCGGCGGCATGTCCAGCGGCGGCCGCCAGCTCGTCGCCTCACTGCGCCCGTCGACCCGATTCAGTCGGCCATCAGCTCCGACCTCTGTGTACGGAGTGAACCGAATCTCCTCGTAATCCTCGACATCGAGGTCCCCGGCGTAGAGCGCATCAACCGCGTCCGCGGTAAGGCTCTGCTCGTCGGCGGCCCTCGCCGTCTGATCTCTCGGTACCTCCTGGGTCAGCCCTTCGGTCGGGCGGCGTCCTGAGCTGCGAAGATCGCCTGGAGCTGCGCCCTCTTCTCCTCCTCGCTGAGGTTCCCGTGATCGCTCTGCATCCAGCGCACCTCCTCGACCAGGTGCGGGAACCTGCGATCCCAATCGATCGCCTCCGCCGACTCCTCTTCCATCTCCAACCGGCGATCGACTTCGTTCGACTCCGCTGTCGCCGTCGCCAACTCCACGTCCCGCGCGTTGCTCACGTCGTCGCTCTCGGATGTCTCCGGCGGAATCGAATAGAGAATCTCCGTCAACGCCAGCTCCTGGGCCTGAGCCCGCACCGCGTTCAACCGCCCCACTCTCTGCAAATAGCTCTCCTCCGGGAGGAGTGAGGTTACTTCGAGTTGCGCGCTCACTGTTGCCACCTGCTCGGCTATCGCCTCTGCCAGCTCCGCGAAGTAACTCTCCGGATCCTCCATCGTCGCGACCCGACTCGGCAGATAGTTCCGAAAGTAGGTCCGCACTTGCTCCAGATAGATCGGGGTACTCATTGTTCTTCCTCTCGGTCGTTGTCGACGGTCTTGGATCGGGGTCGGCCCACAAACTTTCCAGACTCAGCTGTCCCTCGGATTCGCGCGATTTGCGCGGCCTTCGTGCCACAGGCAACTCACCTCCATTTTGGGCAACCGCATCCGGTTACCTCTAATGGTTCTAGTGTTGCTTATGAAACGAGTGATGCGCCCCTTCCTTTGCTTCAAACAGACTTAGATCCCCGGATTTTTGCTTGTGACCTCAGTCACTTTCATGATCGGCCGGTCGGGCCTCGAGAACGGCAATGTCCTTATCCATACCTCGGACCAGGGAGTCGATCGCTTCTCGGACCGCTTCCAGCTCTGCGCTCATCGAGTCAGTAGCCTCTGCGGCTTGTCGATGTTCGACAGTGCGATTTTTCAGGGCGACAATACGGTCCGCGTGCCCGGCCGCCGCTTCGAGTTGATCGAGGTAGCGCAGGCGGTCGTTCATCTCGTCGACCTTGGTGCGGTAGCGGTCGAGAGCGTTCGCGCGCGCTTTCAACGAGTCCCACACCGAGATCAAGTCGCGTTCGTGAGCGGCAAGTACGCCCAACAATGCAGAAGCGTCACTGCCTTCCGGTATGTCCTCTTTCCTGGTGAGAGTCTTGCGCACGTTCCACAACTCCGCCGCGTCAGCGGACAAGGCTGCGACTTCTTCGGCAAGATTGATCCGGCGGCGATGACTGCTCAGATAGCCACTCGAAAAGGCCGGCGAAGTCTCGATGACATGCGCCGTTTGCGCTACGTGCAAGGCCAGTTTCAGCTCGGGTGGACTCGGCGTTCCCTGCGCGATACGCATCCGCCCGTGAGCGAGGGCGTCGCGACCAGCGGTTTTCATCGTTTGTCCACGTCGCACGGCTTTTGCTTTGCTGTCACACGCCCATGAGGCACTGGCCGACCCGATCGTTGCCACGAATAGCCATAACATCAGGTCCTGAAGCATCCACGGACCCACGGCAACAACCACCGTCGAAAGAAGCAAGACAAAGGACGACACAGCCATCACCCACCGCATCTGCTCGTACGAGCGGATGAGAGGACTGTCCGCCCCAGGGGTCGACCAGGAGGCGACGCCCGCAGTCGGGCCGACCGTGGCGTCGAACCACGTTTCCAAAGCTTGCGCAGTCCGTGAGTTGAAGTCGATACCAGGCGGGGTCGGTAGGGAATACAGCACGGGTGCGGAATCCCACTCCTCCGAACCGGCGAAGATCGGCTCCACCGGCGTCCGCGCCCCGGCCTCGAACACTTCCCCGACCGTCCAGTCATCATCGTCCCGATCACTGTTCTTGCTCAATGTTTTCCGCCCCTCACGCCGTCGATTCATGCTCGTCGAACAGATGACATCACATCTGTTCACCACCCCCCACGATCGAATCGTCCTGGTCGGCGGCGAGACTTGCCAGTTCGGTAAAAATGTCGAGTTGGCCGCCGATTTCGGTGGTCGACATCGCTCACAACCCTTCAAGGCGCAGCTGCAATGCGCGCCACTGCCGCTCGGAGATCAGATCATCTCGGCGACTGGAAAGAAGCGCGTTCCGAATCACCGCATATGCGTGCTCTTCGAGCAGTCCGTCCTTGATTGCTGCTCGATAGGCGCGCTCGACCGCATCTCCGGTCGCATTCTCACTGACGAACATGCCGTCCTCGCTCATGCGGCTCGAACGGTGTGCAACAGATCTGCCCTCACATCGACGGCGGCCATCCCGCTGTACCACCGCCCATTTGCCACAAGTACGACCGCCGCGTACAGAACTCCTGCCGCGTCCGTTCGGTAGCGTCGAACCTCGTCGACGTATCCACTGTAGTCAGGATCGGTTGAAATCAATTGCATAACAGCACCTTTCGTAGAACTGTCTACCAACCTCACGACACTGAAACCTCCGGATACTTTCAAATTGTCAGCAGGCCTTATCGGACTGTTTCTAATGTATCTAATGGTTCCAATTGTGTCCATCTCTCAAACCCGCTCCCCTCAGAACAAGGCGTTCTGGGCTTGGTCTGCGACACTGTCCGTGCGCCTCTCATACGCGGTGGCGAGAGAGCGCGCGGCGGTAGGGCTGCATCCCATTTCAGTGCCGACTTCTTCCCAGGTAGATCCGTGGTGGTGCAGTTGCCAGGCGTCGCGTTCGTCGTCGTTCATGGTCTGGGTTCCTGCCTGCTCGAGGGCGACCTTCGGAGTTTGGCCGCTTTCAGGAAGCTGTACGTCGAAAGGGCGAGTAACCCGACTCCGGCGATGAGGGTTCGACTGGTTCCGATGGTGAAGTCCAGGGCGGCGACAGCGAGCGCGAGGACACCGAAGATGCTGTGCTTCACCACCCCTGGCCTGCTGATTCGCTGATCCGGCTTGTCTGGAGTGTTCATGCTCGACCTTCGCGGATGGCTGCGAGGCGTTGGGAGGCTGCGCGGCGTTCGCGGCCGATGCTGAGCAGGTGCTCGAACAGTTGGTCTTCGGGGAGTTCCTCGGCGGCTTGGGCGAGGGATCGTGCCGCTTCGCGGAATCCACGGCGGTACGCCTGGGTGAGAACGGCGGCGATGTTGTGCTCGAGTTCGGCGGACGGGACGCCGATGGTGGTGATGTCGGTGAGTGCTTTGGTGAGCTGTTTCCCGAGGTGCCCGCTGGTGCGGCCCTCTTGCTGCAAGGTAGTGAAGACGTGGGCACTGTTGTGGGGCTTGCCGGCCAGAGCGAGTTCGGAGATGGCGGTGAACAGTGCCGCGTTCACGGGCCGGTAGAAGTCTGCGCTGGTCAGGGCTGCGACGGCACGTTTCGCGCTCTCGGCCGGCGCCCAGAGCAGTGAGCACAGGAGTTGAGCTTCGACGTCGAGGGCGGTGCTGTATTCGTCGATCTCACCTTCGTTGTCGGTGAGGTCGTCGAAGTCTGGGACGGTGGCCAGTGAGAGTGTCACGTCGGGGTCCTTGCTGTCGCCGGTGGGCATGGGGGGGTCAGGGTCGCGGTGAGGTGAGTTGCCGGTGACTGCGCAGGATTGCGGCGGCCGCGCGGAGGTTGCGTGCAGCGTCCTCGAGGTGGGTGGCGATGTCCTGGTCGTAGATCTCGTCTGCCAGGACCCCGGTGACCGCCGAAACGTCGGGGAGTTTATAGATGGTGCGTAGCTCTTCGCGTGCATCACTGATTCCGGCGAGGGAATCGTCGATGGCTGCGAGCATGGTGCGCAGTTTCCGGTCGACGGCTGCGCTGCTTTCCCCGAGTTCGGCGTCGAGTGCGCGGTCGACGAAGTCTGCGTCGGGAGTGAAGGTGAATGCGTCGGTCATGTCGGTTCTCGATTCTTCAAGTGGGTGGTTGATGTCAGGCAGCGGAGACTGGTGGAGTGTCGGTATTCCAACCGTGCACTATTCGTTTACGCAGGTCCGCTTGGGTCTTCACTGATGAATCCATGTCGTTACCTCTCATCGGTGGTCCGGGCACAGGAGGGTGGGCGTCAAATTCCAGCCACTGGCAACGAGCCACTGTTGAACCGGAATCGGAAGACCCTTGCCTGCCGCGGCGCGAGCAAAGGTGCCGGCAAGAATTGGACCGTCGCCGCACACCTCGCACGCGACGTCGAAAGCGGGTGGCTCGGGTTCGCAATGGCGACAGTGCGATAGGACGACGACCGATCCCTGATCGTCGACATTCGGATGGAGCCATGCAACGGCCAGGTCGCCGCGTTGATGAGCGGCTTCCGCTCGTGTACTCGGCTCGTACCCACACGTCGGGCAGGTACGTGGCACTCGCATGGGCACAACAGAATTCACAGGAACGTCCCCGGGAGGTTGCGCTGTGGAGGTCGAAGCTGACTTGTTCTTGTTGAGATGGCCGTACACGGTTGTGCGGGGCACGTTCAACATCGCCGCAATCTGCGCGACCGTGTTCTCCCCCGCGTCGTACAGCCGCTGAGCGAGCGCAATTTGATCGTCGGTGAGCTTCGATGGGCGCCCGCCCTTTCGGCCACGCGCCCGCGCAGCGGCCAAACCGTCCCGGGTGTTCGCCACAATCAGCTCACGCTGGAATTCCGCGAGTACCGACAGCATCCCGAACATCGCCCGCCCTTCCGCGGTCGATGTGTCGATTCCCTGCTCGAGGACCTTCAACTCGATCCCGCGCTCGCGCAGCTGCGCACCGAGGGTGATCAGATGAAGTACCGAGCGCCCCAATCTGTCGAGGCGAGTGATCACCAACGTGTCCCCACCCCGCAACCGCGCCAGAACGACATCGAGTTGCGGGCGTGAGGCTTTCGCGCCGCCGGCATGATCGAGATGAATGTTCTCGGCCCCGACGCCCGCCCGCGCCAGCGCATCGACCTGGTGAGCGGGATTCTGATCTGCACTGGAGACTCGCGCATAACCGAACAACATCTGTCGAAAATATCTCACTCAACCGTTTTTCGACAGACTTTCCACCGTGGCAATTCAGCACACTCAATCAGCTGGACCGCTCGTCTACACTCCGTCTGTGCTCAGACGCCTCGCATTGCCAACGCGTTCCGCCTTCCGTGATCGCAGCGGACGCTCCATCGGTGCCGCTGCGACTGCGCTCGTGGTGATGTCGCTGCTCGCGGCCTGCTCCTCGAAGAGCGGCAATACCGAGAACCCTACGGTGGAGCCCTCGCCCACGACGGTCTCGTCGACGATTCCCTCGCCAACGACAACCTCTGCGTCGGCCTCGCACACTGTCACGCCGTCCAACGCCGTCGCGACGCCGCCCTCTGCGCAGAATCTGCTCCTTTCCGCAGCACAATTACCTGGTGCGGGCTGGACACCACAATCGGACACCGACCCGGAAGCCGCCGAGCTCCAGGAAACGACGCAGCCAGAGTGCAGTAATCAATCGTGGATCCTGCGAAGTGCCGACATGACCGACATGGCCGGCGCGTCATGGACGTTCGATGCTGCCGCCGAGGTGGAAACGATCAGCAGTCAAGCCTTCGTCTACCCCGATGCGGCGGCAGCGACCGCAGCAATGGCGTCGTATCGCGATCTCGTGGGCCGCTGCACGAGTTGGCAGAGCGTCCTCACAGCGAAGGGATACACCTACGCCGAATCACAGGAAATGTTCGATGCATCGGTCGGCGAGGAATCGGTTGCCCGGCAAGCCGGCACCACGCACGTGCGCTTGACCGATCTCCCCACCTTCCGGATGTATTGGGTGACATCGCGTGTGGGGCAGACGATCGTGCAAGTCGCCTACCGGCCCGGCTCCCTGCTCGGCACTAATCAGGGAAGAGATCAAGCCCTCGAACTCGCGTCGACCGCAGTGTCCACTGCCGAAAACCGTACGAAATAGAACCAGCCCGATAGTCGGTCACCTCGGTGGAGGCTGGGCGAAGAAAGATCAGCGCGGTAACCAATCTGCCACTAAGGCCGATCCACAGTTCGGCGGGACATCGGCCATACAAGCAAGCGCCTCCCGCAATCCGTTTCGGGCGATGAAGGGCACAGTAGTGAAGAAACTGGACTACGACCTGGTCGGTGAACAACTGTTCTCGAACCCGAAGGTCAGAGCACGTATCGAACGGCACTACCGCCTCCCCACCGATGCAGCCACCGCGTCACAGTTCCTCGACCACGCGGTACGCCACCTCGATCAGGAAGCGATGGACAACCCCCTCACTCAGACCTACAGCAACCAACAGGTCTTCAAAGCTGCAGTCAACGCCCTCGGCAGTAACTCCCGAAACTGGGCGAGTTTCGTCAAGGTCCGTGACCAGCACCTCGAAGGACTTCTCTACGGCTTCGACCCCGAAAAGACGCACACCGCCATCCTCGACGGGACGTTGACCCTCACCGATATCCGTGAGCACCTCAGCGGGCAAAGCGGAACCGGCGATGCGAGGGCAATCATCCGCTGGGCCGCCCTGCTGACCGCTCAACCGAACTACTACCAACAGATCCTCGTAATCGCCCGCGCCTTCGTCGACCTCGCAGCCGATGCCGACCACCCGCTCGACAACGAGCATCTGATGATGTGCCTCGCCGGCTACCTGATCGCACCTCCACGCCGCTGGCCAGGCGACAAATACATCGACACCGACACCCTGTTAATGACGCCCCGCGAACGAGACCTCCCCGGGATGGGCTACCCCCTCGCCAGCGAATTCCTCCGCAACCTGCATTGGAACGGCTTCAAACCCGACCGCCACATCATCAGGCTCCTGAGGCTCTGGGTTCCCGAACTCCGAGACACCGTCGACCCCGACGTCGATCGTCTCTGCACGTTGATCGGAAGCCGAAACCAGTCCCTGCGCTACTTCCTCAAATACTCACTGATCGGCGTTGCCATCACCCCGGACGGCAACTACTCCCGCGCCGACAACCTCATCTGGATGCTCGGCGCGTACCTGGAAAAGAAGAACAAGGAATCGGACGTGCAATACATCCACGACTAGAAGTCTGTCGCGATGGATCGAGTTCGGACACCACTGACTACTCGTCCGCTGCCAACACCCATGCGGCTGGAGTAGAGCACACGGCACACCTCGAGGTGACCCACCCGGCTGGTCGTCAGTACCAGCCAGGTGGGTCGAGTGCGCCCCAACTCTGGAGGGCCGGGGCACGTATTTTGGGAGCGGCTCGATGGACGGTCTGTGACGGCATCTCGACGAACCCCGTGCATCACCATCTCGAACAGAGGGCGCGGAAGGGGAATGTAGCGCACACGGTTCCACGGATCTGCAACCGCCCGGCGGGTTTAGCGGCCATCCTGTTTGTCGAAAAGATGGAGACAGCAGATTATTCGACATAGATTATCGACACGAGTTCTCGACATCTTCAACTCGGCACGAGCTGGGGATACGCGTTCTTCACAGAAGCGTCGAATACCGATCCATTTTCGACGCTGCGAGGGCACCGGTCGTGGTCATCGTTAGCCGCGGAGAGCGTCGACTCCGACACACGGTAACGAGGCCCCTCTCGACCATTCAGTCACGGGTGACGTCGGTGGGCTCACGTCCGTCGACGCCCGCCCGTCATCTCACTCCCGGATATACGTCACGCCGAATGCCCGAGCCTGGCGAAACTCCTGTCGCGTACTGCCGAAGTCGAACCAACCGCCTTCTTGCTTCTGAAAGATGTCGAGGCCCCGGCCGAGGTTGATTCGCCATCCGTTGTCCGTGCGGATCCAGCGATCATGACCGCCAGGGTCCTTAGCCACGTCAAGCTTGATGCCCTGTTGTGCAGCCCCCTGAATGATCTGGCCGATCATCTGCAACTGTCTCTTCTGATACTCAGGGTCGGTTTCGAGCAGGGTGAAGAGCTTGAATGTGACCTCGTCGGCGGGGTCTTTGGCCGAGGCGATCAAGGCCAGTAACTCGACGAGATTCCGACCCTGGTGGTTCATCCGGATGTACGGGTCGTGCAACTCGATCTCGGACGCACCGCGCAAGTACGGCATAAGGAGGGTCTCGTAGGAGACGCCGCGTTGATTTTCGACGAAATCCCGGTGCCCTTGATACAACTCCTCCTTTACCGGGACGGAGACGACCGCCTTCTCCGAGCCGGCAAGGTCCTCGATCTCCTCGACAGCGTCTGGGCGATCGCGGTAGTAGTGCCGGGGGTACTCGTCTTCCTCCAGTGTCGTGACAGCGGTCCACTCACCCGCGAGCGATTGGTACCCGAACTTCACCGTTGCCATGGTGGAGTCCATGCGCAGGATCTGGTCCTTGACGCGTTTGCGACCCTCGATTGCGAAGCGCAAGATCTCTTCGATCTCCTGGGCGGTGGCCTGCTCATGCGGATAGAGCAGTTTCATCAATCCGGAGAACGTCTTGTGGATGCCGTCTCGGTCGCGAGTGGAGATGTCCGAGCCGAGTGTGTAGTACTGCTGGTAACGATCGGAGTAGTCGAGATTTCGCATCGACTTGAGAACTTCGGCAATGTAGTCGACGACGAAACCGTAACCGCTGGAGAACATCTCGCCGCGGATCGTGTCGATTTCCCAACCAGGGATGTAAAAGTGCAGGCGGTCGAGGTATGCCGAGTCGTGGTAGCTCTCGGGGAGCTCGTCGAAGAGGTCTGAGTGCTTGAGCATGTACGGAACGGTGTGCGAGGTGTTGCCGACGAACACCATCGACGCCTCCGCGCCGAGCGTCTCGACACCGCGGGAGAAGGACTTGTTCGCCATGTAGTTCTTCATGATGTCGACCAGCGCCTTGTCGGTGCGCTTCTTCTTGCCCGCGAACTCATCGAACGCGACGACGTCCCAGTAGCCGACGAGGCCGATCTTCCCGTTGGCGTTGTTCACGAACAGTTTCGGTACGGTGATCTCGCCGCCGGAGATCAACATGCCGTGGGGCGAGAACTCCGAGTAGATGTGCGATTTGCCGGTGCCCTTCGGGCCCAGTTCGACGAGGTTGTAGTTACGTTCCACGAACGGGATCAGCCGGATCAACTGAAGTAGTTTCGCGCGTCGTCCGAACATCTCGGGGTTGAAGCCGATTGACTGGATCAGGAGGTCTATCCATTCATCGGTGGTGAACTCGGCCCGGGCCTGGAGGTACCCTGCGTAGTCGAAACTCGACATCTGGATCGGCTGCAATCGACCCAGAATCCAGGGCACCGCACGGGCGTCGTCACTGTGGAAGTACTCGATGTCGCACAGGCACCACACGCCCCCTACAAGTAGCTTCTGGTTCGCAGTCACCGTGCTCGAATCCACAAGCACCCCGCTGATACCGACGTTCGCGAACGTCGCCTGATAGACGTCGTCCTTCTCGTTCAACGTCACGCTGACCCGGTCGATGATCCGGAAGCGACCCTTCTCGCGAATCTTCGACTTCACCAGCTCTGACTCGTTGCGGTGGACATAGTGCTCGGCAAGGATCCTGCGCACCTTCTCGATGCCCTCCTGGATCGTCGCCTCGTCGTCAGACGCAGCGAACTGCCCGAGCAAGTACTCCAGCACGTACGACGGCACGATCGCGTTGCCTTTGACCGCCTTGACGAGGTCCTTGCGCACGACAGCACCCGGGAACTGCGCGTTGATCTTGCGGTCCAACACCGTCAGCGCGGGCACGGCACCAGCAGGCCCCTTCTCAGGAGCCTGCTCGAGGAGGGCCACTTCGGTGAGGTCGATGTGGTCGCTCATCAGAAATCCCATCCGTCGTCACTCGCGAAGGCACGTCTGACCGTGTAAGGCGCGCTCTTGTACTTCTTCCACTGATCGGTGCCCTCGATCGGCTGTGAGAGCCGGAATTCCACGCTGTGGTTGTTGGCCTCGTCCGCGTTCCTACCGAGAAGCAGTGTGACGCTCTGGAATCGATCGCGTCCAACATCACTGCTCGAGTCGAAGATCATCTCCTGCTCGTTGGAGATCAGCGTGTCTCCGAAGTAGAGACCGGCACGCAGCCGCCGCGAGGGTTTGTGCGGCTCCACCTTGGCCGATTGGTACAGCTTGACGACGATCTGCCCGGTGGTGATGCGATCCGACTCGGGGTGGATGTCGACGTTTACCGGCTCGACTGTGTCGCTGCGCCTCTTGTTGATCTGGATCACCGGCACCACGATCTCCTGCAGCGAGGCGCCTCCGTGCACGAACTGGTATCCGGCTCCGGGCTGCACGATCCGCTGGATCGAATTCGGGATCTGTACTTCCAGGTCGCTCGACAATCCCACTTGGTCGGGCATGAACGTCGTGAACGCCGTGTCCTTCTTCAAACCTCGCCCCAGCACGTAGCGACGTGTTGATTTTACGATCTGCTCACCCTGCGGTTTCACCGTCAGGTTGAACTGCTCAGCCAGCTTGGAACGCTGATAGAGGAACCCGTGATCAGCGGTGACGATGATGTTCGTCGCGTTCGCGCTCGCGAGCTTCTTGACGATATCGATCAGCTCACGGACCGCGTCCGCTGCGGCTGTGAACGTTCGGTGCTCGGAGACGGCTTTGTCCCCGGTCGCATCGATCGTGTCGTGGTAGACGTACAGCACCTGATTCGACGAGTACAGGTCACGACGATCGGCCGGCTTCATCTCGATGAAATCTCTCGCCTGAATCGCCGTCCCGCCAACCATACTGAGGATCTTGCCGCGGTTCGCGGTACCGTCTGACTTCTGCCCGTCAACCAGCACCGGATCGCCGTCTGAGGAATGCGCCAGTGTGGTGTGCGGAAGCAGTGCCGCCATCCCGAGCTGTGTGTACGACGGCAGGACGCCGAGCATGGCTTCGATGGATGCGGAGAACTTGTTCTCTCCTCGGATCTTCGTGCTCAGCTCGTCGGCAATCTCGTAACGGAGTGCGTCGGAGACGATCACGACGACCTTCTTGCGCCCCTTAAGGCTCGGGGCAACATAGCGATCGTAGAACGACGATTGCGAGGTCATATTGATAGTGCGCCACTGCGGAACCGCATCGACCTGCTGCTGCCAAGCCACCCCGATCGGAGCGAGAAAATCGGTGACATAGGCATTCTCGATCAAGTCTGCTAGTGCCTCGATCGGCTGCTTGAACTCAGCAGTGAGGTACGCCTGGGTGAACTGGCGATAGCGCTGGTCGATGCGGAACCACTCATCGCGATACCGTGTCAGTCCCTCGTCGAAGCTGCTGAAGTCGAACACGGCGTTCCGGATCGCCGGAATCAGTTCGGCTGCGGCGCTCAGCCCGTCATACAGGGTCGCGTAGTCGTCGAACCAGAAACTGTCGCGACGTCTTGCGCTGATCGCATCGGTGATGTCGCGATACGGCATCGTCTGCGCACTGATCCCCTCCACCAGGCGCCGGATCACCTCGCGCTCGCCGGCGTCGAAGATGTCCGTGTCCTTCAGTCTCTCCCAACCGATCTCACTCATGTGATCGGTGTAGTCGAGATTGCCCTCGACTGTTCGGGCCAGCGATTTCATCGCTGCACTGCTTCGCTTGGAGTCACGGAAACCTCGGAAGTCGAGCGACAGGTTTCGTGCCTTGTTCGACTCGGCGACTGCGAACCCGTCGACCGCGCGCTGAAACATCCACAGCACGAAACCTGCCATCGTCGGCGTCTGCGAGGTGAACCCGTAGATGCCGGAAGCTCCGGACCAGTAGAAGTCCGCCAGGCCGTGGGAGGTAAACGCATCGAATCCGGCGGTTTCGCCGTCGGCGTGCTGCATCAGCAGCGTGCGGGTGAGTTCGGAGAAGCTGTGTTCCTTCTGGTTCAGAAGGACGGCGCACATCTGCGCCTGCACCACCGTCAGGTCGCCGACGTTCAACGGCAGCGATCTGAGCCTCGCCACCAGATTCGCGTCGTCGAAAAACAACGAATTCTCAGCAATCAACTCGCCGGAGCCTGGTGCTGTGAGCCCGAGGTCGACCCGCATCAACGCACCACGGTCTGCGGTGAACACCGGGCCGTAGGCGAGTTCGATGTCGAGCAACCAGTTCCCGGCACCTTCGGGCACGCTGCCGGATCGGTAGATCAAGAACTTCACTGTCGGTTCTTTCCGCAGCACCCGATGTTTGACTGCGAATTCGTTATCGACGATTCGCAGTACCGTCACATCGCTCGGTACGAGCGCGTCGATCCCGGTCGCGTAGCCGCCGTCGAGATCGTGCCATACGACGATGCGGGTGAAATCGAAGCGATTGGCAAGGTGCTCGGCGATCGTGAGAGTCTTACTCATTCATCGCCCTCGCCGCGAGTCGGTCCGAGTGCGCGGTGCGCGACTCCTCACCCATCGTTGGCCTCCAGGCCGACGATCTTCTTCACGGCCGGGTAGAACTTCGGGTAGTTCACTTTGACGCCGTCATCGAGGTCGATCTCGACTTGCTGGGTGGCGAGCGGATAGAGAACATCGTGCTCATAGTCGCGCAGTTCGGCGAGCACCTTGCGCAGCCGGTCGGCTTCCCTCTGGTCCTTCGCAGATGTACCGCCGGCCGCTGCCACTTCGGCTCGTTCGAAAGCCTTCTGCAGCTTGTTCTCGTACTCGCGCAGGTACTCGTTGAGCACAGTCGAGACGGTCGACGGCGTGTAGCGATGCAAGTAGATCAGCGCGTTGAACGAACCCTTGGGACTGGAGAACATCCAGTAGATAGGTCGCTTCTTGTAGCGCTTGACGTGATCGTCGTAGAACTTCGACCTTCCAGACTTGGTGATGAAGTAATCGCGTAGCGTTTTGACGCCCAGCGACTCCTCTACAAACCGCAGGTTCTCCTCGAAGTGTTCTGTGCCAAACGCAACTTTCAGGAACTGGCGGAAGCGTTCGACGACATCATCCTCGAACCAGCCGTCGTCAACGAACGGAATCACATTGTCGGCATCCGGCATGAAGGGGAAGTCGCTGATTGTGCCCGGTGATGCAACCTTTGCGAGATAATCCTTGAGCGTCGCGCCCTGATCGGCGAGGATCAAGCCCGGCTCACCCAGGCTGTAACGACCGAACATGCAACCAACGGCGTAGGAAATCAAATCTGCGACGAGATCAGCTCGCTCCAGCACCTCGTATTCGGCAAGTGACTTACCCTGCCCATACCGGAACTCGACGTTGCGCGTCAAGGAGACCCGCGGCATCGCGACATCAACAGTCGTGACGTGGGAGAGACCGTATGCCTCGGCAACGACGACATTGTTCGTCGATTCCAGGTCCTGCAGTAGTTTCGAAGTCTGTGCCGACGCGCGCGAAAGCTGCCCGTAGCGGCTCGCTAGCGGGCCGTCTTTTGTTTTCAGAAGTGCAGGCAGAGCAAAATCCCATGACGTTTCGAACTCGTTCCAGTCTTGTCGACTGAGCTCAACGGCTTGACGAGCAATGTCGCCTGCCTCAGTTCCCTGCAACGACACGACAGGGAGTTGTGCGATCTGACCGACCTCATAGTTGAGAGTGGGGGCGATCGCCTTCAACATTTCGAGTGCTACCGATGAGTTCGCGAATGCAGCCAGTTCATCGCGTCGCTCGCTGTCATCGGTGAAGATCGACGTGCCTGCAACGTCGTACACGAACCCAGACGGGTACATACGGAAAGCAGGCTCCCCCGAACTGATCTTGGACCATGAAAGCGACGGACGGAAGTACGTCTGCGGACTCCGAACGACTGACTTTGGACGTAACGCAAACAACTCAGCTCCGTCGACTTCCCAGTTTACGACGTGCTCGTGGTTACCCCACCACTTCCGGAATTCGCCGCCCTTGTTGTAAGGGAACCATCGAACGCCAGACGCCTTCGCATCATCGCGGTCGGTGCAGCCGAACGCGGTTCGGTTTGCGCCAACTTCCCACCACGAACGCAGGAAGCGGTCATTGTCGCCTGTCTGGAGTCCTACCTTGGGATTAGCGACGGCTTTCAGTGGTCGCCCCTTCGCAAAAGCAGTCCGTATTGCGTTGTGTAGCCAGTACGCGATCGGCATGCCGGGCACCTTAGTGAAATCGTCGGAGGCCGCCACGTATCTCCAATCGCAGTCAACACGCTGAACAGCTTCGAGCAAAGCAAGTTGTTTCGTTGCCTCGTTCGCTCCTTCAACCACACGTATGAACTCCGCTGAGCGTCCGGTACTTCGGCCGGGCTCAAGCACAAACGCGGTCGTTGACACCACAGCACCTCCGATCGAGTCGAACGCCCGCTCGCCAAGATGAGCCATGAAAACGGGCGGACTGAGCCGGACGACCTTCTCGCGTAACTCCTCATACGATGAGAGGAACATCCACGACTGCATCGTGATCATGGCGGTGGCGCCATGCGGCGCTGTCAACGTCAAACAACGCTGGATGAACATCGCGAATAGATCGGATTTCGCCTCCTTGAATTGAGACTGAGCGAACTCGGCAAGCCGTGCATCCATGTTTTTGCTGCCCATGTACGGAGGGTTGGCAACTGCCACCGAGTACGTCGCGCTCAGGATCTCGGCCTGCGCGACCGCTAGACAGGCACGGATCAGCGTGTCGTAGTAGAGCGTACCCTCCATGTCCTTCAGCCCGTCCAAGACCGCGACAGATTGCGTCGTCGTATCGGCGTCCGGCTGGATCAACGAACCTAGGACATCGGCATCACGGAATTGGTTCCAGAACGCTTCTTCGGCATCGCGGTCGCCGCTCTTCGTGATGAGCAGGTCCAACTCATCCGATCCGAACGAAATCGGCTCGATCACACAGACCTTCGGCTCCACTCCCGAACGGGTGAAGTAACGGCGATCCCTCGCCCGCGCCTTCATCGCGAGAGCGAACGCCGCTAACGCCCCCGCGCGCGGATCGATCTCGGTGCCGTGAAGATTGTGAGCGAGGATCAGACTGGGGATTTCAGAGGGTGCGTAGCCCTCTTCTTCATAGATCGAGTAGAGCAGGTCGAAGGCGTAGGTGAGCATGTGGCCCGAGCCGCAGGCCGGGTCGATCACCGTCAACTCTTCGGGCCCCGAAATCCTCAGGAAATCGGTCTCCTCCTCGATCGGGGCGATGTAGTAGTCCATCTGATCGACCAGTCGTGAAGTCGGCCTGTTGAGCATCCAGAGTCGTCCGAGCGAGTTCTCCAGGAGATAGCGGACGATCCAATGTGGGGTGAAAAGCTGTGTGGCTGCGGGGATCTCCTCGGCGCCGGCCTTCCTGTTTTTCTTGAACCCGGCGAACACCTCGTCTTTCCGCTCGGAGATGTAGAACTGGTAGAGCCAGCCGATTACCTCGACGTCCCCGCAGACATCCTCGGTGAGCACGTCACGAGCACGGGAGAGCAACGCCCCATCGGCTAGCAAGCCTGCAGGAACGAGTAACTCGGTGTAGGCGCCTTCGGCCTCGAACATGAAAGGCATCGTCTTGTGCCAATGCCGGCAGTATTCGGTGAGCAGCAGCGCATAGGCTTCACCCTCGGCGTCGGTGCTACGGCGTGTACCGTCCAGCAGGCCGATGATCGCTTCGTGCACAACGATATTGGTGATGACTTCGCCGTTGACGTCGCCGCGTTTCGCGTCGGCCAGGATCTCCGGTTGGCCCTGGGCGTGGCCCGATGCCGGTGAGACGATCCCGGCGTCGGTGTAGCCGCAGGCGTCCATGAAGCGTAGGGCGATGAGACGGTTGAACCAGGTGTAGGCGACTCTGTCGATGACGTGTTCACGACCGTGGTCGGCGATCTCGGACTCGAGAAGGCGTACTGTCTCGGTGCGCTCGCTCCGCGCGACGGACCCGGCGGCGAGCACCGTCGATGCCCGTGCCTCGACGGCGACGAGCAGTTCGCGCCTGGCAGCTTTCGCGAAGCTCTCCAACGGCTTTGTATCCATGCTGCGTCCTTAAACTCGTGCCCTTGAGGGGGCGCTTGGGCACTACAGGGTGATGCGTTTGTTGTCGTTGATCGTCGCGAGCAACATCACGCGAAGTTGACCTAGATAGGCGTCGACCTGTGCTTCGTTTTCGAGCACTCCGCCGGCTCCCGGCAGTGAGAGTTTCTTGATCGAAATGCTGTGCTTCGTCGGAGGTGTCGGGATTCTCGGGGCCTTTGACGTGTCGTCGTCGGGAACCACCGTTTCTGGATCCGGTACAGCTTTCGCAGCTTCGAGCTCGTCGAGGATCGCGGGATAGATCGTGTCGTCGAACTGCGTGGCCAGGTGACGGATCGTAGGGATCTGGATCTCCTGCTGGACGCTCGCCACAATCTGCTCGGTCTGGCGGGTCACCGATTGACGAGCCGCCTCCGCCGCGGCCGCATACGCCGCGCTGACCGGAATCTGCTTCCAGTAGTTGTCGATCTTGGCGATTGCTTCGTCCCGTTCAACAGCAACCACTCCATCGAGTTGCTCCTGTACTGCCGCGACCGCACTGCCGAGCTTGGTGGTCTTGTTGCCGCGGAAGATCTGGGCGTCTTCGAGCGCGGTCTCGATTCCGTCGGCGACTCCGGCGGGTAGGTAGGCGATGTTGGTGCTGTGTGTCAGCATGAACGAACGGGCATCGTCGTAGATGCTGCGCTGATTGCCGTTGAGGAACGCCTTGATCGGATCGATCACGTTGTCCTTGGCATCGAGCAGATCGTCGGCACCGGCGAAATGCTCGACGAACCAAGCCTCCTGATTGCTGCTCAGCTCCGCGAGCCGCCCGATCGGTTCGTCGAGCTGGTCGATGAACGGGTAGGCGGCGGCGCCCGCACGCAGTGCCTTCAGCTCGGCGAGTTTGGCTTCGAGGTGTTCCTTGCCGATGCGGCCGAGTTCGGCGGCATCTTTCGTGACGGAGCCGTCGTCGGTGAAGTCGATGACGAACTTGCGGAACAGGTTCACGATCTTCTGGTCGTAGACGCGCTGCGGGGCGACGATCAGTTTCGGGTAGCGCTGAGTGTTGCGCAGCGCCCCGGTGATCTCCGTCCGGGCGATTGTCTTGCCGTCGACCTGGATTTCGATCTTCGTCTGCCCTGCGAGATAGGCCACCATGGCGGCGATGGACCACTGGTCCCAGCCGTACGGCTTGGTGGTGTAACGGTCGACGAGTTGTTTCATCGTGACCCTCTCGTGTCGCTTACCGCGCATCTCCAGATGCCCGAGCAGGTCGCCTGCGGGGACATCGAGGATGCTGCCGGTTTCCTCGAACATGCCCTCGGCCGGGTTCACCAGTGCGCTCAGGCTCTGCTCGCTGAAGGTCTTACCGCCGAGCATCCTGAGGTTGGTGTAGGTGGCGGCGATGACCTTCCCGAAGCCGTCGTTGATGCGTGTCTGCGGATCCGTGGCGGTCATGTCGAGGACCCCGGCGTTGTGGATCAGGATCGATGCCCCGACCGCTGTCCGCAGACGTTCGACGATTTCCTTCTCCCGCTCGGCATTCTGGGTGCCCTTCTCGCTGAGGATCCTGGTCTCTATCGCGGTGCGGCTGGACCCCTGAGCACGTTTGACGTACTTCTCGGTCTTGAGCAGCAGACGCAGGTCGGCAAGGATTCGGTTCGCTTCCACCGGGAGCACCACTCGGAGTTCGTCGAACCCCGCGCTTTGCATCTTGATCTGCTCCAGACTGAAATCCGTCTCGGGGCTGATGAAGTGCAGCGAGAGCTCGTATTGCTTGCCGTAGGGCACGCCGTCGAGCTTGTAGCCGAACGGGAAGTTCTGGCCGTTCTTGGCAGTGGCCTTCGTGGTCTTGACGACCGATTCGGCGAGCAGCTTGTTGAGTTTCGCGGAGGCCTCGGAGCTGTCGATGTCGACGTCCTTGATTTCCTGCTCGATCTTCTGCTCTTCGTTGGTCAGGTAGTCGTAAAGGTCGCCATTGCGCTGGATGTAGGTCTGCGCCTCCAGTGTGTTGAGCGCGTCGATGACATCTTTGCCGAGCTGGGTCAGATCGGTGCCGAAGTGGTCGTAGACCAGCACAGTGAGGTTGCGGGGTGTGGATTTGAAGCTGTCGACGTATTTCACCAGGAACAGCGCTTTGAGCAGCCGCACCGCGAGTGGGCTGAGTTTGCCGCTGTCGCGGGCGTTCTCGGCGCCCAAGATCGCGCGCTGATTCGCGGACTTCAGCGATGCCCGGATGCCCTCGAACATCCGGTCGAAGGAGGCGAGGGTGCCGAGGGGCTGGTCGGCGAGGCCGGTGGCGACTTCCTGAACGACACCGAGCATGGAGCGTTCACCGACCGAGCTGTTGCGGCCCTCGAAGAGGTTGTGGTCGCTGATCGACTCGATCGCGGCCTGGAAAAGCGGGAACTGGTAGCCCACGAACGGGTACGTGCCGACAAAATGTTGCTCGTCGCGGTAGTTCGGATAGTGGCGTCCCTCGACGAAGTCGAACAGAGTCTTGAAGTTCGCATGCTCCGCGTCGTAGATCGCCTCGATCTCGGTGCCCGCACCATCTGCCTTGGCCAGCAGACGCTTACCGATGACCTCCTCGACGTCCTGGCTGGTGAGTTTGAGCCGGTTCTTGAAGCGCGCCTGGATCTTGGAGAAGTCGTTGGCCTGCTGCTTGGTGCGGTCGCCGCCGACCTTCTCCATGTCCTCCTGGGAGGTCACGAAGATCCATGCTCGCCCCTGGCACTTGGTAGCAAGCGATTCGGCGATGGTCTGGAGGTTGAGCATGAGTTGGGTGTGGGTGCCGATGAACTGGCCGACCTCGTCGACGAAGAAATTCACCCGGTAGCCCTCAGGCTGTTGACCAAGCCAGGCGGCAACCTCGCCGGCGAAATCTTCGATCGAGACCGAGTAATTCGCGCTGTATTGGCGGATGATGCCGAGGCTCTCGGAGCCATTGACCTTGGCAAAGGCCTTGTCGATGTTGCCTGCTTCGAGGGCCGTTTGCTCGCGTCCCTGTGACCAGGGGATTCCCGCAATCTGTTCGAAGGATTCCTGGAACGCCACGTACTGGTCACGGAAGTCGAGGTCGCGCTCGAAGCGAGCGATGTGTCCCTGGTTGCCGTAGTAGCCGCGGGACTCGTCGAAGATCTTCACGAACACCTTCAGCAGGGCGTCGTTCTGGTCTTTCGAGATCAGAGTGGCCTTCTGGTCGATGTTGAACAGCAAACTCTTCGCTTCGATCCGTTCGGCCTTGTCGATCAACGCCGGCAGGAACGCGCCGTCAGCTTTCGCCCGAAACTGGGTGCAGACCCCAGCGCGCGAGTAGTCGAGGCCGTCGATGTCGCCGAGCAGGTGGGCCAGCATCTTCAACAGGTGCGACTTACCGGAGCCGAAGAAACCGGAAATCCACACGCCGTTGGCGTTCGTGTAGTTCGTGTACGCCTCCAGCACCTGCTCTACACCCTTGGCGGCCTCGTTGGTGAGGACATACTCCTCCACCTCCGTGGTGAGTTGGGAGGTGTCGTCGGCCTTGATGACGCCCTCAATCGAGCGGTCGATCGGCTTGGCGAAGATCTCATTGATCGCGGTCATGCTCATGTCTCCTGCTCGAGGATGTCCTTGGCCCGGTAATAGCTGTCGCTCGCGCCCAGGTTCAATGCGCGGAGCTGGTGTCCTGTCGACCGGGTGAACTCGTACGCGCCCGGGAACCACGCCAACATCGGGCGACCCACGACCACGCTCTGCAAGTTCTCCAGCACCGTGTGTGTACGAATGAACGGAAACACCTCACCGATGCCGGTGAGGAAGACCACGGTCGTGTTCGGTTCAGTTGCCGGCTCGGTGTCGAGCCGAACTCGGATCGCCGGGGCGAGATGATCGTGCGGGTCGAGCATGCCCTGAAGCATGTCGCGGAAGTCGGCCTTGTCCATCGTCGGCTCCGCGTGGAGGACTCTGTCCCAGACGCCCCGTTCGGTGAGGAGTTCGACGGCCAGGTCGTACAGGTTGATCTCGACCACCCTGATTCCGTCGTCGGCCTGAAGCTTCGTGGTGATCCGGGCGCGCATGCCGTCGACGCCAAGGGCCCAGGCAGGCGGAAAATGGTAGATGAAGAAGGGAACTTCCTTGGAGAGGCCCTCCATCCTCAAGAAACGGTCGCTACGCACCACCTCATAGACGTGTTTCTCGTCGTGAGTGAGGTTTCGCTGGGTTGTACTCATCGCTGCACCTGGTTACCTGAGGATGTGAATGGTGTGACCACCGGGAAGAATCGGAGGTCGCTGGGCGTGCGGCGGTCCAGGACCTCGATGACGCGCCCGGAGATCACGGCCGGGATGATGTGGCCGGTGTCGGTGTAGAGACCTGCCTCGCGGAGCATCCGGAACAACGTCTGCCGAAGTTTCTCTCGCGTCGACGGCTTCACCCCGTCGAGCTCGGGGTGCCACAAGCTCTTGCCGGTGATGAACCGGGCGACATCGTCAGCGTCGATCGTGGGCGTCATCAGGAGGAAACGCTCGCGCAGCACCTCTTCGGCGAAGTCACCGATCAGCGCGTAGCGGCGGCAGGCCGCGGCCCACATCAGGTGGTGCTGCTCCGTTGGGCTGCCCTCGACAAGCAGTTCGATCTCGTCATCGCCGAGTGCCGAAAGTCGCTGAACGGTCTCGCGGGTGACCCTGATGAGAGATGACGTCGTGCGGGCCTGCAACAAGTTGCCGTCGACAACTCGGACCCGGGTAGCCTGCCAGTCGCGAGAGTCGAGGTATACCGCTGCGACGGACTCACCCTCGCGAGCGAGGAGGCCACCACTGGTGAACGACAATGCATAGCGCGATTGCGCTTCGTCAGTCACGTGGCGCCAGGGCCTCCCTTCCTGTCTTCAGAACAGCACCAAGACTATCGGGAGCCTGAGATAATTCTGACAGTCGACCCGCAGGCTGGGATCCCCCACCCCGCTGCGCGTCCAGTCGACTTCGCTGGCGTGATTCTCCCAGCGCGGCCAGGACGAGGCCACATAACGTGCAACCATGCAGTGGGCCACTTGACATAAGGGGCGGTTATCGGACGCCTGCCGTCGACAAGCAGGCTGGTATTCTTTCGGGCTGGTCGTCGACCAAGGTGGAGAAGACCCCACAACCCAAGCAGGCTCCGGCGATGTCGTTGTTGGATTGCGTCGCAACATTCAAATTTCAGGAAGCCCAGGCGTTGCCGTCTCAGACACGCCAAAGGTCCCGGTCAGCGTTCCTACTCAGGATTGGAGAACCTGATGCAACGGATGCTGCTACCCGGTCAGCAGCACTGACGCTTGCGCTGGCAGTCGACCGGCTCCTTTGCGGCGGAACATTTCGGCAGGGCGGCCGTAACCCGGGTTCGACATCTGCCCCGTACTTTCGAGCGCCTCGATGACATGCCGCCGGAACGCGTCCTTCTGCAACTCCCGATCGAAGATCACCTCGTAGAGTTGACGCAGTTCGAGCACGGTGAACGAGTCACCTAAGAGGCCGGCAGGGTCGACGTGCGCTGCATACCGTGAGCGCAGATCCTCCACCGCCAGCCGCACCATGTCGGCATGATCGAACGCCAACTCCTGATCCACCGCCCCACCCGACACCTTCACCAGGATCGCGTCGGCAGGAAGCTCTGCAGCCGGTACGACGGCGGTGTGGGCCATCGAAAGAACCCACCCCCGATCGTCGCGGGCGAGATCATCGAACATCGCCAGCTGATGAAACTGCGTACCGACCAGCCCTGCTTTGGTGCGCAGCGCCCGCTGCGCCGCATCGGTGAGCAGTTCGCCCTCGTGCAAGAAAGTTCCGGGCAACGCCAAACCCCGACGGCGATGCTCGACCACCAACACCTGCAGTGCGCCGCCAGAGTAGGTCAGTACCGCAACATCCACCGCCACTGAGGGGCGCGCGTAGTCCTCAAGGGTCTTGTCAATCCTGTCTGTCCGTTCATTCACTCTTGCATATTATCTCAGTTACGATCTATTATTAGCGTAACATTGATCAAAGGAGACGTGGTGGAGCTGACCACACAGCAGTCCGATCGCGCAGCAGGAGTTCTGCTTGCTACCGCCGCCGGTGACGCACTCGGTGCCGGCTACGAATTCGCCCACCTGAGCGCGGACGCTGCCATCGGGATGACCGGCGGCGGGTCGTTGAATTGGGCACCGGGTGAATGGACCGATGACACGGCCATGGCAATAGCCATCGCCGAAGTCGCCGCCACCGGCACGGATATTGGTCACGGCGCCGGTCTGGATGGCGTTGCAGCACAGTTCGTTCGGTGGTTCGAATCGAACCCGGCGGGCATCGGCAAGCAGACCCGCGCAGTGCTCTCACAGCGCTCCGGCAGCGCCGACGCCATGACTGCCCGCGCTCGGGCAATCACCGGACGCAAAGGCGGAAACGGCTCACTGATGCGCACCGCACCCGTAGCGCTCGCCTTCCTCGACAATCCAGAACAGTGCATCGACGCTGCCGCTCGAATCGCATCGCTCACTCACGACGACGAACGCGCCGTCCAGGCCTGCCAGCTGTGGACGTACGCGATCCGCCACGCTGTTCTGCATGGCACCTTCGATGGGGTCCGCGGCTACCTGTCCATCGCCCCGGCCGACGTCGCCGAGTTCTGGGGATCGCTGCTCGATCAGGCCGAACACGGCTCCCCCGAAGATTTCGCGAACAACGGCTGGGTGGTACACGCCCTGCAGACTGCCTGGTGGGCGATCACCACCACCGACGGCATCGACGCCCGACACCTCCAACTCGCACTCGAAGCCGCGGTCCGCGCCGGCGGCGACACCGATACCACCGCCGCGATCGCCGGTGGCCTGCTCGGCGCCCGGTGGGGCGCCTCCGCCGTGCCGGCGCGCTGGCGCCGGATCCTGCACGGCTGGCCCGGCTACACTGCGACCGACCTGGTGCGCCTGGCCGTCAAGACCGCCAACGGCGGCGCCGATGACGACGTCGTTGACATGCGATCTGATGAAGAGGGGCAGAACAGCTCTGATGCTCTGGAGATCGCACCATCCACAACCCTTGTCGAGGTGACACCCGGTGTCGCAGTGGTGTTCGGTGAAGTCCCCGAAGGCCTTGAACTCATCAGCCTTGATCTGGTGCCGTCATTCGACCGAACGCAACTCTCGACTGCTCTGGGCTCGCTCGCCAGCATGGGCACGGTAGTTGGAAACGTTGCGGAGGCTGCATCAAGCGTGCAGGGCCTATTTCGGGTCAACGATGCGACGTTGTCTCTGCTGAAGGGCGGCGGACAGATGGCCGGAAAAGACGGCGCATTGCTTGGAGCGATCTTCCAAAATGGCCAACTGCTCGGACAGGCACGCTTCATCCCCGTGTCGATGACGGCCGCAGCGGCCGTCGCAGCGATCGGCCCGGCCGTGGCCATGATCGCGCTCCAGATGCAGCTCGGTGAGATTTCGGGTCTCGTCCGCACCAACATCGCGCTCACCACACAGGTACTCAAGACCATCCGGAACGAGCAGTGGGCCGAACTCGAGGGACTTGCGGAGGCCGTCGATGAGGCGATCAAGGAGGCTCGCGCACTCGATACCGTCACGGACTCTGTCTGGGAGCCCATCGCTTCTAGCGGCCCCATAATTCGCAAAGAGTTGAAGCTCTACCGAAAGAACGTGGCCGGACACATTCAGGAGGTAGGGAGACTGGACGGGCGCGGGCTCCGCCACTACCTCGAATCCAACGCCGAGGCGATCGTTTTCGACACTCATGCGCTGCTCAGTTCGCTGAAGACATACGCTGAGTACCAGGCGATTCGTGCTGCGCTCGCCCGAACCCGAAGCGCCGACAACGAGAGCGAGGCGCAGCTGTTCGATCGGATCGTGCGGAAACTACCCGCCGAGATTGAAGAGTCACTCCGCGAGATCAGGCTGCTCACGGAATCACTCGTGCGTGAGCTGCGGATCATCGCCGAACTCCCCGGCCGAGCTACAGTTCCGCTCACAAAGAGGCGCAAAGACGCCAAGGAAACCCGACTGACGTGCAAGCAGCTCCTCGACGCAATCGAACCCCTGGCCAACACGCTCCATCCGGCGGCCGAGATGCCTGCTGTACCAGAAACTCTATGCGTGCCCGACGGCCTTGATCTTGAGCCGTACCTTCTTGTCCTTCGGTGGTTCCTCGAGGACGGCGAGACGCTTCGCAGCGTCGCGTTCCCCTACGAGACTGGAGCTCACAACCTCACTGGAGTCATACCAGCGCTCCTCGCCAAACGAGTTGACGCCACCTGGGACGCACTCGCTCCAGGTAAAGCCGGCGCGGTGGTCGAGAAGCTCGCTTCGAGCACCTTCGTGGCAGTAACTGACCGCCGAATCGTCACCGCCACCCCGAGCACCCTTCTGCGGCTCGGCGAACTCGGCTCGGAATATCCGCTGGACGAGGTCAGGTACGTGCGCCCACGCCCGAAACACGGAGCGGGTGTGCGCCCAACCGTCGGCATAGCCACGGACCGTCGCGACGTCCAGTGGATGTTCCCGGCCGACGCCGACCCCGAGCACATAGACAACCTGGCTGCGGTGATCTCAGACGGAGCATCAGTCACAACCCGGACTCCAGCGGCGATCGTCGAGTCTGCCGCACGAGGCACCACCGTCGGTTCCTGAACTCGGCGACACAGCGGAAACCTTCTGGCCGACGAGGCACCGGGTCTCGCAGGAGGTTCGGACCGCTGCTCGGTTTCTGATCATTGCGCGACATTGACCAAAGGACACCACATGCACAGCATCAGCAAGCTCTCTCTCACCATTGCGACCGTCGGCATCGCGGTTAGCGCTCTCGTCGGCTGCAGCTCGGCAGGATCGACTGCCGCACCGACGCCGGGCTCGACAGTCGCCGCCAACGCGCCGGCCGCGGCTCCCGCCGAGGCGTCGTTCGAGGACAACGTCCTCACCACGAAAGACGTCACGATCAAGATCACCGACGTGAAGACGATCCAAGTAGGCGAGAAGGGCAACGAGTACGGCAAGAAGCCCGTCATCGCATTCTGGTACGACACGACGAACGTCTCCGGCAAGGAGACGAATCCGATGACGGCGTGGATATTCCTCTTCTCCGCCTACCAGGACCACGACCCCAACGCTGAGAACAAACTTGGTGTCGGCTCACTGCCGGACGCTGCGTTCCTCGACTCACAGACGAGCAAGATCAAGCAGGGAGGCACTGTCCCTAACGCGGTCGCGTACGAGCTGTCCGACACGACAACCCGCGTGAAGCTGGTCGCCTCCACGATCCTTCAGGACGAGATCGGATCGATGATAATCGAGCTCAAGTAGGCACCAAGAGACCCGTATGAGAAAGAGCCACCAGGATGCTTGCCTGGCGGCTCTTCCAGCATGCGTTCCAGCGGACGTCGCGTTGTGCAACGTCAGTACCGCTGCCACCGACAATGTTTGACCTGGCCGCGAGGTTTGACCTGGCCGCGAGACGAACGTGCCGCTTCATAGGCAATGCACGAATCATTATGGCGCTGAATTCCGCATCCTACCTCGACCGCTGTCCTCATCGCAGCTATCCACTGCTGCCGTCGCTGTCTGTCTGGATAACGGATTGAAAAAACAACAGGAAACTTGCTGATCATGCTAAATTCTTCACATCCAATGGCATAAAGAAAGTACCGCCTAAGAACTCACCCGAAGCAGGTTGTAAAATGCCCGTAACCTCACTTGCGATTACAATTTCTGGCCTAGTTGCAAACACGGCGCCAAAAGTTTTATCTGGAGTCCTGACGCCACTTATTTCTCAACGATTCGCCACTTACCGCCAGATCAGGGAACTCCACCGTGTAGAAATTTCTCCCACAGAACGCCAAGCCGTACGCGACTTGGAAGACTTCGTTACAACTAAGCACCTCACGCTACTTCAGGAATTTCAGGATAGTCCCACCTATATCTCATTTAGCCGCCGATTCGCCATCGATTGTTTTACCGCCAAAAAGAAACGAACAACCCAATCAGCAACGCAAGAGCTGGCAGAAATACTACGTCTTGAAATTCAGCTCGAACGGCCACATTGCGAAACTCTCGCCTCAATTATCGCCAAGCATCAAATGTCGATGATTGCAGATTTTTCCAAAAATTCAATAACAAAATTAGCCGGACCTGCACCGGACATACTTGCCGCGCAGTTACTGAAGTCGTCAGCCTACTACGAAAATGGTGAGCGGAACCTAACCGAGCTTCAGAAACTAAATAGTATGGTCGATATACATCGTTTTATAGATTCCCTTAAATCTCAAGTAGCGCACGTACATCGAAATATTCGTCCCCCCGTTCCCACTCCCTTCGGGAGTCCTAGTTTTAATGATATATACGTACCACCAGATCTGATCGGCACTTCAACCTCATCACTTCTCACAGAACCGAACCGATTTGTCACTCCCCAGCGCCTTGTGGTACTAGGAAATCCTGGCGAAGGGAAAACCACCCTCCTTGCTGCGATTGCTAGACAACCACCGAAAGAAAAATGTCCAATAATCGTGGTTCTTCGAGACTACGCGAGAGCGCTCGCGTCGGCACCGGAATACAGCCCATCAATATCAGAATATATCGGTCAAGTATGCAGGAATCCATACGAGTCGGACGCACCTGAAGGTGCTATTGAATACCTACTAAACAATGGTCGAGCTGTTGTTCTATTTGATGGCCTGGATGAGTTAGTCGACCTGGACGCCAGAGATCGTCTAGTCAAGCAGATCGAAGCATTCTGCAATAGGTACCCCGAGGTTACTACCATAGTGACATCTCGGCACGTGGGTTACGAAATGTGCCCTCTAGCGGAAGACCAATTTGATATTTGCGAAATCGCACCAATGTCGGATGATTCAGTTTACGAATTTATCGTAAAATGGTTCGAACTTGACTCCGATATCCCAGCATCACAAAAACCTCATCGAGTAGAAAGTCTATTCAAAGACAGCACCCAAGTCCGGGATCTTAGGTCTAATCCCTTACTTCTCTCTCTAATATGCAATCTATATTCTGCCGAGGGTTGGATTCCGCAAAATCGACCTAAACTCTACGAGAAATGCTCTATGCTTCTCTTCGACGACTGGGATCGACGGAGATCCATTGAAGGATTTCAACCATTCACCTATGAAACAAAGGAAGTGATCTCCGCTATCGCTCTCTGGATGATTCGCATGCCCCAGTCCGGTTCCGACGGGGTTTCGCATGACGAACTCCTCGAATTCATGGTCGACGATCTTCATCCACGGGCTTTCGAAAAGCGTTCCGCGGCATCAGACGAAGCTCAAGAAATCCTACGCTACTGCACAGGTCGCGCTTGGGTCCTTGTGGAAATAGGACAGACCGATTCACCTCGATACGACTTTGCCCATCGAACCTTTCTTGAGTATTTTGCAGCCTTAGCGTTATATCGCTCAACCGATTCTTACGCAGACCTTGTTCAAAATGTACTTCCTTCAGTTCGCAATTCGACGCTTGAGATCGTCGATGAGATTTGTTTTGAGCTATTACGCACCGACAGACCAAGACACGTCGATCGATTTTTGCAAGAAATAATCGAAGCGCCACTTCCGTACATATATGAACAATCGGACCCTGATACTGACAAAAAGAATCGACTTGACTACGTGGCACGGTGTCTCGTTACCGCCGCGGCCGGACCTCAATTAAGACGGGTTGTGACGCGCCATATTTTAGAGTCCGAAGAATACGATTCCTTACGCACCCTGATGTGCGCCAGCAAACCCAATCTACTGACCATTTTTGACGAGATGAAGGAATATTTCTCAAATAGGCAGAACCTAACCGAAATATCGGCAGCTATCTCAATCTACCCCGCAGCCTTCGCCCGCGCTCACCATTCTTACAGTGAGCCAGTACATGGATCATTCTGGGCAGAAGTCTCCCCATCTTTACGTTCACTAGTATACAAACGCGATGGATGGTACCAAAGGCAATACTGGTTCCGGTTACATAGATTTTTAGAAAGTGGGCTATGCTCGAAAAGTCTGAGCTTGCTCGACTTACTGGACAGCACTGATCTAACATCAGATTATCGCGAGGACTTTCCAACAAGAATGGATATACCTTCTGTTTCTTTTAGAATTCTTATGCGATTATCAAAATCTCCGAGAAATATGACTGACGACATACCGGAAGAAATTGATCGCATGTCTATGGGAGCGATCGCCGATCTGCTAACCTCAACGAATTTACCATGGGGCTATACTCACGGAATAGCAAGCAGAACTGCGTACATACTTCCCAATAAGCTAGATTACTATACTGCGGATTGGGACACAGCAACTAATACGGCATTCGCCCTTCTCGCCATGTGCGAGATAGATCGAGAGAAAATCCTTGGATTTTATCCAAATCGTTCACGTATATATCGTTTTCATGAGATAACACAGCATCAATTTGATCCAAGCAAAACTGATCTAGCCGCCATTCCAATTTCTAGCAAAGGTCGGGGTTTCCTTCACCGGTGGCTTGGAGGTGGCGTAAGTACACTTCGAAAGGAGCCGGGCACGATGTGACGCAGGCCCAACGAAGGCAGAAGATTACCTAGCAGACTCGGTCCCACCCCACGCACATCGAGGAGTGCGGCGCCAGAGCGATTCTGCGGGTTTGGGTGTGCGTTTTGACCACCGTCATACCGGACGATCGCAAACGGGCTTCTGCGTGGAGTTGACGTGGCGAAATTCTCGCGATTTCGTCCGATTTAGATGTCCGTTGAATTTGTCCGGTATGGCATAGTTCCTAGCGGACAGTTTGTCTGCTGGACGGCTGAACGGCGAAAATCGGGAGCGGAATGAAGATCGGCTACGCACGTGTGAGTACGGCAGCTCAGGATTCGTCGATTCAGGTCGACCTTCTCGTGAAGGAAGGCATCGCCCGTAACCGTGTCTACGTCGATCACGGAATCAGCGGCCGGCAGACCCGGCGGCCCGGACTCGACAATGCAATCAACGCCGCCCGCGAAGGCGACATCTTCTGCGTCACCAAACTCGACCGACTCTCTCGGTCCGCGGGCGATCTCCACGAAACGGTAGGGAGGTTGGCGGACAAGGGTGTGGCCTTGTCGATCGACGGGAAGATCTACGACCCGACCGATCCGATGGGAAAAATGTTCATCGGCGTCCTCGGCCTGATGGCCGAATTCGAATCAGACCTCATCCGGAGCAGGACCAGGGACGCCGTAGCGGCGGCAGCTGCGGCCGGCAAGATGAAAGGCCGTCAGCACAAGCTCACCCCGGAGGAGCGCGCATACCTATTGCAGACGTACGAGACCGGGCAGTTCAAGATCGAAACATTGTGCAGGAACACGGGTTTGAAGCGATCAGCACTGTACTCCAATATCGAATTGGCCCGCACGGAACGGGATGCGGGAATGTTACCCGTCAGCTGAGCAGCGCCGGCGGAGCAAAGACTCCGGGACTACGCGCGCCAAAAACGAGGGGGTCTCAGGTCCACGGGCTTCTCCGGTTTACCGAAAGTAGACCTGCGGTGGAGCGCCCATATGAGACTTGCCGAGGTCAGGTTGCTTGGCGCGATGATGCCGTAAGTGGTGTGAATTGCCGCGTGGAGGCGGGCGAACGACTCGTACTCTGGGTGACGCGGGGGTTCCCAGCCGTAACCGAACTGCTCGACTCCCTCCGGCAACCCGATCTCCTGCATGGTCATAGGTGATCGTGTTCCGTCCACGGAGATCCGGTCGACTCGAAAGGCGCCGCGATGATCCCAGTCCTGAGGACGGTCGCCCCGATCGTTGAGCCTGGCACCTTTGATCGAATCCAGGGAATAGACGATGATCTGCTCACCGGTGCGATGATTCACGAATTGTGCACCGCTTGCGTTGAGGTGCGCGGTGAAGGGGTGGGGTATCTGATGCAAGCGAACGATATGCGCGCTCCCGGCCACTTCGTAATCTTCTGACCACTCCGAGGTGTAGACCGTAGCCGGCGTCCAGATGAGGTGGATCGCTTCGGTTATTTCCCTGAGCCGCTCCAGCTTACGCTTTTCCGCGGGATCGTTGCGATCAACGGTCCACGGCTCGAACTTTTGACGCGTAAGTCGCCTCTTGATTCGCGCGACCAGTTGCACTCTGTTGCGCTGCAACGATTCCTGAAGTGACTCACTCCATGTCACACCGGCTTTTTGGCGTGCTGATGTGAGGGTTTCGCCGTGACTGACCAAGGTCGCCACAGCCATTTCCCTGATGGCGCGTTCGACCGCGACAGCCTGCTCGGTCTTCGCGCGAGCTTCAGTGACGGCATCGCGCATTGTGGTGACGAGTATGCGTGAATCAATATTCTCAGAGTTCACGGTTCCTCCACGCTCTTGTATGCGGCACATGCTGTTCGGGTGCGACCACGGACGCTTTACTCAGTGCTCTGAGGAAGCGGAGTCAGCTTCACCATGAGCTGTGAAGTTCGACCCCAGACGAATTTGTTGAATCCTGTTGTTTTGGAGAGCTTGTCCGGAGTCAACCGCTCATACTCCTCGATCGTATGGGTGCTCAAGACATTGCTTAACTTGTCGCTCCGAACGGGCGGGTTGGCATTGAGCCACGCATAGACGACAGGCTTGTTGTCCTGGTCGTAATTTCTTTCCCAGCCGATGATTTCGATCCAGGTGTTGCGTGCGTTCTTGGTTTCTCTCAGCTTTGCGTACCAGTGTTCTACGGGTTGGATGCTGGGCATAGGGGTCATCGTCGTCATCCTTGTCTGTCTCGTTCGTTGAGTTGTGTCACTGCGACGTCCCCAATGGTAGTGAGAATCAATATTTTTCGCCTCACCACTTTGATACGCGCTCCAGCGTTCAGCGATCGTGGCCGATCCTGCGGACAGTTCGCGTAGTCGATCCTGACGCTGTCCGCTCACCCTTCGTGCCTTCCGACTACAACTGAAGTATCGCGGTAACGCAGAGGTCCCACGTGATGTGTGCGGCAATGATCGGCAGGATGCGCCGGGTGCGCAGAAAGACGATCATCACGATCGCGCCCCAGGTGAATGCCCAAACCAATGCGCCTGGGCCGTAGTAGATGTGGGGCACGGCGCGGGCAATTCCTGACCCGATGACAAGCGCTACGACTGGCCACCTGTTTCCGGTTGGCCGGTCAATCTGTGTTCGGTAGAGAACGAGCGCAGCCGGAATCGCGATCATGCCAATTTCTTCGAAGATCCCGGCGCGGATGCACTGGATGACAGCGACGAGAAGATTCCCAGAACCGATGTTTTGATCGGCGTCCATACCTCCGACAATCAAACTGATCGACGCGGCCGCTCCGACTGCAACGAAGAATCCAATGAACGCGGATTTCGTTGTCCTCCTACGGATTTTGACCAGTTCTGTGCGCTCCCACCTGCCGTGCAACCACCGCTGATAAGGAATTCCGAGTTGTGTCCACGTGAGGTTGCGCCAGTTCTTGATGACAACCAGGATTGCCACGACCAGAACCGCACTGACGATCAGGCGCGTAACAGACAGCACTGCGGCCCAGGTCGTGGAGGTGTCGTCCGGGCCGACCCTTGATTCGATGAGTTGACCGATCGCACCCACTGTCGCATTCGCGTACAGCACCGTCCAGATCACTGCGAGGACTGCGATCGTCGCCCGCCAGCTCAATTCTGTGCGGGGTCTCGGAACCGGGTGTGTAGCACGTCGAATGGTCGGCGTTCCGCCGACAGCTATGATTCGCGACCGGCGCTCCCACATGGGTGCGGATGAACGAATCCATTGCACCACAGCATCTTTACCGACAAGGCTCGCGACGTTGCGGTCTCTGATGCGGTCATCGACCCAGGCCGCGAGAACATAGAAAAACACAGCAGCGCATATCAGTGGAATGACGAGTGGATGAATCGAAAGAAGCTCTGAGCTCGACGTTACTGACTCTGTGGGCCGATATGACAGCAGGAGCGCGATCGCTGCCGCAGCACACACGACTGCGGGGACAAGGCCAACGAGAAATGGCCAGCTACGGTGGGTCAACGACAACAAGGCTCGGGCGAGCATCACTTGGGAGTGTTCGTTTCCGTATTTGTCGGCGCTTGTTATCCGCGCAGGGTCGATCTTGATGCTCTGGCTCCGGCGCAGCGCCCATACCGGTTGCCCTTTCTTGATCGCACCGAATTCGACGTTAGGTGGAGCGCTTCGGCCGGCTGCGCGCGAAAGCTCCTCTACACGGTGCACGTAATCCTCGTGCTCCAAAGTTGCGATGCCGTGATTCATCTAGTCCCCCCTGGGTTACAAGCGAATGGTCAGTGTCGGCGGGTTCGTTGTGCGGTGCCGGCGAAGCCCGCGAGCGCCATTAGCGGTGCCACGATGGCGACACCGAGCACTGCGCCGACAGCTGTGCGGTTTCGTCTGGTGCGGCGGGCGTTGAGGTCGGTGACGTACTGGCCTCGTTGCCAGTACACCCACGGCGGCGTGGCGCGCCGGATGGCACGCTCTCGGCGCTTGACGACCAGGACCAGCACAGCAACGCCGACAGCCACGATCGGATAGACCAGCAAGATTTCCATGACGCTCCTACGTGACTGTGGCGCAGGCGTTCACCGGATCAGCGAGCACTCTGCGAGTCGAACTTGATACTCCGCACTGTGAATTTCTACCGCGGTCCACCGACACACAGCCGCTGACAATCGCGGTGTTCTACGTGGTCGGACTGGGTGCGGTGAGCAGTTTGTAAAACCACTGTCCTCACCGAACGACAGTCGCCCCATCCATCGCAGCCCGCTGTCGTCGACAACCTCTTCGATGACCGGAGACGCACCGTCACCGAGGTCAGCCGACACGAGTCAACGCCCGCGAGTGGACAGGAAAGAGATCGGCGACCTTCGCCGCCAAACCTCGATATGCCGAGGTGGTGGCGGGGCTTAGACGATCAGGAAAGATTTCGGCGCTTTCCTCAAGATGCGGATCGTAGGGAATGACATGGACCTCGTGTACCCGTTCCTGGAACCAAGCAAGGGACTTGTCGACGTCGAACGGACGTTTGCCAGGGCGTTGATGCGAGACAACCACAATGGTGCGTGCGAGGAGATGCCGGTAGAGCCAACGACGATGACCGTTCTCATCCGTGACGGGGAGGTTGGTGTCGGGATCTTTGGCGTAGGCACTGTGCAGGTAGTCGATCGCGGCGACTGCTTCATCCGCAGAATCCTGTTTGGCGTCGAGCGGAATGATCAGTGCATCGGAATGAGCGAGCACGGCCTGTGTCGCAGGATGGGTGATGTTCGTTCCGCAGTCCGCGATGATCAGAGAATAGAAGTCTTTGACGACATCGAGGATCTGGTCGTAGTCGGCGGCGGAGAAGGACTGTGCAGTCGCTGGGTCTTGCGCGGAGGCAAGGATTTCCAGTCCCGCCGGCGTCTGGTTGGTGTGTGTGCGGATTTCGTGCACGCGTTGTGGGCGGGGCGCATCGAGAAGGGTGAATACGCTTCCGTCGGTGCGGGATGTGGTGCGGCGTGCAAGGTTTCCACGATCGGGATTGACGTCGACGGCAAGTACTGCATCGGTGCGTACCTCAGCGAAGGCATTTCCGACGCCGATGGCGGTCGTCGTTTTCGCTGCACCTCCCTTGAGTTGGACGATACCGAGTTTGAAATCGGCATCGATCGGTCGCTGCAATCGGCGGGTGAGTTCACGGTGCGCGATGTCTGCGGGGTTCTCCCCCAGGTTCACGGTCTTCGCTGATGCGAAGAACAACCAGCGCCGCCAACCGGATTCGGCTATCGCCTGTGTTCTGTCGACTCGCCAGTTCGTCTCGTTACTACTACTCGCTGCGCGGTATTTCGCTTCGCCTGAGCTGTGAGAGGAGAAGACGTCTGCCGCGTTGGAGGTCGCCCAGACCGCTGACGGTGAAACTCCTGTCGGCATCATGAGTGCGCTCTTACCGGATGGTGGCGAGGCGGGTGTAGGTGCCTTCGACGCGTCGTCTGAGACAAGCGGCTGCTCGTCTGTAGCGTCGGACGGCTGGCTCACTTCCTCGACGAAGTCGATCGGCGAGGTCACCTCGCTGATGAACGCATCGAGGTCTTGGTACTGAGGACCTGACGTGTCTGTGGGAGTCTCAGCGGCCGGTGTGGGTTGCTGCATCCACGGAGGCACTACGGGAGGGGGTAGTGGTTGTTTCGCCATGACAGGGATCCTGTTCTCGATCAGTGTGTGGTGGTAGTGGTGCTCTTATCGGATTTCTTGGTCTTTTCGACGATTGCTTCTTCGACCCAGTCCGACCACGACGGATAGTCCGGACTCTGAGCCCACCAGGCAGCGCGGGCATCGGACCAGACAGCCGGCGCACAGGTGAAGGACCTGCGCTCGCGATCGACGGGTTCGAGAGCGGGCTCACGTCGCCCGGTTGGCAGTCGTGATGGTGCCCGCGGTAGCGGAGAATCGTCACCCGGAGTCAGCTGGGTTTGCACTGAAGCTGCTTTTTCCCTCAATGCTGCTTCCAACCATTCCGTCCATGCCGGATAGTCGCTGCGCACCACGCTCCATGCTGTCTTGGCGTGGTCCCAGATTTCTTTGGTGCAGCTGAAACTCTCCCTCTTCCGTTTCCAGTTCGCCCCCTTCCCCGCTTCGGCGGCGAGGGATTCGTCGCCTCGGTCTGTCGTGGACCTGTCCATGGATGCTCCCTTTCCAGTTCCGGTCAGGAGCGAACTTCACTCCTGACCGGAACATATGTGCATCCACTGTATCCAAATCACATCCGAGTAGATATGCGACAGCGAAGCCAGGTCTGGCTTGTTTCCGAACTTCAGTTGCTAGCTTCAGCTCGACAAGTGAGGTTCGCTAGGTCTCCCCTCAGAGAATGCGGCCAGGTGAGCGCTGACCACATCGTGGACTCGATCATCGAGACCAACGTCTTCCCGGAGAATCACTGATGCGTGCGCGGCTCCGACAGTGCCGGCGCACAAGTTCCATGCAAGTCGGTGTGCAGCGGGGGTGTCGGTGAGTTCGCCATCGGTGATGGCGGTGTCGATGATGTCGCTGATGGCGTCGACCCAGTGTGCGAATGCTGCCCCGTTGTCGATGGTGGGTTCGAGGGTGAGTTTCATTCCGGCGCGCAGGTTGGTATCCGCGGCGATCCGGTCAGCAAGGGAGGTAAAGATCGCCGTCAATTGGTCGACTGCCGGCCTTCCTGTGCCGATTGCCTCGCTGATGAATTCGTTGACAGCACGATTCCAGTCAGCGATGAGTTGGTGGGCGATGGCCTCTTTGGTCAGGAAGTGGTGATAGATAGCGCCTTTAGTGAATTTCCCGGACGCGAGGATGGCGTTGATGCTGGTTGCTCCGTAGCCGTCAGCATCGAAATGGTGTGCGGCGACGGAGACAATCGATTCTCTTGTTCGCACTGCTCGGGCCTGCGTGGTTCGTGCCGTACTACCGGTGGGTCGGCCGATGTGGGGACGATTAGTATTGCTCATGGTCACAGGGCTTTCTGTGGCTCGGTCCTGGTGGTGTAGTGAGCACTGCCAGGACCTCTGTCGTTTACGGGGTTGAACTGCTGAGGCGCGAGACCTCTCCAATGTCAGTGTGCTGCTGCGAGTGCGCGGTCAGAGTTGTATTCGACGGCGTTCTCAGCGGCCCGGAGGTCGGGCAGTGGCGGGCTGTCGAATCCGGCGGCTCGGGCCTCCTTATCGAACTGGTGATAGCGCCGCCATGCAGTCGAGGTGACGACAGGCGGTTCCGATTGTTCAGCGATCGCTTCCCAGGTGAGGTTCGGGTTCGAGAGCTTGCGGAGCGCGGTCTCTTTCACGGTTTCCGGGAGCGTCGAGTTTTCGATGAACTGCTTGAGGTCGGCGAGGTTTTCCGCCGCCTGCGTGGTGGTCAGGTCGGGCAGCGGGTCGGGTTCGAGACTGACCGTGTCAGATGCGGATGCAAAGTCGTCGGAGGGGTTTGCGGCGGTCACGGACGTCACAGCAAGCGGCGCAACAGCCGTTTTCGATCGTGCAATACGTCGCAGGAGCAACCATGCCGTGAGTCCGGCTGCGGCTGCACAGGCGGCCTGTATAGGTCCTTGGAACGTCAGAAGCGCGAGGGTTGAGAGTGCGCCTACGCCCGCGATCGCGTTTCGACTTGCTCGAGATGCAAGGCCAGACAGCGAGTTGCGGCGCTTGAACTGTGTCTTTGCATCAACATCCACGGGCTTTCCTGCAACAGGAGCTGGGGGTGCGCTGTCCTCGGAGGGAGCTGCGGGCCAGGTCCCCACAGTATGAGAATCTACGAGTTCCCGGTAAGCGGCGTAAGCGATACCGACAGCCTTCACCAGAACCGTGATGCCGTGGGTGAACGCAAGGACCAGTGCGGGCGGGATGATTGCGAGAGCAGCTGCAATGGCCGGCGCGAGAGGGATGAATCCGAGGTCTCCCCCACCGTCGATGAACTGGCGGGCATCCACTGCTGCGTTGTAAGCGTGGAAGGCGTTGCCCAGGATGCTGATCACCACAACGCTGACTGCAAGGGCGATGTAGAAGCCACGGTCGCGGCGGTTCATCTTGAGCTTGCTGATGATGACAATCGCGATCGTTGAGCCCAGGATCGCGCTGTCGACGATCGCAGGGAAAATCCAGGTCAGATTCTCCGGGATCAGTGCTTGCCTGGCGAGGTCTCGTTGCACAGCAAAGGAAAGCACGAAAGCGCCGGTAGTGATGCCGAGCGCAATAACGATCGCGAGGGCGAGTGCCGCAAGCAATGCGCCTAGCTGAATACGGGCAGCCCGGAGGCTAAAGTCGTTCATGATCGGGGTTTTTCCTAATTGGTGTGTAGAAGCACGGACCGACGGGCAACAACGCTCACGCTGGTCTGCTGTTTCTGCGGGTGCACTGCCAGGCGGACTCCAGGGTTTTCCCGGCGCATGCGACGCCTTCTGGAAGAGAGGCAGCG
>NZ_JARVSY010000040.1:0-74751 GCF_030208925.1 Rhodococcus sp. MEB032
CATCCGCCATCAGCTCGCCGTACCCCTCACGGTTCACCGGAATACCAGCGAGAGCCGTTCCGGCAATATGCATTCCGTGATACGCCTTCTGACGACCGACGATGATCGCCTTCTCCGGCTGCCCCACCTCGTGCCAGTACCGGCGAGCGAGCTTCGCCGCAGTGTCCACCGAATCCGAACCACCCGAAGTGAAGAAGATCTTGCTCCCGGCAACCGGCGCGATCGTCGCCAACCGCTCCGCCAACACCTGCGTGGTCTCGGGAACGAAATCACCGAAATTCGAGAAATGAGCGATCTTCGACAACTGAGCCGCCACCGCATCCGCGATCTCCGTGCGCCCGTGCCCGACATTGGTGAACCACAGGCCCGCCGTCGCATCCAGATACCGAGTGCCCTCGCGGTCCCAGATGTACGCACCCTCACCGCGAGAGACGACAAACGCGCCGTTCTTCTCCACAGCGCCCATATCCGCGAACCCGTGCCACAATGCCGAAGCCATCGTCTCTCTCTCCCAACTGGATACGTTCGAAATAGATCGGTCAGTTCACGCGGAGTGCGGGCGGAAGAACCCGCTCGACCCACTGGGTTGCCTGCTCGAATGCGTAGGCGAGTTGGAGTACGTCCAAGTCGGCTCCGTGCCGACCGATGATCTGGATACCCATGGGAAGCGAACGATCGTCGAAGCCGACCGGCATTCCCGCAACCGGAACCCCGGCCATCGTCCAGGGGACAACCGTCTCCATCCACCGGTGATACGTGTCCATCGACCGGCCGTCGACGGTCTCGGGCCAGTGAGTGTTCTTGTCGAAAGGAAACACCTGGGCACTGGGCGCAAGAATGTAGTCGTAGGTTTCGAACATCTTGGTAATGGCCGACAGCCAGCCGTTGCGGGCCTCCGCGGCCTTGGTCACGTCGAGAGCCGACAGTGTGACCGCGTGCTCGAGTTCCCACAACAGTTCGGGCTTCATCAACTCGCGCAAGCTCGGATCGTTGTACTGATCGATCAAGCCGAGCTGTGCCCACCAACGCCACCGCAAGAACAGTTGCCAGATGTCCTCGGGTTTGAAGTCGGGAAGCGCCGCCTCGACGCGGCACCCCAACTGTTCGAAGACCTCGAACGAGGATTCGCACAACTCGAGAACTCCAGGTTCGGTTGCCAGGTAACCGTTCCAGTCACCGACCCATGCGATCCGAGAGCCCTTCAGATCACGTGCGAGGCTTTCGGTGAATACCGCGGGATCCTCACGAATCCCCAACGGTGCATAAGCATCCGGCCCCGCCATCGTGGAAAGCAGGTGAGCCACGTCGGTGACGGTTCGGCCCATCGGGCCCACAACAGCGCCCTGAGCGATGAATCCCGTCTCCGGTATCCGACCCCAGGATGGTCGAAACCCAACAACGTTGTTGAATGCCGACGGGTTTCGGAGCGAACCCATGTAATCGCTTCCGTCAGCCACCGGCAGCATGCGGAGCGCCAACGACGCAGCGGCGCCTCCGCTGCTACCGCCGGCAGTGCGCGAATTGTCGTACGGCGACACCGTCGTACCCCACACCGGGTTGTACGTCTGGGATCCGAGCCCGAACTCCGGTGTGTTCGTCTTGCCGATCACGATGGCACCGGCAGACCTGATCCGCTTGACGAACAGTTCGTCATCTTCGGCGATTCGATCCGCGAACATCGGCGACCCGGACGTGAACGGCAGACCCTTGGCCGCCGAAAGATCCTTCACCGCATGCGGAAACCCGTGCATCCAACCGAGATACTCCCCACTCGCCAACTGCGAATCACGCTCGCGCGCCTCCGCCGTCAACGCTTCCCGATCCCGCAATGCGACAATCGCGTTCACCGCCGGGTTATGTAATTCGATCTGATCGAGGAAGCTGTCCATCACCTCGACACACGACACTTCACGCCTGCGTATCAGACCACTGAGCGTGACCGCATCGGCCATGACGAGTTCGCGATTCTCGGGCGCACCGGAAACGCTCTCGTCGACAGGGTCAGCAGCATGAACCATCGTGAATCCTTTCAAGCAGTGAAGTGGGGTACGCCGCGGCGGACTCGCCGCCACCGGCAACTGATTCGAGGACGAATTGCCGGTGGCGGCGCGACTGTCGAGGTTTCCAGCGAGGTTCTTGCCTACTACTGACCGAGATCGACGATGGCAGCGACTGGGCCGCCGCCCTCGGGACCCTGGTGCGCTGCCGATACCGAGACGAACACTGCCGGATCGCCGGTGACAGCTGCCGTGACTCCGCCGACACACGACTTGATCTGGCGGTGCCAGTGCACGTCGGAGTCGTCGAGCATCGCATTACGACGGCCACGGACCGTTCCGTCCTGACTGGCCTCGCACTTCAAGAACACGTTGACGAGTTGACCGTCCAGGTCGCTCGAGTGCGGCCGCTCCGGAAGTTCGAGTCCGGCGTCACGGATCGCCGCCCAGATGCCGTCCTGGTCGAGCGGATCCTTCATCACGCTGTGGCCGATCCGGTAGCGTCCGCCGACGCCACGTGCGTTACCGACGACGACGATCTGCGCGCGGTCCAACTCGACGCCGGACGAGCAGGATGCGACAGAGGAGAAGAGTTCGCGGCTGTGCATGACATCCTCGTCGGTCGGCATGTCGATTTCGCCGAGCGCAACCGCGATCCCCAGAGCCGTTCCGCCGTTGGACAGGTCCATCGACTCATGAGTCTGTTCGGTCCACACAGTCTTGCCGCGGCTCTTGGCGTCACGGATGGTGTGAATTGTCAGCAACGGGGTCTTGGTCTGTACGTAGTGCACGTCGGCGGGATCGGTGATGCCGGCATTGGCCATCGCGTCTTTCACGGCCGCAGCAACTTTGGTGATCATGGCCGTACGGCCGATGTCCTCGGGCAGCAGTTGCTCACTCATGGCGACACCCACGGTCAGTCGCGGCTCGTCGGTCTTGGTGACCTTGTCTGCCGGCACGGTCGCGAAGATCGTCGCGTGCGGGCTGATCACGCCGTCCGTGCCGCCGGACCAGACGATCGGCACCTCCGCCACTTCTTCGGGGCTGCGATTACCCTTGGCGGAGAGAACCTCTCGGAACGCTCGGTCCGCGATGATGCGCGTGTAGTCGTTGACGCCGCCGTTACCCTCGGTTTTGCCGATGACTGCAATGACGCGGTCGGCCTCGAGGACACCGTCGTCGATCAGCTTGGCGAGCTCACTGGCGTCGGAGACGCTGTGTAGCGGAACCTTACGGACCTCGATTGCTTCGGGCATTGGCATCTCCTTGTATAGGGAATCGTGGAGGCAAAATTGGGCCTTGACAGCTCCGGGCGCCCAGTCCAGCCGAGCGATTCGGAACTGCCGTGTCGACCACGCTATGACGACTCGAACCCATCGGCATCGTCAATACTTGCCCAAACGAAAACCGCGATTGGTTATTTCGACTCCGAATCACCGGTTGTGCGCCGCCCCATCGGTTCTCACTTACGATTCGACCATGGACACCACTGTTGTCGACCATCCGCTGGCGGCATCGCTGCTCACGACCATGCGCGACGCTCGCAGCGACAACGCAACGTTCCGGTCCGCCTTGCGCAGACTGACCCATATGTTGGTCTACGAGGCCATGCGCGGCGCAGAACTGGAACAGTTCGACATCGAGACGCCAGTTGCTCCGACGCTGGGGGTGCGGCTGGCGAATCCACCGCTCCTGGTCCCGGTCTTGCGAGCGGGCCTCGGCATGGTCGAACAGGCGAGTGCCCTTATTCCGCAGGCAGGCGTCGGTTTCGTGGGAATGGCACGAGACGAGAAGACACACCAGCCGGTTCCGTATCTCGAGTCCCTGCCAGCTGATCTGTCGAGCACCCCCGTCTACGTCCTCGATCCGATGTTGGCGACCGGTGGATCCATCGTCCGCACAATCGATCTGCTCATTGCACGCGGAGCCACCGATGTGACTGCAATATGTGTCGTCGTGGCTCCGGAGGGGATCGAAGCACTGAAGAACTCCGGACATCCGGTCCGGCTCCTCACAGCGAGCATCGACGACGGCCTGAACGAAAATGCTTTCCTGATACCTGGACTCGGAGACGCGGGCGATCGCCAATTCGGGCCGCGGTAGTTGGCAGACATACGGAGAACCGCTCATTTCGAGAGGCTATTTTCGTCAACTGTTGACAATGTTCGTCGCGTGATCGAGCGTAGTCTCGCGACATGGATAGATCTGCCAAATATTCGAGCGAAGAGCTTCAACATTTGCCAGAGGGTGGCGACTACAGACTCACAGTTCGGGATGTCCTCGAGCTGCCCAGTCTGCGTGGAGCCGAAGTCCTTGCCGGGCACGGGGGCTTACGCCACCTCGTTCAATCGGTGAACGTGATGGAAGTACCGGACATCCTCGCTTGGGTGAAGCCGAACGAGTTGTTGGTGACAACCGGGTTCCCGCTGCGCTACGGGCGAACCGGCGAGCTTCTCGACGACACAGATCTCAGTGACCTCGTCGACGGTCTTGCACGTCGAGGAGTCGCGGCACTTGCCGTGAAAACGGGCCGTTATCTCGACGAGTTGCCCGAGGCGATGCTGCACATGGCAGAGCAGCGAGGGCTTCCGCTGTTGGTTCTTCCCGTCACCGCGGGATTCGACGAGGTGATCTCGGAGGTCTTCACCAAGTTGGTGGCGAAGCAGTCCGCGGCACTCGACATTGCCGATCGACTTCACCGCTCGTTGACGTCGATCGTCTTGGAAGGTGGCGATCTACCTCAGATTGCCGCAGAATTCGCCGCGCTCTTCGACGTCAGCGTTCTGATCTGCTCGCCGGACGGAAGGGTATTGACCGAGGCCGGGGATTCAGCCGCGCTGAACGCGCTTCCGTTGTTCGAAAGCACCGGTCGGTTCCTGACCGAGCGGGTCGCCGTCGGTTTACAGAACGCGCCCAAGGGATTTCCCGGCCAGTTGGCGCTCACCCGAGTGGTGGCCGGCGGCACCGACCACGGCCGGATGGTGGCGTACGCCGGCACCCACGAACTCGGCGCAGTTGTCGTTCAAGCGCTGGAGCGAGCGGCCACCGTTGCCGCGCTGGCCGTCACCAAACAGCTGGCAGTTGCGGCAGTGGAATCCAAGTTCCGCGGCGACTTCCTCCGTGACGCACTGATAGGCGAAGCCGGCTCGCCTGCGGAAGTGAGCGCGCACTTCACCCAGTTGGGGTGGGATGTCACTCGTCCACTTGCCGTTGTGGTTGCAGAACTCGACGTCGATCACCCGGAATCCCAGCACGCGAATTCCACTCGCACGGACCAAGATCGACTCAGCGACGGCTGGCAACAAGTGGTCCGAACACACGAGCGGACGGCGCCGTCCGTCGGGTTTCGACACGAGGTGGTCACGCTTTTCCCGACCAGCACCGACCGTGCGGTTCGGGACATCGAAGGGTTGGTGCGCAAGGTTGCCGGCGATCGCACCAGCGGCCGCCGATCCTTCAGCACGGGAGTGAGCCGGGTGATCTACTCCCTGGCCGATCTACCCGCGGCCTACGACCAAGCCTGTACAGCCGTGGTCGTCGGCCGACGTATCAACGGGCCGGGGCAGATCGCACACTTCGACGAACTCGGTGTACACCGACTCCTCTCGCTCCAGACGGACAAGAGCGAACTGCGTTCGTTCACCGATGACGTTCTGAAGTCCTTGTCGGCGGACAACGCCGAAGCCGCTGACCTGCGTCTGACACTCCAGACCCTGCTCGACTGCAATTGCAATGTCGCCGAGGCCTCCCGGGCGCTGCACATGCACTACAACACTTTGCGTTACAGAATCGGAAAGCTGGAGAGCGTCGTCGGATCGTTCACCGACGACCCCGTCCTTCGATTGAACGTCTCACTCGCCCTGCAGGTCATGAAGATGCACGAAATGTCATGACTTCGCACGATATGAGCTGACAGAACGTCCCGATAACGGTTCGATACAACCGCAATCGCGCCGCCCGGTGAGCGTTCGTCACTTCTTACCCACCACTGGCACCCGTCGTCGGCAAGGTTACCCATGTGCCGTTCACCGGTGTCCGCTTACGGTTCGAAAGACGGGCCGCACATACCTCCTTCAGTGGCCCTGGCCGATTTCTCGGTCCAGCGGACCGGAGTCGACCGAACTACGGAGGCCTCAACCACCAACTGGCTCAGCCAATTACACCAGAACACGGCGGTGCGACATGAACTCGACTTCGAAGCCTCACAACACAAGTGCTCGTAGTGGTCCGCTACACGACGTGATTGTCGTCGACCTCACGCGCGCACTCGCGGGTCCTCACGCGGCAATGATGCTCGGCGATCTGGGTGCCGACGTGATCAAGGTCGAATCACCTCACGGCGGCGACGACACCCGTGGGTGGGGGCCGCCTTTTGTGGAGCCCACGTTGGAACCACCGAACACGCAACGGGAATCGACGTATTTTCTGTCCACGAACCGGAACAAGAAGTCGATCACGCTCGATCTGAAATCCGACAGTGGGTGCGCGACCCTCGAAGATCTCGTCTGCCGCGCCGATGTTCTCATGGAGAACTTCCGCACCGGAGTTCTCGATCGACTCGGATTCTCGACCGAGCGGCTGGCCGAACTCAATCCTCGACTGATCGTTCTGTCCATCAGCGGTTTCGGCCACGACGGCCCGGAAGGCGGTCGCGCCGGCTACGACCAGATCGCCCAGGGGGAAGCCGGACTCATGTCGCTGACCGGCTCGAGTCCGGACGACGTTCAACGAGTCGGAGTTCCGATCGCCGATCTTCTCGCCGGAATGTACGGGGCGTTCGGTGTCGTCGCGGCTTTGAAGGAACGCGAACAGACGGGGAAAGGCCGCGTTGTCCGAACGTCGCTCTTGGCCAGCGTGGTCGGTGTTCACGCGTTTCAAGGAACGAAGTGGACCGTCGCCGGTGAGGTAGGCACAGCGCAGGGCAACCACCATCCCTCCATCGCACCGTACGGACTCTTTCGTACCGGCGATGGCGCAGTACAGATCTCGGTCGGCAGCGAAAGCCTGTGGAGAAGATTCTGCGAAGGATTCGACCTCGACCCTGACGCCCCGGGTATGGCAACAAACGCCGAACGCGTCGAAAATCATTTCCAGGTCGTCGAATTGATCGAACGTACCTTCAAGCCGTACTCGCGTGACGAGCTTCTGACCGAACTCGACCGCATCGGAGTACCGGCAGGACGGGTTCGGACGATCTCCGAAGTGTACGAATGGGAGCAGACCCGATCACAGGGATTGCTCGTCGACGTCGACCACAGCACGCTCGGAAACATCACACTGCCCGGTCCACCGCTACGATTTTTCGATCCGGACGGAACCGAAGTGACGGAGACCCGCCACACTGCACCTCCGGTTCTCGGTGAAGACACTGACGAAATCATGTCATGGCTACAAGGATTCACCCGATGAACCGCCTGACGGCTCGCGACTTGCTCGACCTGGTAATCGATGCCGGCACCTGGGAGTCGTGGGATACCCCTCCGATTCCCGTCGCGACCGACTCCGATTACGCCGAAGCACTTCTGCGGGCCCAGGAGAAGACCGGACTCGACGAGTCCGTCCTGACGGGAAGCGCCTCCGTCCGAGGCCGCCGTGTGGCAATCATCGTCTGCGAGTTCGGCTTTCTCGGCGGATCGATCGGCGTGGCGGCGGGCGAACGCCTCGTCGTCGCCATCCGTCGAGCCACGCAAGAGCAGCTGCCCCTTCTTGCGCTTCCCACGTCCGGGGGAACGCGTATGCAGGAGGGGACGACGGCGTTTTTGCAGATGGTCAAGATCACCGCGGCGCTCATCAAGCACAAAGAAGCGCACCTGCCCTACATCGTCTATCTCCGAAACCCCACCACCGGAGGCGTATTCGCGTCCTGGGGATCACTCGGTCACGTGACGATCGCGGAACCGGGGGCCCTCGTCGGATTCCTCGGCCCTCGAGTGTTCGAGGCCTTGTACAACTCACCTTTCCCCGCCGGTGTCCAGACAGCGGAGAACCTTCACGAGCACGGACTCATCGATGCAGTGAGGCCGCCAGACCAGCTCGCCGAAATCGTCGAACGCGCATTGCGCATCATCACCGGGGCGCATCGTGGGTACTTATTGCCCAGTGACCCGTGCTCGTACGATTGCCCACCCGATACGTCAGCCTGGGAATCCGTCGTCGCATCCCGACGCGAAGACCGACCGGGGATACGGGAAGTGTTGCTCAATTCCGCCTCGGACATGCTCCCGCTCAACGGAACCGGCCAGGGCGAGAACGATCCCGGCATCATGCTCGCGCTCGTTCGCTTCGGCGACATGCCCTGCGTCCTTCTCGGACAGGACCGGCGCGGACAGACTGCTCACTCCCCACTCGGCCCCGGCGCTCTGCGGGAGGCTCGGCGAGGTATGCGGCTGGCCGCAGAACTCGACCTGCCGCTGGTGACGATCATCGACACAGCGGGCGCGGCACTGTCGAAGGAGGCCGAAGAAGGCGGACTGGCGGGCGAGATCGCTCGGTGCATAGCCGACATGATTTCACTCGAGGTCCCCACCATTTCCCTCCTGCTCGGGCAGGGCACGGGCGGCGGCGCCCTGGCACTGATTCCGGCCGATCGAGTGCTGGCGGCCCGCCACGGTTGGCTCTCGCCCTTACCTCCCGAAGGTGCGAGCGCGATCATGTTCCACGACATCACGCACGCGCCGGACATGGCAGCCAGTCAAGGGATCAGGTCCTTCGATCTGCTCGCGGGCGGCATCGTCGATCGGGTCATCCCCGAATTTCCCGATGCCGCGGACGAATCCGCCGCCTTCTGCACTCGAGTCGGAACGGTACTGCACTACGAGCTGAGCGTGCTCAGTGCTACCGATGCGACTGAACGGCTCAACACCCGCACCGAACGCATCGACCGTATCGGCCTGGTCGAAGCCAGTACCTCCGTCTGATCGATCAGTACCCAGAACACCGGAAAGGCCGGACATCCTCCGCGGAGGATGTCCGGCCTTCGTCGATCGAGCACACTCAGCCAAGCGTCACGTGAGTTGCTTGGCGGGTTCCTCCCGCTCGCCGCCGGGAGTCTTCGAATCCGGCTTGTTCGGTTCCGGATTCTTCGCATTCAGTTCCGGGTTCTTCGAACCGATGAACTGGCACAGGTGGTACATCCCGATCACGACGATGGTGCCGAGCGCGATGCCGCTGAGCGAGAACGTGTCACTGAACTTCAGGGCCGTGTCGCCGATACCGATGATGAGGCCGGCCGCGATCGGCATCAGGTTGAGCGGATTGCCGAAGTCGACGCCGTTCTCCTTCCAGATCTTGGCGCCGAGAAGGCCGATCATGCCGTAGAGCACCACGGTGATTCCGCCGAGAACACCGCCGGGCGTCGCCGAGATGACGGCACCGAACTTGGGGGAGAAGCCGAGCATCATGGCGACGATGCCGGCAACCGCGTAGGCGGCGGTGGAGTACACACGGGTCGCTGCCATGACACCGATGTTCTCGGCGTACGTCGTGGTGGGCGAACCGCCGACGCTGCTGGCGATAGCGGTGGCGAAACCGTCACCGGCGAGCGCACGTCCCATGTACGGGTCGAGGTCGTCCCCGGTCATCTCGGCCACGGCCTTCACGTGGCCCGCGTTCTCCGCGATCAACGCGATGACACCCGGAAGGACCAGGATGATGAACGTGAGGCTGAACGACGGAGCGTGGATGCCGACGATTCCGTTGGCCTCGTCCGAGAACGGGGGAAGGCCGAACCACGACGCCGACTGCACCGAATCCCAGTTGACGCGGAAGTGCTCGGTGATCTGACCGGTGCCTGCGTCGTAGGAGGTGATCGTCCCCGAGACCCGGTCGAGGATCCAGGAGAGGACGTAACCGAAGATCAGCGCCAGGAAGATGGCGATGCGCGCCATGAAGCCGCGTAGCGCGATACTCATGACGATCAGGGCCACCATGACGATCAGAGCCACCCACTGGTCCTGCGGCCAGTACAGCCCCGCGACGACGGGTGCCAGGTTGAATCCGATCAACATCACCACCGCGCCGGTCACCACTGGCGGAAGAACCTTGAACACGACCCGGCCGCCGAGGAAGTGGATCGCGATACCGATGGCCGCCAGGACCAGTCCGGACACCAGGATCGCGCCGGTCACCTCGGCGGACGTTCCGCCCTGGGCGCGAATGGCGGCGATACCACCGACAAAAGCCGCCGACGTACCGAGGTAGCTGGGAATGCGTCCCTTGACCACCAACAGGAAGAAGAGCGTACAGAAACCCGACATCATCACGGCAAGTTGAGGATTGAGGCCCATGATGATCGGGAACACGAACGTCGCGCCGAACATCGACACCACGTGCTGGCTACCCAGCCCAATGGTTCTTCCCCAGCTGAGCCGCTCGCCGGGAGCGACCACTTCACCCGGTTTGATGTTCTTTCCATCTCCGTGCAACGTCCAAATCGGCATGATGGGACCTTTCGTGCAGAGGAAGGTGTCCGAACGCTGAGTGTGCTCCAGCTCACAAAACACCGTGACTGGAGTGAAACGCTATTACAGCGCAGGGGTATCGACGTGATGACAATCTGCCAGAACCCACGGACTCGGATTGGCAATATTAGTGATTGATGCCGCGCATCGCGGTTATCTTCAGTGCTAGAGACAGATCCAGCCGTAGCTCGGGTTGCGCCGTGAAGGGTCCCAGCATTTTCTCCAGCTTAACGACCCTGTAACGCAGTGTGTTGTAATGGAAGTGGAGCTTGCGCGCTGTCTCGGCGATGTTGATGTTGGTCGCGAGCAAGACTTCCAATGTCTTGCGCATGTCCTGCGCTTCGGCAGTTTCCTCCGTCAGTTCCCGCAGTGTCTCCCGCGCGAACGTCTCCAGTTCGTTTTCGTCCTCGACCAGACTGAGCAGTCTGTACACACCGAGATCGTCGAACTGAGTCACCGTCCACGGACCGGAGATCCGTCGCCCGACGGTCAGTGCGGTGCGCGCCTGACTGTAGAGCGCGGGGACGGCGTCGATCGCCGCTGTCGGCCGGGACACCCCGACACTGAACGGCCTTCTCCCGCCGCCACCTTCACCGCGAACGACCGTGACGAGGTCCCGCACCAATGCCATCGTGTCGGTGCCGACGCCCATGACGATCACCGTCTCGCCCGTCAGCGCGGTCACCGCCGCACCGGGATCGCGGTGGGCGATCGCCCCGGAGAACGCCATCGCCTGGCGATCGACAACAGGCAGCCGAGCGGGCGCCGCCGAGGCCGGTTCGTCGACCGGGTCCGGCTCGATCGAGACGATCACCAGCGGGCGATCGAAGTCCCAACCGAACGTCTTGGCGTGGGAGACAACGTGATCGTGGTCCCCGGCACGGCCGAGGAGCAGGTCGTGAACGAAGTTGGCGCGATGGCGTTCTTCCACCGACGCAACGGCCTGCTCACGGGTGATGACCAACGCGCACACCGACGCGGCCCGCTCGACCAGGTACTGGTCGTAACTCGTCATGACGCGCTCACCGGTGAACAACGCGAGACGCCCGTGGTCGATGTGATTGGCGGAAATCGCGGACACCGCGATGAATTGACCGTCGAACTCGTGCAGACCCAATCCGCCCTCGACGGTGTCGGTCCGCAGACGACCGGTGGAATCGACGGCGGGACAGGCAGACAGATGCTTGCGCTCCGCGGCGTCCCCGGCGCGGCAGATCTCGCGTCCGTCCGAGGTGGTGATCAGGGCGGCGCCCTTCATCTCCCGAGCGATGACTTCGGTCAATTGCGGGAGGCCGCCGCCGCCCATCACGACGTCGACCAGCAGCCGTCGCAAGCGCTCGGCCCCGAACATGGCGTCGATCTGGGCCGACTCCGTCTGCTCACGGTCTCTCGCCGCAGGGTGATCACACGCACCGTGAAAAACCAGGAGCGGGAAGCCGGCGCTTTCGGCCGCGTCGACCAGCTCCGGCGCGAGAGTGTCCCCGTCTGCGCCGAATTGGACGGCAAGTGCCGCAACACCTCGCGTCGACAACCGTCCGACAAATGCTTTGAAGGTTTCGGTGACCCTGGCGAGGGTTTCCGGCGTGGTGATCAGCAACTGTCCGTGCCGCAGCCACGGTCCGATGTCCGGAACCGCCATGAATCCCACCCGGGCTACCGTCGGGTCTTCGCAGCCGCCGGCGACCTTTCGAACACCAGGAAGGAGCTGGGTTCGAAGAAGTTCGGAGAGAACAGCATTCACCTCGGATGCCGGTACGGCCGGGTTTGCCACTTGGCAGGCACCTCGATTTCATTCGGATCACGGAAGATGGTTCACGAAAGAAACGATCCTATCCCCACCGAACACAAGATGTCCGAATTCAGCGCAGTCGACTCAGGCCGTTCGATGCAGGGCGGTCGGATTCTCCTGAGGTGGCGGGTGGATCGGCCCCTGCAGATCCCGCAGTTCCAAACCGGAGGCATTGCGAAGGGTCTTGGTCATCTCGGCGAGGATCGACACTGCAGTCTCCTCCGGTGTCCTCGCGCCGAGATCCAACCCGATCGGTGAGTGCAGACGCCCCAACTCGGCGTCGGTGACGCCTCGCTCCTTCAACAGCGCCACCCGACGCTCATGCGTCGCACGACTTCCCATCGCGCCGACGTACGCAGCCGGCGAACGCAGCGCGATCTCGAGCAGGGGGATGTCGAACTTCTCGTCGTGCGTGAGCACGGCCAGGACGGTTTTGTTGTCGATCGGTGCGGTTTCGAGGAACTTGTGTGGCCACATGACGACCAGATCGTGGGCGTCGGGGAAACGCGCCCGTGTCGCGAAGACCGGCCGTGCGTCCACGACGGTCACTCGGTAACCCGCAAAGGCGCCCAACGTACACATCGATGCCGCGAAGTCGATGGCCCCGAACACGTACATCCTCGGTAGTGGCGCGAAGATCTCGACCAGCAAGTCGTGCTGCGAATCGATGAGGGTTCCCGCCGGCGCGACAAAAGCGACGGACTCACCGGTGTCCATCGTGCGCAACAGGATGGAGACCTCGTCCTCCGTGGCATCCAGATCCCCGCTGCGTCGGCCGTGCTCGACGACGAGATGCCGCGCCGGCGCTCCCGGACGCACTTCGGTGACCACGACGACGGGCGTATCGGCCTCGATTCGTTCACAGACCTGACCGAACTCGGCGAAATCGGCTCCGACGGCCTGGACGAACACTTCGATGGTTCCGCCGCAGGTCAGACCTACTCCGATGGCGTCGTCGTCGGAGACGCTGAAGACCTCGATGCGGCTGGTGCCGTCGGCGAGAACCTCCTGGGCGATCTCGTACAGTGCACTCTCGATGCACCCGCCCGAGACGCTGCCGACCACCTCGCCGGAGCGTGAGACGGCCATCGAAGCACCGGGCATGCGCGGTGAGGATCGCCAGGTACGGACAACCGTCGCCAGTGCAAAATCCTCGCCGCGGGCGTGCCACTGCGCCAGCTGAGTGGAAATGTCGCGCATCGCCTCGCCTCCCGCTTGCATCGCCGTCCGTAGAGAGTTCACGGTATCGGCCCACCGCAATCCTGCCTGTCACACAATGCGCCTAAATCCGGGCCCTGCAGTTGTGCAATGTCGCCGTCGCATCACCTTGCGCTCTCGACCAGTGTTGTCACCGAGCCCAGCCGAAAGCAGGCCTGACCTTCATTCTTCCCCTCTCCGACGATCACTGCAGCGGCAATTCACGCAGATGGTGCGACGGATCGAGTGGGCGACGTTGCACACCACAGAACCGAGGTTTCTCCCATGGACCAATTGCTCAGCGGTATCAAAGTTCTCGACCTCACCCGTGCTCTCGCGGGGCCTCTGTGCACGTCGCTGCTCTCGGACTTCGGCGCCGACGTGGTCAAGGTCGAAACCCGTGGCTCCGGCGACAGTTCGCGTCAGTGGCCTCCGTTCGACGGCGATCGAAGCCTCTACTTCGCTTCCGTGAACCGCGGCAAACGGTCGATCGCCATCGACATGCGCAGTGACCGCGGGCGGAAACTGCTTCGCAGCCTGGCCCTCGACGCAGATGTGCTGGTCGAGAACTTCCGTCCGGGAGTACTGGCCGACATGGGGCTCGATCCCGACTCGCTCGAGCAGGAGAATCCAGGGCTCGTCGTGATGAGCATCAGTGGTTTCGGCCCGGTGGGCCCGGACCAGTTCGCGCCCGGACTCGATCAGGTGGCCCAGGGCATGTCCGGGCTGATGTCGGTCACCGGTGCCGGGGAACAGACCCCGATGCGGGTCGGTATCCCCATCATCGACACGGTCTCGGGCATCTACGCGGCACTGGGAATCACGGCGGCACTGGCTTCGCGCGGACGCGACGGTCGTGGGCACCGCGTGCAGACCTCGTTGCTGGAATCCGCGATCTCGATCATGACCTTCCAGGCGCAGGACTACCTGAGCACCGGGCGGGTTTCGACGCCGAACGGCAATACGCACCCGACGATCACGCCGTACGGCGCTTTCGACACTGCCGACTTCCCGATCAACATTGCCACCGGCTCGGACAAGCACTGGATCGCACTGTGCTCGGTACTCGGTGACCCCGAGCTCGCCTTCCGTACCGAATATGCCACGGGTACAGAACGTTTGGTGCACCGAGACCAACTGACCAAAGAACTCGAGGACCTACTGACCACGAAGGGCGCAGCGCAATGGATCTCCGAGATCCGCGGTGCCGGAATCCCCTGCGGCCCCATCCATTCGATCGATCAGGTGTTCTCCGACCCGCAGGTCGAGGCATTGCAGATGGTCGAGCAGACCCAGAGCGCCGACGGAACGTCGATTCCCGTTGTCCGCGGACCGTTCTGGGTGGACGGCAAGACCCTTCCCGTCAGGAATGCGCCACCCATGACTCTCGGCGGTGACGCCGACGACGTACTCACCGACTTCGGCCTGCGCCCGGAGGAGATCGAGGATCTTCGCGCAAATTCGGTGATCTGACCGCACTCTAGTAACAGAGCAGACGCTCTGTTACTGTGCGTTCATGCCTCGGCCACGCGTCCACGACCTCGACACCCTGCTCGACGCTGCCGAAAAACTTGCCGCCACTGCCGGGCCGAGCGCTGTCACGGTCCGGGCAGTCTCCGACGCCACCGGTGTATCCAACGGGGCGATCTATCACGCATTCGGCTCTCGCAGTGGACTGGTCGGTAGCGCGTGGCTGCGTGCTGCGCGACGATTTCTCGCGCTTCAACAATCGAGAGTGGACGACGCTCTCGCGGACCCGTCGCCGACTTCGGCGGTTTCCGCCGTCGTCGCGGCCGCCGAAGTTCCGGCCGTCTTCGCGCTCGACTACCCACAATCCGCGTTGCTGCTGTTGACGATCCAGCGCGACGAACTGCTCGGCACCGACGTCCCTGCCGACATCGCCGAGCAACTCACACAACTCGACCGGTCTCTGGTCGAGTTGTTCATCCGGTTGTCGACCGCGCTCTGGGGCCGCAAGGACGGCAGAGCCGTCGAGGCAATCGAGGCCTGTGTTGTCGGCCTGCCTACCGGATTACTCATTCATCCCGCCAAACGCGCCGACGGTTGGCGAGTCCCCGACGCCGCAGCACGCGCGCGGTTGGATGCCGCCGTTCGAGCGGTTCTGCATCTCGACCCACCACTGCCCAAGCCACGCAACAGGAAAGGCCAATCATGACCGCAACTCTGCGCTTCGAAGACAAGATCGCCGTTCTCGATCTCGGCGAGGACGAGAATCGATTCTCGCCGGAGTGGCTCGATTCCGTCGACAAGCTACTCGACCAGGCTTTGAGCGAAAGCGCACATGCCCTGGTCACCACGGCGACGGGCAAGTTCTACTCCAACGGACTCGACCTCGACTGGCTGGGCGCGAACGGCGACAAGGCGAAGTGGTATGTGCAGCAGGTGCAGTCGCTGTTCGCCCGGATGCTGACGTTCCCGATGCCCACCGTCGCGGCGATCAACGGCCACGCCTTCGGAGCCGGCGCCATGCTCGGCATCGCGCACGATTACCGCGTCATGCGCGATGATCGCGGCTACTACTGCTTCCCGGAGGTGGACATCAACATCCCCTTCACCGAAGGAATGGCAGCTCTCATCCAGGCCAAACTCAGCCCGGCGTCGGCAATCGTCGCCATGACCACGGGGCGGCGATACGGCGGAAGTGACGCATTCGCAGCCGGTTTGGTGGACTTCACCGCATCCGTCGACGCTTTGACCGCCAAGGCCATCGAAATGGTTGCACCGATCGGCCCGAAGAATGCGGGCACACTGGGGGCAATCAAGTCGACGATGTTCGCTTCAGTGGTCACCGCTCTGAACACCGACGGCTAGAAGCGACGGACTGTGTTCTCGCAGAGCCGCTTCCAGATCGTCGGCAACACTTTCGGGATCGCGGCCGTCGGTGCTCAGAACCACGTCGACTCCACTGAGCGTCGGCATCGAACCGGCCAGCAGTTGTGACGCCTCCACCAACTCGTCCAACCCGGCCCAGCCGGCCGGTTCACGTTCGATGATTCTGGTACGCAACGTATCCGGATCGGCCTCGAGGCGCGCCAGCAGGTGCCCCTCGGCGCCGGTCGCGGCCAGCAGGGCGCGCCCGTAGTCGTCGTCTTCGACGGTAGCCGTGAGGAACAGGAGTTCGTACCCCGCTTCCCGGTACGACGCACACAGCATCCCGACGTGTGCGATTGCCCGTTCGGTCCCCAGCGGCGGATAGCACCGCTCGAGTTCGTCCACCTCGATCATCGCGTTGCTCACCCCGGCCTCGCCGAGTCGATCGTGAAGCGCGGTCAGCACGGAACTCTTCCCCGCGCCCGGCGGGCCTGTCAGCAGCAGTACGAACACGTCCTCCACTATTGCAGAGCCGTAAGCACGTCCAGAACCTTGTGCAGGCGAGGGGCGGCGAGAAGGCTGGAGAAGACAGCTCGACATGTACAACAGCCCTGATCGGAGCACAGCGATGACCACCACGATCACCGAAATCGCGCCGGACATCTACCGACTGTCGACCTTCGTGGACGAAGCGAACCTCACGATGAACCAGTTTCTCGTCGACGGCGAGGAACCCTTGCTCTTCCACACCGGGCAGCGAGCGTTGTTCACCTCGGCTTCCGACGCACTCTCCACGCTGATCGACATCGACCGTCTGAAATGGATCACGTTCGGTCACGTCGAGGCCGACGAATGCGGGTCCATGAACTCCTGGCTTGCGGCGGCCCCCGAAGCGCAAGTTGCACACGGTGCGATGGGGTGCTTCGTCCAGGTCAACGATCTGGCCGATCGGGCGCCACTTCCCTTGCAGGACGGCGACGTACTCGAAACCGGCAGCCGCCGAGTCCGGCACATCGACACCCCACACGTCCCACACGGTTGGGACGCGGGTCTGATGTTCGAGGAGACGACGTCGACGCTGTTCTGCGGAGATCTCTTCACTGCGTTCGGGCACCACCCCGCGACCACCGAGCACGAAATCGTCGGTCCCGCTTTGGAAGCCGAGGACTTGGGCCACGCCACCTGCCTCACCCCGGATCTCGAACCCACGATCCGCGCCCTGGCCGACCTCGAGCCGCGGATTCTGGCTACCATGCATGCACCGACGTACTACGGCGACTGCGTCACCACGCTTCACGACCTGGCCGACTCGTACGCAACACGTTTCGCAGCCGAAACCGAAAGATGGAAGTCAGACTAGAGCTTGCGCATTCGACGTGATTCGCGCCGCCACGGACAGCGCAACATGCTCGTGGAACGGCCGGGCCACCACTTGCACTCCGACCGGTAAACCGTTGCGGGAGAGTCCTACCGGAACCACGACCGACGGAAGGCCGAGCACACTGATCGCCCGGCAACTCGCGAGCGCGTCCATCCACGTGAGTTTGCGACCGCCCACCTCGAAGCTCTCCACACCGAGCGGCGGAGCGAGCACCGACGCAACCGGCAGAATCAGGACGTCGCCCATCTCGTCGAGGAATTCGGCGATCAACATCGCACGATCCGCCCACAGCGCTTCCACCTCGGCGGAACTGCGATCACGGCCTGCCGCAAGCATGGCGGTGATGTCCGCGTCGAAAGAGTGCGCTGAACCTGCGGCGAGAGAGTGGATGTCCGCGTGGGTCTCGACCGATCGCAACGCGCCGAAAAGCGCGTTGGCCCGCGGCAGAGCCAGACCGTCGTACTCGCTCGCGTCCAGGCTGATCGCCACCGTCCGAACCGCTGACCGGATTTCTTCGTCGACGGGAATCGTTCCCTCGCCGGTGGCCCAGCGGATGTCGAGGTCATCGACGTCGACCGAATCAGGCTCGCTCCACGAGAAATGCGGCATCGACAGGACGCGCAACGCAAGCGCCGCATCACCGAGGTTGCGGGCCAGTGGGCCGATGGTCTGGATCGTGCCGTGCATCGTCGCAGGGTTGGCGAGTACCCGTCCATCCGAAAGCACGCCTGGATACTGACCTTCCGGATCGACACGTCCGAGCGTCGGGCGAACCGAAGTGAGGCCGGTGCAGTGGGCGGGCCAACGCACCGAGCCACCAAAATCCGTACCGAGTCCGAGCACGCTCATTCCGGCAGCAACCGACGCGGACTCGCCGCCACTCGACCCGCCGGGGGACCGGACGACGCCGTCCGGTCGCACCGGACTGGCCGTGGTTCCGAACAGTTCGTTTCGAGTCAGGCCGCACGCGCCGAATTCCGGGGTGTTGGTCTTGCCGATCAGAATCGCACCGGCAGCCTTGAATGCCGCGACGGCCGGGGCGTCGACGGCCGGGACGTTGTCCGCCAGAGTGCGAGAACCGGCAGTGGTGCGCACGCCGGCAGTGGCGATCAGGTCCTTGACCGTGAACGGAACCCCGGCAAGGGGGCCGAGTGTCTCACCGAGAAGGCGTCGTTCGTCCAGGGCATCCGCGGCCGTGCGAGCCTCCTCGGCGCACACGGTGACCAGTGCGTTGAGTTCGTCATTGCATTCGTCGACCCGTGCGAGGTGGTCTTCGACGATGGTCCGCGCCGACGCCTGACCCGACCGCACGGCCTCGGCGATGGATCGGGCATCACGGCCCACCCAGCTCTCACGACTCATCGCACGCCTCTCCTTGCCAGTACCCTCTGCCGAGCGTAAGGACAACGAGCAACCCGAGAAACGACCACAATGCACATACCGACGGCGCCGGCGATGTGAGGTTTTGCCACAACGTTGGCGGCCCCGGAGGGATCGGTCAGGTGCTGGTACCTACAAACCCTGCCTGATGAATGCAGCAAGCTTCTCGATCTGTTGCTCGTTTCGCTTGTAATGCCGCCACTGACCGATTCGTGTGGTGGTCACCAGATCCGCGGCCTGGAGTGCGGCCATGTACTGAGACGCCGTCGATTGCGACACCTTCGCCCTCGCTTGAATGTGCTTGAGGCACACTCCGACCTCCTCAGCAGGCTCGAGCTGAGGGGGAAAGCTCCCGGGGTCTTTCAACCACTGCAGGATTTGCACACGCATCGGGTTGGCCAGCGCCTTGAACGCCGTTTCCCACTCGGTTGTTGCGTCTTCCATGTTCGTGAGCATACCGCTAGATCGCGAAATGCCGATATGTGTGGTTCACTCCCTATATCGCAACATCGCGATATACCAATGGGAGGCTGAAATGGTGCAGCACGACAAAGTGGCACTCGTGGTCGGAGCCCGAGGCGTGATCGGTGGGAACTTGATCGATCACCTCGAGTCGACCGGAGAATGGAAGATCATCGGACTCTCGCGGCGAGGCGGTACGGACACCGACCGGGTCGAACACATCGCAGTCGACCTGCTCGATCCTTACCGGACTGCAGCGGCACTGAGCGGACTGGGCGACGTCACTCACGTCTTCTACGCCGCCTATCAAGACCGCCCGACATGGGCCGAGCTGGTTCCGCCCAACTTGGCGATGCTGGTCAACACTCTCGACGCCATCGAGCCCGTTGCGGGCGGACTCGAGCACGTCAGCCTGATGCAGGGCTACAAGGTTTACGGGGCACACCTCGGACCGTTCAAAACTCCGGCCCGCGAGAGCGATCCACCGCACATGCCACCCGAGTTCAACGTCGACCAACAGCAGTTCCTCGAACGTCGGCAGCTCGGCAAGTCGTGGACATGGTCGGCGATCAGACCCTCGGTCGTCTCCGGATTCGCACTGGGCAACCCGATGAACCTCGCGATGGTCATCGCCGTCTACGCGACCATCTCGAAGAAACTGGGTGTCCCACTCCGATTCCCCGGCAAACCCGGCGCGTACACCAGCTTGATCGAGATGACCGACGCCGGACTCCTGGCCGAAGCGACGGTCTGGGCCGCGACCAACCCCGAGTGCGCAAATCAGGCGTTCAACATCAACAACGGCGACCTGTTCCGCTGGCAGGAGATGTGGCCGAAGATCGCAGCCTTCTTCGACATGGACGTCGCACCTCCGCTCCCGATGTCCCTCGATGTCGCAATGGCGGACAAGGAGTCGGTGTGGGATGAACTCGTCGAGGAACACCAACTTGCTCGGACCCCGTATTCCGATGTCTCGTCCTGGGGGTTCGGTGACTTCGTATTCGGATGGGACTACGACTTTTTCGCTGACGGATCGAAAGCTCGGCGGTTCGGATTTCACCGCCACGTCGACACCGAAGCGATGTTCCTCGACATCTTCGCCAATCTGCAGGCTCGGAAGATAATCCCCTGACTGAAACACGGTCACTCGGATCCTACGAACACTGTCACTGTCGGACCCCACGACTAACGTCGTAGGCGGGGTTTGAAAAGCAGGGGTTTCGGCGAGTCGTCGGTAGGGCCCCATGCGCCCCCGGACCAGAGGAGCGACGATGTCGGACAATACTTTCGATCTGGAAATCCTGAGTGCCTGGACTACTTTCGAGACTCATCTCGCTCGCTACATCTCCGTGATGGAGGACGACGACACCCTCGTGGTGGAGTCGCATTACGACAGCATGGACGAACTGGCCGACGCACCCGCGTGCATCCAGTTCTTCGCGTGGAACCAGACCTCCGTGCGCTGTGAAGTTCCTTCCAACAGGTTTCTGCATCCACTGCGCATGCTCGAACCGGAAGACCATTCAGCGCTGCTCGACATGGGGTTCAACGCTCCCGATCTGTGCGAGCACGAACCCGAGGGCAATGGGTCCATGTCCTTCTACATCGACGTCGACCGCGCTCGTCCCGAGGAACTGGTGACAAAGGTGTTGCGCGTATTCCGCGAAATGTGGAGCATTGCGCACCCGTCGTTCCTGCGTGCCAGCACCAGTGGGCGCGAGTCGACGCCGGCGTTCGCCACGACGCCGTCTCACGCTCCCTCGGGTTCGGGCGACATGCTGCGGATCCTGGTCGACGGGGCCGTCGAGCGCCTTCTCGGTCATCCGCCCAAGCGTGACGACGACGGCGATATCCCGCTGGTCCGCGGTGAGCAGGTCACCTATGTTCGTGTTCTCGAGGACGACGAGTACGTAGAGGTGTTCTCGCGGGTCGTGCATTCGGTGGAGAACCTCGAGAACGCTGCTGTAATTCTTGCTCAGCTCAATCGGCAATGGCCGACCATCAAGCTCATTCTCGTCGAGCAGAGTGTGCTGGGCGTGGTCCGCGTGGACGGCGCACCCTTCGTCGCCGAGCACCTGCTGCGGGCTCTGCGCTCGTTCGCCGAACTGGCCGAAGCATCCGACGAACTCGCCGAAGAACTGGGCGGGCAACCCATCCGCGCAACCGGAGACACCGCCTTCAACGACGGCATGGCCTCCGAGCACGAAGATCCCGGTGCCGAATACGAGTCACACGAGTGCCACGAATTTCCGCCGGCTCTCATGGCGCTCCTCGAACTCGACGCAGACGGAACGGGCGAGCTCAGCGCCGAAGAGGTTGCCGTGATCTGTGAGCACGACCGCGACACCATTCTCGACTACCTGCGGATCAGCCAGGAGCAGGAGACTGCCTGGCACGAGGCGTTGACCGAGTCCATCCGCCGCAAGGACGACGACACCGACCTGTGTGCGGGCGAGAAGCGCGCGTGGACGCACGCGATCCGCAACCTCAGGCGCGGACTGCGCGTCGTCGTACTGCCCGCCAAGGATTCAGCGCCCACCCAACTCGGTCTCTTCGACGATCAGGCCTGAGAACCGGAAATCGGGCGCTGCTTGTCAGCCCGGCAGTGGGATGACGATGCCCGGCAGGATCTCGATCTGACGCGGCAACTGGGGGAGCGGCGGCACTTCGATCGGCGGTAGGCCGGGCACCTCGATGGGCGCCGGGGGAGCGACCGCGCCCGTCGTGGGCGTGCCCGTCCCGTCCCCCGAGGTCACGCCGGAGTTCGCGGGAACGCCGGCCTGCCCGCCGATGGGGTCCGGCCACGGGAAGCTCTCCCAGTCGGATCCCTTCAGCGCGCCGTCCATCGTGCTCTTCCAGATGTCCGCAGGCACTCCGGAGCCGTAGATCAAACCACCGTAGGAGTTGGTGATGGCCTGAGCGTCGGAAGTTCCGATCCACACCGCGGTGGACAGCGACGGCGTGTAACCGACCATCCACGCATCCTTGTTCTGCCCCGTGTCACCCAACTGCGCGGTGCCGGTCTTGGCAGCAGACGGGCGTCCACCGGCAAGCGCGTGACCGTTCGAGTACGACGCGATCGGGAGCATTGCCTGCGTGACGTTGTCGGCAACGGCAGCATCGAGACGACGCTCACCGGGAGAGACCGGGCGATCGAGCAGGACTTCACCTTCGGCCGTCACGACCTTCCGGATGAAGTGCGGCTGCTGGTACACACCGGAATTGGCGAGCGTCGCGTAAGCGGACGCCATGTCGATAACGCGAGACTGATACTGGCCGAGCACGATTCCGTTCTCCGGCGGACCACCCTCCTGTGTGAGCGTCGGGTAGTCGAGTCCGGGAATGTGCTCGGGGATGCCGGCCAGGTGGGCGGCGTCGGCGATCTTCTGGGGACCGTTCTCCATCGAGAGCATCAACCGGTAGAAGCTGGTGTTCAGCGAACGCTTGAGTGCCTCGGCGATGGTGCATCGACCACAGGATTCGCCGCCGACGTTTCCGATGGTCACGCCGTTGATCGTGAGCGGTGAACTGTCGAACCGTGCGGACAGCGGAATGTCTTCCATCAATGCTGCGACCAGACCGAAGACCTTGAACGCTGAACCGGTCTGCAGCGGCGCCTGGGCGTAGTCGAAGCCGGCTCCGTCGTCACCGCCGTAATAGGCGTCGACGCCACCGGTCTTGGGGTCGATGGACACTACTGCGGTCCGCAGGTCTTCCGGCTCGCCCTCGAGATTCCGCCTGACGGCGTTCAGCGCAGCTTCCTGCGCAACCGGGTCGATGGTTGTCGTGATCTGCAGACCAGCGGTGTTCAGCGTCTGATCGCTGATACCGGCCTCGGCCAGTTCCTTGAGTACCTGGGTCTTGATGTGGCCTTCGGGTCCTGGCGCCTGGTTCAGATCGGTCGGCCGATTGGCGGGGGCGACGACCGGGAACTGCATCGCGTCGCGATCCGTCTTGGTCAGGCTGCCCAGTTCCACCATGCCGTTGAGAACGTAGTCCCAGCGCGCTTGCAGCGCGGACAGATTGGTCTCGGGGTCCAGGAACGACGGGCTCTGGATGACGGACGCGAGAACTGCGCCTTCCTCGACACTCAGCTCACTGACCGGCTTGTCGAAGTACGCGTTCGACGCGGCGGCGATGCCGTACGCACCGCGACCGAAGTAGATGGTGTTGAGATACGCGGCAAGAATGTCGTCCTTGGACCATTCGCGCGCCATCTTGGCGGAGATGACGAGCTCACGCAGCTTCCTGTCGATACTGCGCTTGTCACCGACCAAGACGTTCTTCACGTATTGCTGAGTGATCGTCGAACCACCGCCGGCGCTTTCCTTGCCCATCACGTTGTCGCGGGCAGCGCGAGCAAATCCGGAGATCGAGAATCCGGGGTTGGTGTAGAAGTTACGATCCTCCGCCGAGAGCACCGAATCGCGGACGTGAATCGGGATGGCCGACAACGCGACCTCGGTGCGGTTTCCCTCCGCCGGCACTACCTTGCCGAGCACGGTCGTGCCGTCGGCCATGTAGATGGTGGACACCTGATTGGTCTGCATGTCAGAGGGGCGCGGGACGTCGGTCCGGCTGTACGCGACAGCAAAAAACGACGCGGGCACGATGACCATCAGGAGCACGAGCACGTAGATGGTCCGCCGGACGTACCGCCACTTCGAGCGCTGCTTTTTCGCGGGCTTGGCCGACTTGTTCGACCGGGGCGAATTAGCCGACTTGCCCGATCGAGCCGACGACTGATCGCCACCCGTCGCACTCGATCTGTTAGATGGACTCACTCAACACTCCCGGTCGTGGATCCGGACTTACCGGCACCATTCCACCAGGGTGATATCTCGATCAGATAACTCCCGGCAACTGCGATACCGAAATGTCACCCTACCGGGCTGGCTACTCGCGACGTTCTGCTCGGACCGCGTTCCGATATCCGCGGAACGCGAGCCCGAGAGCGACGACGCAACCGAGCAGCACCAAAGACGGCATCACGCCGGGGTCTCCCTTGACGATCGCGACCACAGCGCCGATCAACGCCATGAGGGCGAAGACCGAGATGAAGCCGGCAATCAGCTCCATACGCTGGGCGCGCGAAGCCCGCCTCATCGAAACCGTGCGCAAGCGCGCATCACGACTTGACGCCGCCTGCGGTCAGACCGGCGATGATGCGTCGCTGGAAGATGAGAACCATGATGACCAGCGGGACCATCACGAGGGTTCCGCCGGCCATGATCGAGGTGTACGGCGTGACGAATGGGTCCGTTCCGGAGAACTTGGCCATCGCCACGGTGACGGGTGCGGTCTTGTCACTCGAGAGTTGGAGCGAGAGCAGGTACTCGTTGACCGTTGCGATGAAGGCGAGGATCGCGGTGGTGAACAGTGCCGGCGCGGCGAGCGGAAGCATGATCAGACGGAAGGCCTGGCCACGGGTGGCGCCGTCAATACGCGCCGCCTCCTCGAGCTCCCACGGAAGCTCGGAGAAGAACGACGTCAGCGTATAGACCGTCAGCGGCAGCACGAACGAGATATTCGGGATGATCAGCGCTTTGTAGCTGCCGATCCAGCCGATGTCGGTGAACAACTGGAACAGCGGGGTCACGAGGGCGACGACCGGAAACATGGACGCGCCGAGGATGATTCCGGTGACGAAGTATTTGCCACGGAAATCGAAACGCGAGAGCGCGTACGCCGTGAACACGCCGATGACCAAGGCGATCAGCGTGGTCGCGCCCGCGATGATGAGGCTGTTCATCAGTGCACGGGTGAAGTTCACCTTCGCGTCGGGATCGAGCGCCGCGGTGAAGTTGGACAGCGTGAGATTGGTGGGCCACAGCGACGTCGAGAACGTGTCCGCCGGGTCGCGCAGCGCCGTCACGATCATCCAATAGCAGGGAGCGAGTCCCCACACGATGATCAGTACGACGCCGATGTAGGTGCCGATCTTGCCGCGTAGTGCCTTGTTCATACCGGCTCCCCCTTCCGCTGCTTTTCCTGCGTGCTGACCGCATTTGCTCCGAGGAATCGGACCAGGATGAAGGCCACAGCGAAGATGATGAGGAACGTGATGGTGGACAGTGCCGACGCCGAATTGGCGCCGACGCGCATCTGATCGACCACCAGAACCGAGATGGTGGAGGTGGCGGGATTGGATCCCATCATGATCGCGGGCAGGTCGTACATGCGCAGCGCGTCCATCGTGCGGAAGAGCACCGCCACCATGAGTGCGGGCTTGACCAGCGGAAGCGTGATCATGCGGAACCGCTGCCACGCCGTCGCACCGTCGACCTTGGCGGCCTCGTAGACGTCGGCGGGAATCATCTGAAGACCCGCAAGGATCAGCAACGCCATGAACGGCGCGGTCTTCCAGACGTCGGCGACGACGATCGCGAATCGCGCCGGCCAGGGGTCCGCCGTCCACAGGATGTTGGTGCCGAGGATCTTGTTGGCAATGCCGTCGTTGGCGAAGATGAAGAACCAGAGCTTCGCGGTGACGGCGGTGGGGATGGCCCAGGGAATCAGCACGGAAGCGCGGAGCAAACCGCGTCCGCGGAACGTCTTGGCCATGATCAACGCCATCGACAGACCGATCACCGTCTCGAGCAGGACGGTGACGACGGTGAAGCCGAACGTATTTCCGATCGACTGCCAGAACTGCGATCCGAGTGTGCCGGGCGGGCAGGGAATCGAGCCGTTGGCGGTGTTGCAGGACTGGGTGATCCAGTTCTTGTAGTTGTCGAACCACGTGAACTGACCGGTGACGAACATGCCGGTCTCGGGATCGAGCTTCTTGCCGTCGCTGTGCATCGACATCCAGATCGCTCGTCCGAGCGGATACAGAATGATGACGGCGAGAACGATCAGCGACGGTGCGACGAACGCCCACACCGGAACTCGTCGACGCTTCTTCGGCTTGTCGGCCGACGCAGGCGGGGGCGAGGTCGGCGGGGGTGGAGTAGCTGCAAGGTCAGGCAGAACCTTGGTCAGGGATGTCCCTGCTGCCTCGGATGCCGACGGCTCTTCTAGCGGTTCCGGTGCACGGTGTCTCCCACCAACGCCCGAACGGTCGGGACCGGTTGAACCGGCCCCGACCGTGGGGTTGGTAGGCACAGCCGCGGAAGGATCCTGCGGTTCTGCCATTGCTTATTGCTCCTGGTAGATCAGTTACCGGCGGTTTCGATGCCGGCCTTGGTGTCCGCCAAAGCCTGCTCGACGGTCTTCTCGCCGCGAATAGCAGCGTAGGTGTTGTCGGAGATCGACTTCGACACCTGCGTGTAGTACGGCGTGACGGGGCGCGGCTGAGCGGTGGCGAGTGCTTCCTTCAGGGTCGCGAAGTACGGGAACTGAGCGAGCACTGCCGGATCGTCGTAGACAGCCGAGAGAACGGGTGCGCCGCCGACCTCGGTGAAGTACGTCTGCGACTTCTTGGTCTGCATGAACTCGAGGAAGTCACGAGCCGTGGCGGGTGCGTCCGAGTACGCGCTGATGCCGACGTTGTAGCCGCCGACGGTCGAAGCGCCCGGTCCGTCGACACCCGGAAGAACGGTGTAGCCGTACTTACCGGCAACCGAGGTCTTCTCACCGTCGACCGAGAAGCCGGACCACGTGCGCATGAAGAGTGCCTTGCCGTCGCCGAACGCGGTCTGCGACTCGCCCTCGGAGTAGGTCAGCGCTTCCTGCGGGATCGTGTTGTCGGCGAAGTTGTCGACGATCGACTGAACGCCTGCCTTCGTCTTGTCGTCGATGGCCGGGGTGAGTCCGTCCGGGCCGACCCACGGGCCGTCGAAGGCGTTGGTGATCTCGGTGGTGTTGACCGTCAGGCCCTCGTAGTTCTTGAACTGACCGATGTAGCAGGAGATGCCGGCTTCGACAGCCTTCGGGCAGTTTTCCTTGAGCTCGGCCCACGTGGTGGGGGCCTTCTCGACGAGGTCCTTGCGGTAGTACAGGAATGCGGCGTTGGTGTTCTTCGGCGCTGCGTAGAGCTTGCCGTTGTAGGTGCCCGAAGCGACGGTCGACGGCAGGAGGCCGGACTCGTCGATCGCGAGGTCACCCTCGAGCGGCAGCAGCCAACCGTTTGCGGCGAACTGGGCGGTGTTGACGACGTCGACGCCGATGAGGTCGTACTCGTCGCTCTTGGCCTGCATGCGCTGGGTGATGTCGTCGACCTGCGCGTTGGCTTCCTTCGCCAGCGGCTTGAGCGTGACCTTCTCGTCCGGATGCTCGGCATTCCAGTCGGAGATGATGTTTTCGAGCGCCTCGTTCAGGGCATCCTGCCCCTCGACGATCGTGATGGGTCCGCGGCCTTCGCTCGAGGACGATCCCCCGGATGCGGCCGTGGTGCTGGTTCCGCTGTCCTTGTCCGAATCGGACGAACAGCCTGCCAGTACCAGCATGGACGCTGCCGTGGCTGCAATTGCAGCGCGGCGCATCGCCTTCGAGTTCAGAACCATGGATTCGCTCCCCGTATGTGTATGACAAATAGACGGTCACCGAGAGCCTGCTCACGGCATGCGCCATGAGTGCCGGCTCCCGGCATCGGCCCCTACTGTGGCACGAGACACCCGTACTTGTGGGTATTACGCCGAACCTGAATCGGTCATGTGTCGTTTGACAGGTCGACCTAACCCAGGCGACGCCCGTCGGTGGTGGCAAAAATGTGCACCTTCTCGGGGTCGACGCGCAGGTTGACGCGCTCGCCCTTCTGCGGCGGATTGCGCCAGTCACCACGCGAGACGATCTGCTGCAACCGTCCGCCGATCGTGGTCCGGCCGTAGACGTAGGCGTCCGAGCCCAGTTCCTCGACGACGTCGACCTCCATCGGCAGGCCTTCGGCGGCGATCTCGAGGTGCTCGGGGCGAATACCCAGAACAACCTCGGTTTCGACGACGCCGTTCATCGTCTCGCGCGGAACCGGAACGATCCCGTCACCGAATGCGACGCCGCCGTCGACGACGGGGAGGGTGAAGAGGTTCATCGCGGGTGAACCCATGAAGCCGGCGACGAAGACGTTCTTCGGCTTGTTGTACAGCTCGCGCGGCGAGGCGCACTGCTGCAGGATTCCCTTTTCGAGGACGGCGACGCGGTCACCCATCGTCATGGCCTCGACCTGGTCGTGGGTCACGTAAACCATCGTCGTCGCGAGGCGTCGTTGCAGCTGAGCGATCTGCGTACGTGTCTGCACACGGAGTTTCGCGTCGAGGTTCGAGAGCGGCTCGTCCATCAGGAAGACCTGCGGCTGGCGGACGATGGCGCGGCCCATCGCCACTCGCTGACGCTGGCCACCGGACAGCGCTTTGGGCTTGCGATCGAGGTACGGCTCGAGATCGAGCATCTTCGCGACCTCTTCGACGCGGGCGCGGATCTCCGTCTTGTTGGTTCCGGCGAGCTTGAGCGCAAAACCCATGTTCTCGGCCACCGACATGTGCGGGTACAGCGCGTAGTTCTGGAAGACCATCGCGATGTCGCGCTCTTTCGGCTCCTGACCGGTGACGTCGCGGTCGCCGATGAGGATGCGTCCGCTGTGGACGTCTTCGAGCCCGGCGAGCATGCGCAGGGTGGTCGACTTTCCGCAGCCGGAGGGTCCGACGAGGACGAGGAACTCGCCGTCCTCGATCTCGAGGTCGAGCTTGTCCACTGCCGGAGTGTTCGATCCGGGGAACAGGCAGGTGGTGCTCTCGAAAGTCACTGAAGCCATGACGGGGTTGATCCCTTCTACCGGCAGGAACGTGCCGGACGATCCAAGTCGAGGGTGAGCGTGTGCGCTAGCAGCATAAACGTCCGTGTCGGCGCCCGAGCGTAGTCTTTCACGGTGAGTTCGGAGAAGATGCTGACCCGCATCGGTGCGCTGCTTCGCCAAGCGGAGTCCACCGACAATCCACACGAAGGTGAAGCCTTCATGGCTGCCGCTCAGCGGTTGGCCACCAGTTCCGCGATCGACCTGGCGGTCGCGCGTGCGCACACCGCGTCTTCGGAAAAGCGTGCGACGCCCACTCAACGGCTCATCACCATCGGCGAACCGGGCAAGCGCGGACTGCGAACGTACGCCCAGTTGTTCATCGCGATCGCCGCTGCCAACGACGTGCAATGCGACATCGCGCAGACGTCGGCCGTCATCTACGCCTACGGCTTCGCCGGCGACATCGACGTGTGCGAGGCCCTGTATTCGAGCCTGCTCTTCCAGATGGTGCGTGACTCCGATGCCTACGTGCGTTCCGGGGCGTACCGCGGCGAAACGTCCGTGCGGACCGTCGTCGAAACTCGTGGACGACGACGCGTCAGCACGCAGGTCCGCAAGCCGGTGGCCGGAGTGACGGCGCGCCTGAACTTCCAGATGGCGTACGCGTCCCGCATCGGCGCTCGGTTGGCCGAGACGAAGCAGGAGACGGAGAAGACCGCGATCGCAGAATCTGCCACGTCGTCTTCCGAAACCGCACTCGTGCTGCGTAACAAGGAAATCGAGCTGAAGGACTACTACTCGTCCAACTCCAAAGCGCGTGGGACGTGGCGGGGCGGCGGCCGCGCAAGCGCCGGGCATTCCTCACATGCTCGACGAGCGGGTGATCGGGCGGCGCGCTCCGCACGTCTGGGGAACCTTCCGGAGATCGGCGGGGTGCGCGGGCAGCTGGACTCGTGAGGGATACGCAGCGGAGCGCCGTCTACGAGGCAGAGACGATGGTGCGCACCATGTTCGATCGCGCCGACCAGCGTGGACTTCGGAGCGTCGAGGTCATGGGTTCCACCATCACCTTGCCGGTCGAGCGCAAATTCGGTTCCGTGGAGTCGGTCCAGGCGTACTGCGATCAGCTACTCGGGCTGAATTGGGTACGGGAGACCTGGACTCGCGCAACCATTCCGGTGTCCGTACGCTCCCGCGGCGGCAATGCCGCCGCTCACTACTCGAACGACGTCATCGCCGTCCCGGACGACCGTGACGGCCGGTGGGCGCTACGCGAATTCGTTGTCTTGCACGAACTTGCGCACCACCTCGGCGACCCCGCCTCCGACGAGGCTTCCCACGGGCCCGAGTTCGTCGACCGCTACACGAGCCTTGTCGGCGAGATCATCGGGCCCGAGGCGGCCTTCGTTCTTCGAGCGATGTTCCTTGCCGGTGGTGTTCGAACGGACTAGATGTCAGCCCTCGGCGAACCCGGTGGTGTCCGTACCGGTCGGCTGGAATACTCGGCCTATGGATGCGCCGCGCAGACTGGTCCTGGTCAAGGGTGAGTCGGAACTCCCCGATCCGGCTGTTGCCGTGCGCAAACCCCCACTGATTCGTGAAGCCTACGGACGAGTGCTGCGGGAGGTTCGACGCGATCAGGACCGAACTCTCGACGACGTAGCCGCAAAGGTCGGGATGTCGAAGCAATACCTCTCCGAGATCGAACGGGGCAAGAAGGAACCGTCGTCGGAAATTCTGCGCGCAATCTGCGAAGCGCTCGGGATGCCGCTCGAGCACCTGCTGTTCCGAGCGGGCAACCGGATCGTTGCGCTCAACTCCCTCACCTTCGGGCACTCTCCCGCACCGATCTCGGGTCCCGTCCTGATGGCGGCCTAGTCAGTTCCCTTCGATGAGGGTGTCGGCCAGCCCGTAGGAAATTGCGTCGTCGGCGGTGAAGATCCTGTCGCGATCGGTGTCCTTACGCAATCGCTCGACGCTCTGACCGGTGTGCTTACTCAGAATCGCCTCGGTCTGCTCCCGGATTCGCAGGATCTCGGCTGCTTGAAGCGCGAGGTCCGAGATGGTGCCACTACCTTGCGTCGACGGTTGGTGCAGCAGCACCCGCGAATGGGCAAGAACATGCCGATGGCCTGGAGTGCCGGCGGCCAGAAGCACTGCAGCAGCCGAAGCCGCTTGACCCATGCAGTACGTGGAAATCGTCGGTTTCAAGAACTGCATGGTGTCGTAGATCGCGAGCATCGCCGTGGTGGAACCGCCGGGAGAGTTTATGTACAAACCGATTTCGCGATCCGGGTTGTCGGCTTGCAGATGCAGCATCTGAGCCATCACGACGTTGGCGACGCCGTCGTCGATCTCTGTGCCGAGAAAGACGATGCGCTCGTTGAGCAGCCTGCTGAAGATGTCGAAAGATCGCTCACCCGTTGGTGTTCGCTCGATGACACTGGGAATCGTGTACTGGGACATGACGTCACAATCCGATCTTGGGGAAGGTGGCTTGCGGTGCTATCTCGGCGAAGGACGTCACGACGCGGTCGACGATTCCGTACTCGCGCGCCTGCTCGGCGGTGAACCAGCGATCCCGATCGCTGTCGGTCTCGATCTCTTCGACGGTCCGGCCCGTTTCGGCGGCGAGGATTTCCTGCGATTGACGCTTCATCAGCTCGAGACTCTCGGCCTGGATCGCAATGTCCACCGCAGTGCCACCGATACCTGCCGAAGGTTGGTGCATCATGATGCGGCTGTGCGCCAAGCTGATTCGCTTGCCGTGGGTGCCGGAGCAGAGAAGCACCTGGCCCATGCTGGCCGCGAAGCCCATCGCGACCGTCACGACGTCGTTGGGGATGAGCTTCATCGTGTCGTAGATGGCCAGACCGGCAAACACCGACCCGCCAGGTGAATTGATGTAGAGCACGACGTCGCGCTTGGGGTCGGTGGTGGCGAGGAGCACCAGTTCCGAACACACACGTTCGGCCATGGCGTCGTTGACCTCGCCGGTGAGCAGAATGGTTCGCTGTCGGAAGAGCCTGTCTGTCAACAGGTCACGGTAGCCGGTATCGGCGGGCGCTTCAGTAGTCATGAATCCATTCCTACCGGCGCTGCAGTGCCGCGGCCCCGCCTGTCTGCTGTGGGCAGACCACCCCTGCTTTTACCCGCCGCCTTTGCCCGCCCCCCCTTTTTTGCCCGCCCCCCCTTTGACTGCCCCCCCTTTCTGAGCGAACGGCACGTTCAGTCGATCTAAGGCGCCGAAAGTACCGTTCGCTCGAAAAGGGGTGGGCACAAGATCGGGCAAACCCGTCACCGACGGCGGCGGTAGCGGTACCGCGCACACCCGGCCATGATGGGAGAAGACAACCATTCCTCTCGTCAGGAGCGTGGCATGACTCGTCCGGTACGCATCGGTGTTCAACTCCAACCCCAGCACGCACCCGATTACGGGTTGATACGCGACGCCGTCTTGCGGTCCGAGGACGCCGGGGTGGACATCGTCTTCAACTGGGACCACTTCTACCCGTTGACCGGCGATCCCGACGGCGCACACTTCGAGTGCTGGACCATGCTCGGCGCCTGGGCCGAGCAGACCGAACGCGTCGAGATCGGCGCCCTGGTCACCGGTGGTGGCTACCGCAATCCGGATCTGCTGGCCGACATGGCGCGAACCGTCGACCACATCAGCGGCGGACGCCTGATCCTCGGCATCGGTGCCGGCTGGTTCGAGAAGGACTACGACCAGTTCGGATACGACTTCGGCACTCCCGGTTCACGGCTGAAACTGCTGGGCGAATACCTCCCCCGCATCACGGGCCGCCTGGCGAAGGGCAACCCGCCGCCGACGCGCAACATCCCGGTCCTCATCGGCGGTGGCGGCGAGAAGAAGACCCTGCGCCTGGTCGCCGAGTACGCCGACGTCTGGCACAGCTTCGGCGACCGTGAGACACACCTGCGCAAGTCAGACATCCTCTCCGACCACTGCGCCGACGTGGGCCGGAACCCGCTGGAAGTAGAGCACTCGGTTCCGTGGCCTGGGCTCGAAAATGCAGCCGACCTGGTCGCCGACGGTGTCTCACTCTTCACCGTCGGCGTCAGCGGACCGGACTACGACCTCACGACGCTTGCCGAGGCCATCGGTTGGCGCGACGACAACACGCCGCCTGCGTTGAGCGGGCTGGCCTGAGCGGTACCAAGGACTTCGTCGTTGTCGGCGCCGAGAACGGGCGGCGCCGACGTCAGACGTGGCCTCTGGCCGGAGAAGTTGACCGGAAAGGCCACTTGCTTCAACGGTCCGAGCGTCGGATGGTCGACGGTTCCGACCATGCCGAGCGCGGCGGTGTGGGGATCGGAGTAGATCTCGTCGAGATGCCGGATCGGTGAGACCGGTACGGCGCGTTCGGCGAGAAGAGCGCACCAGTGTTCGACGGTCTCCGATGCGAAGGCGCTGGCGAGTTCTCGTTCCAGACTCTCGCGGTTCTCCACCCTGTCGCGGTTGTGGGCAAAACGCGGATCGGTGACCAGTTCACTCCTTCCGATGGCCTCGCACAGCGACGCCCACATCGCGTCGTTGCCGACAGCGATGACGAAGTACCCGTCGCTGGCAGGAAATGCTTGATACGGAGCAAGATTCGGATGACCGGAGCCCAACGCAGTCGGGCGCTCACCGGTGGCGAAGTAACTGGTCGCCCAGTTGACGTGCATCGCGAGTTGGCACTCGTACAGCGACGTGGTCACGTACTGTCCGCGTCCGGTCCGGCCTCGCTCGACCAATGCGGCCAGGACACCGACCAGTCCGAAAAGTGCTGCGCCCAAGTCTCCCAACGCAAATCCGGATTTCATCGGAGCGCCGCCGGGCTCACCGGTGAGCGACATGAGCCCGCCCGCGGCCTGCGCGATCATGTCGTACCCCGGTTCGTCGCGCAGCGGTCCTTCTTCACCGAAGGCAGAGATGTGCAGGGTGATCAGATGCGGGTATCGCTCGGACAGTGCCTGGTAGTCGAATGTCTTCTGTAATCCGCTGCCCGGCTTGAAGTTCTCCACGACTACATCGGTCTCTTCGAGCATGCGGTGGATGATCTCCTGCCCTTCGGTGGACTTGAGGTCGATCGTGACCGACTTCTTACCGCGGTTGATCGCGAGATAGTAGGCGGCATCTACCCCGACGAAGGGAGGCCCCCACGAACGCGTGGGGTCGCCGCCTTCAGGGTGTTCGATCTTGGTGACGTCGGCACCGAGATCGGCAAGCGACATGGTTGCGTACGGCCCGGCAAGGATCTTCGACAGATCCAGAACACGGACGCCGGCGAGGGGTGTGGGGCCTGTTGGAGAATTCACCGCTGAACTCCTGCTACGGAGAGGAACTCGGCTACGACGTCACGTGCATCATCCAGCTCGACGTCACCGCCGTCGGTGATCACGTCGAGATTGCCGAGTGCAGCCGACGGCACCTTCCCCGCAAGACCGGCCAGGTAGGAATTCGCCACCAGCAGTGACCGGTACCCGCGACCTTCTCGGATGCCGTGATCCGCAAGGTCGAAGAGCAGGGTCGCCATGACGGTACGAGCCAACTCGTCGGAGTACCTTGCACTCGCAGCCTGCGCGGCATCGTCAGATCCGGAGATCAGACGATCTCCTTCATCGACCAGTTCCTCCCAGCGCCGCAACAGAACTCCGGACCCGGCCTCGCAGTCCGGTCCGACGGTGGACAGGATGTCCGTCATCGCTCCCGCGACGGTGCGGTGCGAGTTGAACTTACGTAGGCACCGAAGTACGTCCAGCGCAATGACATTGCTCGACCCTTCCCAGATCGATCCGAGGTGAGCGTCCCGGACGAGTCGCGCGTTGGCCCATTCCTCGATGTAGCCGTTTCCTCCGCGCACCTCCATGGCCTCGCCGGTGACCACCCGCGCGCGTTTGCAGACAAAGTGTTTGGCGATCGGTGTCAGTACTCTGATCAGTGCGCGCGCCTGTTCGTCGCCGCCGTCTGCTGCCTGAAGATACTGTGCGCTGTACGCGACCAGGGCCAGCGAAGCCTCGGCATCGAGTGCAAGGGGAAGAAGTGTCGCCCGCATCAGCGGCTGCTCGAAGAGCCTCTTACCGAACACGACTCGGCTCTTCGAATGTTCGACGGCTTCACGAACTGCTCGGCGCATGAGAGCGCTCGAACGCATCGCATTGGAGAGGCGAGACGTGTTGACCATCTCCGCCATCTGGCGGAACCCTCGATCGAGTTCACCGACCTGGAGTGCGTGCGCGCGGTTCAGCGTCACCTCGCCGCTCGGCATGGAACGCGTACCCAGCTTGTCCTTGAGACGATCGATCGTGAGGTTGTTGCGCTCGCCGGATCCCAAGGTCTTGGGCACCATGAACATTCCGACTCCACGCGTCGAACCATCCTGTCCGCCCGGGAATCTTGCGAGGGTGATGATCACATCGGCATCCGGGTTGGAGGCGAACCACTTCTTGCCCGTCAGAACCCATCCGTCGCCGTCGCGCTCGGCGCGTGTTTCGGTGCAGGCGATGTCGGTGCCTGCCTGAATCTCGGTCATGAACATCGCACCCGTCTTCGCCTGATCGGGGTCCGTCGACGTCAACGCTTCGATCCAGGGCGAGAACACGGCCGGATCACCGAACATACGCAGGGTCCGCGCAGCAGCATCTGTCATCGACACCGGGCAGGCCAGCCCGAACTCGGCCTGCACGAAGATGTACGACGCGAGGTACTTCGCGAGTGGCGGATGCACGGAGTCCCATCCGTGCAACCCTTTTCGGTGCGACATGGCGGACAGGCCGTACTCGTTGTACGCCGCCCGGCACAGTTCCAGGTAGGCCGGGTGATAGGAAATCCGGTCGACGCGGTCACCGGCCTTGTCGAATTGCTGCAGCACCGGCGGGTTCTTGTCTGCGATGTCGGCAAGCTCGGACAAACGGCCGGCTGCATCTCGGCCCAGTCGGTCGAGCAATCCGTTCAACGTCTCTCGGTCCGCCTCGGCGGTCCATCTGTCCACTACCGCTGTCAGAGCGGGGTCGGTGTGTGCAAAGTTCATCAGTGGTCAACGCCTTTCAGGGTGGAAGCATCGGTCATGTTCGAGGAGCTCGTCGACTCCAGCCCGGGCGCTTGCGCATGCAGCGCACTCCTGCGCAACAAAGCAGTCATACAGACAAGGGAGAGAACGACATACACGAGCCCTAGAGCTACGACCGGCCAGATCGAGTTGGTTCGCGTCAGCAGATACTGGCTGACCATCGGGGCCGTTCCGGCAAATACGGCGGTCGACAATTGGTACGACAGAGAGATGCCGGTATACCGAACATTGGTGGGGAAAACCTGTGCCAGGATGCCGGCCAACGCGGCGTAATACATTGCGTGAGGCGCCGTCGCGAGGACCATCCCCAGAATCGCCAAGGGCACGGAGCCCGTCTGAACCAGCACGAACATCAGTGGTAGGAGCACGATTTCCGGAAGCAGCATCCAACGGACCGCTTTCGACGGATCGATCCGCGTGGCCAGCACAGCACCGAAAGGCTGTACGAGCGCCTGGGCTACCAGTGCCACGGTGATCACGAGGAGGAAGTCACTACGCTCGAAGCCGAGATCCGTTGTCGCCCAAGAGAGCGCAAAGGTTGTCTTGACGTACGTGATGGCAACACCGGCAACCACAGCGCCGACGCCGAGGGCAAGTTCGACGGGATGCGACCGCAACACTTCGACCAGCGGCATCCGTGTACGCTCCTGTGCCGCAACAGCCTTCTTCATCTCGGGTGTCTCGGAGATGTGCAACCGGATGTAGAGAGCGACGATCACCAAAGCTGCGGATCCGAGGAACGGCAGACGCCAACCCCACGACTCGAACACGGAATCCGACATCAACGTCAGGCCGAGGAAGGCCAGCGTCGCGAGCAGGTTGCCGACCGGTGAACCCTGCTGCGCAAACGCACCGTAGAGCACCTTTTTCTTCGGGGGAGCGAACTCGGTGGCGATCAATACGGCGCCACCCCATTCGCCGCCCATGGCAATGCCCTGGAGAACACGCAGTGCCACAAGCAGTATCGGTGCCCAGATCCCGATCTGGGAGTACGTAGGGAGGAGGCCGACACCGACGGTTCCCAACCCCATGAGCGCGAGGGTGATGATCACGGCGTTCTTGCGACCGAACTTGTCTCCGAAATGACCGAACACCACTCCGCCGACCGGACGCGCCACGAATCCCACGGCAAAAGTCGCGAAGGCTGCGAGTGTTCCCACCGCCGGCGACGCATCCGGGAAGAACAGCGGGCCGAGCACCAAGGCGGATGCGGTTCCGTAGATGTAGAAGTCGAACCATTCGATGGTCGTTCCGACAAACGCCGTGATTCCGGCCTTGCGTGCCTGTTTGGTGTTGTATTCAGGTGGATTGGTGTCTTGACCTGGGTGTTGATCCACGGTTCTCCCTGATTCTCGCGTCGGGCATCACCAAGGGATGCAATGTGAGGCGTGAATCACTATCGTCCGAAATCCATGTAGAGTCCAAGACTTAGTTCGACTTATTTATGTGGGAGAACCACATAATGAAACCCGGGAGGAGCGACGTGGAACTGCGTCAACTGCGCGCGTTTCTCGCAGTCGCCGACGAACTTCATTTCGGCCGGGCCGCCGAGCGACTCCACATTGGGCAGTCCCCGCTCAGTCAGACCATTCGAGCGCTCGAGCGTGAACTGGGCACCGACCTGTTCGTCCGGACCACCAGATCAGTGCAACTGACCGCAGCCGGCGAAGCCTTGGTCACGCCCGCACGGATCATCGAAGCGCAGATCGCCGTGGTACGAGAAATCGCATCGGCCGCGTCGACTGGCGAGACGGGCCGTGTCACAGTGGGTTTCGGCGGAACAGGCGGCTACACCGTCCTGTCGGCCCTCACACGGTCCTTGGCCGACTCCCATCCGGGAATCGAACTGGAACTACGGCCGCAGATGTACTCGGGTGAGGTGCTCGACGCTCTCCGACGCGGAGCACTGGACATGGGCATAGTCGGCCTGCCCATTCCGCGCGGATTCGAGACTCACACTGTGCGGGAGGAAACCTTGATGGTCGCGGTTCCGGCCAGGCATCACCTCGGTACGCATGACTCGGTGTCACCGGAAGACCTGGCAACCGAACGATTCGTGATGTATCCCGCCGAGCACGGCTCGGTGGTGCGCGATGCAACGTTGTCCGTTTGCGCCACAGCAGGTTTCACGCCCACCATCGCACACGAAGCCCCCGATCCGTACAGCCTGTTGGCCATGGTCGGAGCGGGGGTCGGGATCGCCGTCGTCGTGGAGTCGACGGCGCATCTGTCCATGGACGGGGTCGTGTACCTGCCGATCGCCGGGGCCACGCCCACGCTGAAAATCGCGATGGCATGGCGACCCAACAATCCGACGCCGGCAGTACACACCGTCACCAGGTTACTGAGGGAGCAGCCTTAGGCTCTCGCGAGAATTCCGGCGAAATCTGTTCCCACAGGCAGAGTTCCGTACTCGTGACCACGGTCGGCGCCGAGGCGAGCGGCAATGAACGCATCGGACGAGGCGGCCGGGGAGTGGCGCACCATGAGCGAAGCCTGCAGTGCCAACGCCATAGCCTCGACGACGGTCCGAGCGCGGAGTTGAGCGTCGGCAGGTGCCATCGTGGCGAGCTCACCGAGTTGGCGTCGTACCCGATCGAGGTGCTGATCGAGGACCGGGTTGTTGCCGCGGGCGAGGTTGACCTCGTGGTCGAAGGCGGCAACGGAGTCGGGTTCACGGGTCATCGCGCGCAGGACGTCGAGCGCGATGACGTTGCCCGACCCCTCCCACACGGCCATGACGGGCTGCTCACGGTAGCGACGGGCAAGCGGGAAGTCCTCGGTGTAACCGTTGCCACCCAGGCACTCGAGGGCTTCGTAGGAGTGGTGCGGGCCGCGCTTGCAGATCCAGTACTTCGCAACAGCCGTCGCGAGTCGGCGGAACGCCTTTTCCTGCTCATTCGCGTCCTCGTCCTGCGCACGGGCCAATCGCAGTGCGGTGATGGTCGCGGCCTCGGATTCGAGAGCCAGATCGGCAAGCACCGAGGTCATCGCCGGCTGATCTGCCAGGACGGCACCGAAAGCGCTGCGGTGCCGTGCATGCCACACCGCTTCGGCGACCGACTGACGCATACCTGCCGTGCTGCCGAGGATGCAGTCGAGTCGCGTCTGGGACACCATTTCGATGATGGTCCGCACGCCACGACCCGGTTCGCCGATCATGGTGCCGACGGTGCCGTCGAGTTCGATCTCGGACGACGCGTTGGACTTGTTGCCCAGCTTGTTCTTCAGACGCTGGATACGGAAGACGTTGCGTGTGCCGTCAGGCAGGATGCGGGGGAGAAGGAAGCAGGAAAGTCCCTCGCCGGCAGCACCTTCGGCCTGAGCGAGAACCAGGAAGGCGTCAGACATCGGCGCGGAGCAGAACCACTTGTGTCCGGTGAGGAGGTAGTCCGCACCCGGGCCGCCACGTCCGGCCGGCTTGGCGATGGTCGTGTTGGCTCGCACGTCGGAGCCACCCTGCTTTTCCGTCATCGACATTCCGAAGATCGCGGATGCCTTTCCGGGAGCATCCAACTCGGGGGTGTAACTCCGAGAAAGGGCACGCGGGGTCCAGATGGCGGCTACATCGGGTTGCAGCTCGAGCGAGGGGATCACAGCGTGCGTCATGGAGATTGGGCACGCGTGGCCCGGTTCGACCTGGGAGAACAGCATGAATGCCGCGGCCCGAGCCACGTTGGCACCCGGCTTGGGGTCAGCCCAGGCAGAGGTGTGAGCACCGTGCGCAACGGCGGCAGAGATGATCCGGTGATACGACGGATGGTATTCGACCTCGTCGATGCGGTTTCCCCAGCGATCGAAGGTCTTCAATTCGGGGATCACCGTGTTGGCCAGCTCGGCGTCGTGCTGGAACCCGGCACTGCCGACCAGTTCACCGATATCGGTGAGTTCACTGGTGGCCCAATCGGCGTCGTGACGCGCGACGCCTTCGGCCAGGACCGTATCGAGCAGGAACTCGTTGACGTCCGTGCGCGGTACCGACTGGTTGAGCACTGCATGGGTGCGATGCGGAGCCGGGTGGGTGACGGTCTTCTCGGAAATATCAGTCATGACAGGCCTTTCAGCTCGCTGCGCGGATGAGGTGCTTCTGGATCTTGCCGGTCGGTGTACGCGGAAGAATCGTCGCGAACACCACTTCACGCGGAATCTTGTAGCGCGCCAACTTGTCCGAGAGGTAGTCCTTGATGTCGTCGGCGCTGATGACATCCGGTTCACGCCAGACGACGTGCGCGACGACGGTCTCGCCCCATTCTTCGTTGGGTTTTCCGACAACGGCGACGTCGACGACGTCCGGGTGGCCGGAGATCACGTCCTCGACCTCCTTGGAGTAGACGTTCTCGCCGCCCGTGATGATCATGTCCTTCGCGCGGTCGACGATGAAGAGGTAACCGTCCGCATCCTTGCGCGCCAGATCGCCGGTGCGATACCAACCGCCGTCGGCAAAAGCAGCCTTCGTGGCAGCGGGGTCGTCGAGGTACCCCTGCATGACGGTGTCGGCGCGCAGCCAGATCTCACCGATCTGATCGGGCTCCGCGTCGGTGCCGTCATCGGCAACCAGGCGCAGGTCGACGCCGGCCAGCGCGACGCGGCCGATCGAGCCCGCCTTGCTCAACTGCTCTTCGGGGTACAGCACGGTGCCCACTGGCCCGGTCTCGGTCATGCCGTAGACCTGCCGGAATTCGGTGGTGCCGTACGACTCCACCAGTCGCCGAGCGACATCCGCGCCGATCGGTCCCCCGCCGTACAACCACGCACGAACGCTTCCGAGGTTGTAGTCGGCAAAGTTCGGCACGAGGTTGAGTGCGGTGGTATAGATGACCGGCGGGCCGAAGCAGAGGGTAATGCGTTGTTCCTGAACTGTTTCCAGAAATTTGACGGGATGGTACTCGCGCAGCAGCACGACGGTTCCGCCCATGTAGAGCGTGGACATGAACCAGTTGTTGAGCGGGGAAGCGTGCCAGATCGGGACGGCCATGAGCAGTCGCTCGTCCCGAGTCGTCGACACGGCGAGGGCCGCGGTGACGGCAACACCGACGACGTTGCGGTGGCTGTGGACGCAGCCCTTGGGCGAGCCGGTAGTCCCCGAGGTGTAGAGGATTTCGGCCGGATCGTTCTCGTCGATGTCGATACCGTCAACGCCGTCCTGGCGGGTGATGGCGTCGTCGAAGAAGTCGAAACCGTCTGCGACAGAGTCCGTGCTGATCAGCTTGGCCGTTGTCTCCAGTCGACCGACAACCGGCGCCAACTCACCGTCGAAGACGCACACCGACACCTTCGCGTGTCCCAGCACGTAGGCAACTTCCGGAGTCTGCATCTTGTGGTTGATGGGGACCACGACGGCGCCCAAGCGCCAGGCACCGAGCATCGCGTACACGAATCCCGGAGTGTTGTAACACATCAGCGCGACGCGGTCGCCCGGCTGCACGCCCAGCGACTGCAAATAGCCTGCGGCGCGTCGACTTCCGTCCTGAACCTGGGAGTACGTGTGATCGTGACCGTCGAATATCAGGAAAGGTTTGTCCGGGTTCTTGGTGACGTTGCTGTCGAATACGCGAACGATATTCATCGAAGTCCTTGTCGGAGAATCACGCTCGAAGAGAGTTCATTCCATCGAGCTGTTGAGTACGGCGTCGGGTATCTGGAGGGTGGCGAAGATGACGGCAACCGCCTCCTCGAGGGAGTAGCCGAAGCTCTCGCCGGTGGCAGTCTTCTGGATGACGAGGCCGAAGATCGCAGACCAGAAGGCCTTGGACTCGACGTCGATGCCCGCGCGCAGCTGCCAGCCGGTGCGGATCAAGGTACGGAGGAGGGCGGTTTCGCCCGAGGAGTGCAGAGTGCGAAGCGTTTCGGAGATCAGGTCGCGGAGTTCACCACGACGACCCGTCATCATCATCGCTTCCACGAAGAGTTCGACGCTGGGAGCGCCCGAGCCCAGGAGGGATCCGACCAGCTTCTCGGTGTAATCGCCGACCGTGTCGGCGTCGGCCGCATCGACCTCGGCACGCTTGCCTGCGCGCAGAACGGCCGCGCACGCCACCTCGACGAAGAGCTTTTCTTTGGAGCCGTAGTAGTAGGTCACCTGGTTGGGATGGGCGCCGGCGGCCGTGCAGATCTGCGCGATGGAGACGCTGTCGCCGTGCTCGAGAAACAGCTCGGTTGCGGCGTTGAACAGCGCCATGCGCGTCTGCTTGCCCGACTCACGCGTCGCGCGCGCTGCGGGAACTGCCTCGGTGGCCATCACGAACTCCTACTTGTTTGTATGACAAACAATAACTCGGCGTTGTTTGTATGGCAAACAATTTCTTCCCGACGCGATGACATGTCGACTTCTATCGACATGTCTGATGTGCGGGATTACTCTCTGAACATCGAGCACCCGAGAACTTCGGCTTTTCTGCGAGGAGGCGCCCTGCAATGCTCGCGCGATCCGGCTTCTCCCTGCCCACACGCACGACTCTCACGGGCGACTGGGCAGATTTGTTGCGCGAGCATTTTGTCGCGCTCGACGTATCCGATATCGGAGACGGCGATCGATTCAGCGGGGCCGTCCACTCGGCCCAACTCGCACACGTTCGGGTATCCGCAGTTCAATCGATGGAACAACGAATAGTCCGTAGCAACAGCCTGATCAAGAGCGACGGCGCGGACTATCTGCAGATCGGGATGATCCGCCGCGGTAGCGCGGTAGTGCGCCAAGACGACCGCGAATGCGTCCTGCGACGTGGCGACTACGTCCTGTACGACACCACGCGCCCCTTCGATTGGCAGATCGAGGGACACGCACACGACGGCATCTGGGGACTCGAGGTGTTCACCTGGCCACGGTCGTACCTGTCGCTCAGCGACGCGGAAGTCACGAGCCTGACCGCCATCGCCTTCGACGGACACGCGGGCCTGAGTGGTCTGCTTGGTCGCTTTCTTCACGATCTTGCCTCCGTCCGCATGACGTCCGACGCAAGCGGAGACGAAGAGGAAGTCGTCAACGAGATCGGCAACCTGGTCAAGTCCGTTCTTCACACAACTGCGCGACCGATCACCTCGCGGCGAACCAGCCTCTACGAATCCGCCCTGTCGGTCATAGACGCCCGCATCGCAGACCCGGCCCTGTCTCCGGTGGACATCGCGGGATCGGTCAAAGTCTCCATTCGGCAGTTGCACCGAGCCTTCGCCGAACACGGCACGACGGTGTCACGGTCGATTCGCAGCCGTCGACTCGACGGTTGCCGTCGTGAGATCGTGCAACGACACGGAGTAGAGCGGTCGCTGACCCAGATTTCTCACCGCTGGGGATTCACCGACCTGGCCGCCTTCAGTCGAGCCTTCAAAGCGGAATTCGGGATCAGCCCGCGGCGGTACCGGTCGCAAGCAGCGGCCCCCACAAGTACTACCCGCTGATCTGTAACATCTTCGGACACTTACCCATTGAACATGGTGTTCAAAATTTTCTGTCGCCGAAACGTATCCACAATTCTTGGCACGGTAGGCCAAGCATCGGGCGCTGACGGCCAAGTTTGCTCGGCTGAGCGGGCGTAGATTTTCGGCACGGCGTTGCCAAGTGCCAGGCACCCGATTCGACCACCTACATCACAGGGAGCACTCATGGAATCTGCAATCGGCGAACACCTTCAATGCCCGCGCACTCTGACCAGGCGGGTCCCGGATACCTATACGCCACCGTTTCCCATGTGGGTCGGGCGCGCAGACGACACATTGCACCAGGTCGTGATGGGCTATCTCGGCGTGCAGTTCCGCGGCGAGGATCAGCGCCCGGCAGCACTGCGGGCGATGCGGGATATCGTCGCCGGCTTCGACTTGCCGGACGGACCGGCACACCACGATCTCACCCATCACATCGACAACCAGGGCTACGAGAACCTGATCGTGGTCGGTTACTGGAAAGATGTTTCTTCCCAACATCGTTGGAGCGCATCACCTCCAGTATCCTCCTGGTGGGAGTCCGAAGACCGCCTGTCGGACGGATTGGGGTTCTTCCGCGAGATCGTGGCACCGAGAGCCGAACAATTCGAAACGCTCTACGCGTTCCAAGACGACCTCCCCGGAGTGGGAGCTGTCATGGACGGTGTCAGCGGCGAAATCAACGAGCACGGCTACTGGGGTTCGATGCGCGAGCGGTTTCCGATCTCCCAAACCGACTGGATGCAGGCCTCGGGCGAACTACGGGTCGTCGCCGGTGACCCCGCCGTAGGTGGACGCGTAGTAGTGCGGGGACACGACAACATCGCACTGATCAGGTCCGGGCAGGACTGGGCCGACGCGGAAGCAGACGAGCGCAGCCTCTACCTGGACGAAATCCTGCCCACTCTTCAATCGGGCATGGACTTCCTCCGCGACAACGGCCCGGCCGTCGGGTGCTACAGCAACCGATTCGTACGCAATATCGACATCGACGGAAACTTCCTCGACTTGAGCTACAACATCGGCCACTGGGCCTCCCTCGACCAACTCGAACGGTGGTCGGAATCCCACCCGACCCATCTACGGATCTTCACGACGTTCTTCCGGGTGGCCGAGGGCCTGTCGAAATTGCGTCTCTACCATGAGGTCTCGGTATTCGATGCCGCCGATCAGCTCTACGAGTACATCAATTGCCATCCCGGGACCGGAATGCTGCGCGACGCGGTGATCACCGCCGAGCACTGACCGAAGTCGCCGGCAATCTTCGGCCACATTCTTTCCCTCGGAGGCAACTCGAGATATGTTGACGGGTGTCGACATATCTCAGTAGAGACCATCGAGGAAGCGCGGACAGCAGACAGTGACTACTCAACGAAACGAAGAGTTGGCGTTTGCTGTGCTGGCCGACCAAGTGCGTCGACAGATTCTCGACACGCTGGCTACACACGGCGAGTGCAACGCGGGCTTCATCAGCGATCAAATTTCGACGGTCGGTCGCACCACGGTATCCACACATCTCAAGGCGCTGCGGTTGTCCGGCGTGATCGTCGAACGGCGTCAAGGACGTCATCGCCTGTTCTCGATAGATCCATCGGGGCCCGCCAACGATGCACTCCAGTTCCTGCGCGACGTCCTCGGGCGAGCGCTGGAAGCAGGTTCGAACGCCTCCGAGTTGCCGGCCACTGCGACTGAGGATTCAGACGTCGCATCGGTGCGTCGCCGAGCGTGAGGCCTTGTTGAGCCCCAGCACCTATTTCAGGCAGGAAGTAGAACGTGCCAGGTCTCTCCGTAACGGCACAGATCGTGACGACCGACCCACCAGGGTCAGCCTTCGAGCGCCTCGAAACGGGGCAACTGCTCGAACTCGAATGTGAGCAACTGACGGTCGGGGCCGCTGCCGCCATCTCCCTTCCCGTCGGCGACGGCGCACGCGCAGATCCAGTCGGAATGCCGATCACGCTGTTGGGATACGTCGCCGGCGTGAAGCGGGGCCGATCGGTCGTGATCGTGCACCACCAACCGTGGCGCGGCCGCCTGACGATCCGGTTCTTTCCCGACGGCGCTGGGACCCGGATCGTTCTCGAGTCCAGCCTCGATCAGGACGGCATTTCCTGGCTTGCCAACAAGCGCGGATTCGCTCCACCCGAACCTCCGCGTTCCGACCGACATCGGATCGGGCTGCTGGTCAGCAAATCCGGCCCGGCAGCTGTATTCGCCCAGGCGACAGAAACACTCGCAGCCCTGGCCGTGGAAGAAATCAATGCCGACGGCGGCATCGGCGGCGTTCTCGTCGACTTGGTGATCGGCGATGACGCTTCCGACTCGGCGGCCGGAGCGGCGACCGCACTGCGATTGGTGAAAAGCGGATGTCGCGCCGTTTTCGCGTGCGTGACATCGTCGACCTTCAATGCCGCTGCATCTGCATTGCAGAACACCGGTGTGCTGTTGGTGCACACAGTTCTCAACGAGGGAGGTCGATCGCGTCCGGGAGTCCTTCGATTGGGTGAGCGACCACTCGACCAGACGCGAGCGGGCATACCCGCAATGATGTCCGAGACCGGTTCTCGCACTTGGTTCCTGGTCGGCCAGCAGTATTCGTGGTCGTTCGGAGCGCATTGGGCGGCCCGGCGTGTGATCGCCGAATCCACAGGTTCGGTGGCCGGCGAAGTCTACGTACCGTTGGGGACAACCGACTTCTCACGCATCATCGAGTCGATAGCCGACTCCGGGGCCGAACTGATTCTTTCCACCCTGGTGGGCCATGACGAGGTCTTCTTCGAACGACAATGCGCCCAGCACGGACTGCGGGCCACCACGCGGACGTTTGCATTGGTCCTCGACGAGGCCACTCAGCAGCTCATCGGCAATTCCGATGCCGACGGAGTCTGGGCGGCATTCGGCTACTTTCAATCCGCAGCCGGCGATCACGACCTCGAAAAGCGATACAGCGCGAGCTCGAACGAACTCCTGCCTCCGCTCAGTTCCCTGTCGGAGACAACATACGAAGCGATCGTCGCTTACGCACGCGCAGTCGAACGAACGTCGGCAGGCGATCCGGAAACAGTACTTCGGCAGCTTGTCACGACATCGAAAAGCTCTACGAACAACGGCGTTCCACTGCATCGACCGATTCTGCTCGCTGAATCACGCCGTGGGCGCCTGTACCCCCGCTCTCTCTGAGCGCGCGTAACCCGAACTTAACGAGTCAATATGTCGATACCTATTGACGCAATTATGGATCCGGCCCTAGTCTGAAAGACAAGTGAAGCCGATCACATCAGGAGCACACTTCTCATGGCGACAATCCGACCTGACGACAATGCAATAGACACCGCCGCAAGGCATTACGGCATCACTCTCGACCAGTCAGCCCGGCTCGAGTGGCCGGCACTGATCGACGGAGCACTGGGCTCCTACGACGTCGTCGACCAGTTGTACGCCGACGAGGCAACCCCGCCGACCACGTCACGTGAGCACACGGTGCCAACAGCGAGCGAAAATCCTTTGAGCGCTTGGTATGTGACCACAAGCATCCCGCCGACGTCGGACGGCGTCCTGACCGGCCGACGCGTGGCGATCAAGGACAACGTGACCGTGGCCGGAGTTCCGATGATGAACGGGTCTCGGACAGTAGAGGGGTTCACTCCGTCTCGCGACGCGACTGTGGTCACTCGACTACTAGCGGCCGGTGCAACCGTCGCGGGCAAAGCTGTGTGTGAGGACCTGTGTTTCTCCGGTTCGAGCTTCACACCGGCAAGCGGACCGGTCCGCAATCCATGGGACCCACAACGTGAAGCAGGTGGATCATCCGGTGGCAGTGCGGCTCTCGTCGCAAACGGTGACGTCGATTTTGCCATCGGCGGGGATCAGGGCGGATCGATCCGGATCCCGGCGGCATTCTGCGGCGTCGTCGGACACAAGCCGACGTTCGGGCTCGTCCCGTATACCGGGGCATTTCCCATCGAGCGAACAATCGACCATCTCGGCCCGATCACACGCACGGTCCACGATGCCGCACTGATGCTCTCGGTCATCGCCGGTCGCGACGGTAACGACCCACGCCAAGCCGACAGCGTCGAAGCAGGTGACTATCTGTCCACCCTCGACTCCGATGTGGATGGTCTGCGAATCGGGATCGTTCGAGAAGGTTTCGGGCACGCGGTCTCACAGCCCGAGGTCGACGACGCAGTCCGCGCAGCGGCACACAGTCTGTCCGAAATCGGTTGCACGGTAGAGGAAGTAAACATCCCGTGGCACCTACATGCTTTCCACATCTGGAACGTGATCGCCACGGACGGTGGTGCCTACCAGATGTTGGACGGCAACGGATACGGCATGAACGCCGAAGGCTTGTACGATCCGGAACTGATGGCACACTTTGCTTCTCGACGCCTTCAGCACGCCGACGCTCTGTCCGAAACCGTCAAACTGGTGGCTCTGACCGGCCACCACGGCATCACCACCCTCGGCGGCGCGAGCTACGGCAAAGCCCGGAACCTCGTACCGCTCGCCCGTGCCGCCTACGACACTGCCTTGAGACAATTCGACGTCCTGGTGATGCCCACACTGCCCTACGTCGCATCCGAACTACCGGCGAAGGACGTGGATCGTGCAACCTTCATCACGAAGGCTCTCGGGATGATCGCCAACACAGCACCGTTCGACGTGACCGGACATCCGTCCCTGTCCGTTCCCGCCGGCCTGGTGAACGGGCTTCCGGTCGGAATGATGATCACCGGCAAGACCTTCGACGATGCGACGGTCCTCCGGGTCGGGCGCGCATTCGAAAAGCTTCGCGGCGCGTTTCCGACGCCTGCCGACCACATCTCCGACTCTGCACCACAACTCAGCCTCACCTAGTTCTGTATCCGCACTTGCACAACAAATTCCACCGATTCACACATGATCAGCCCGCATAGAAAAGGTGAACCAGATGTCAGTAACGATCGACCACACAACGGAGAACGCCGCACCGGCCCAGGCGCCGGTCTCCGACCGGGCGTGGGCCCTGTTCCGCGCACTCGACGGTAAGGGATTGGTACCCGACGGTTACGTCGAGGGATGGAAGAAGACCTTCGAGGAGGACTTCAGTCCAAGGCGCGGAGCGGAATTGGTCGCGCGGGCGTGGACCGACCCCGAGTTCCGGCAGTTGCTTCTCACCGACGGTACCGCCGCGGTTGCCCAGTACGGATATCTGGGCCCCCAGGGCGAGTACATCGTGGCAGTCGAAGACACCCCGACCCTCAAGAACGTGATCGTGTGCTCGTTGTGTTCATGCACCGCGTGGCCCATTCTCGGCCTGCCCCCTACCTGGTACAAGAGTTTCGAATACCGTGCGCGAGTGGTGCGTGAGCCACGGAAGGTTCTCTCCGAGATGGGAACCGAGATCGCGTCGGACGTCGAGATCCGCGTCTACGACACCACCGCCGAAACTCGCTACATGGTTCTCCCGCAACGTCCCGCAGGCACCGAAGGCTGGAGCCAGGAACAACTGCAGGAAATCGTCACCAAGGACTGCCTGATCGGCGTCGCAGTCCCGCAGGTTCCCACCGTCTGATCACCCCGACAAGAAGGAAGCACACCATGGATGGAGTACACGATCTTGCCGGAGTTCAAGGCTTCGGCAAAGTCCCGCATACCGTCAACGCCGACATCGGTCCCACCTTCCACGCCGAGTGGGAACACCTTCCGTACAGCCTGATGTTCGCCGGTGTCGCCGAACTCGGGGCATTCAGCGTCGACGAAGTTCGATACGTCGTCGAGCGGATGGAACCCCGCCACTACATGATGACCCCGTACTACGAGAGGTACGTCATCGGCGTCGCGACACTGATGGTCGAAAAGGGAATCCTGACGCAGGAAGAGCTCGAAAGCCTCGCAGGGGGACCGTTCCCACTGTCGCGGCCCAGCGAATCCGAAGGGCGTCCGGCACCCGTCGAGACGACCACCTTCGAGGTCGGTCAGCGAGTACGCGTGCGCGACGAGTACGTTCCGGGGCATATTCGAATGCCTGCGTACTGCCGCGGACGAGTGGGAACCATCTCTCATCGGACTACCGAGAAGTGGCCGTTTCCCGACGCAATCGGCCACGGGCGCAACGACGCCGGCGAAGAACCGACGTACCACGTGACGTTCGCGGCGGAGGAATTGTTCGGTAGCGACACCGACGGCGGCAGCGTCGTAGTCGACCTTTTCGAGGGTTACCTCGAGCCTGCGGCCTGATCGTCCAACATTCCGGGCGGCGGTCACGCGATCACAGCGTTTCGCGTGACCGCCGCCTGATCACAGCAATTCTCTCATTCGGAAGGACACTGGAAATCATGGTCGACACACGACTTCCGGTCACGGTGCTGTCAGGTTTCCTGGGCGCCGGGAAGACGACACTACTCAACGAGATCCTGCGAAATCGAGAGGGTCGGCGGGTCGCGGTGATCGTCAACGACATGAGCGAAATCAACATCGACAGTGCAGAAGTCGAGCGTGAGATCTCGCTCAGTCGCTCCGAGGAGAAACTGGTCGAGATGACGAACGGCTGCATCTGCTGCACTCTGCGAGAGGATCTTCTCTCCGAGATCAGTGCCTTGGCCGCCGATGGCCGATTCGACTACCTACTCATCGAATCTTCGGGCATCTCCGAACCGCTTCCCGTCGCAGAGACGTTCACATTCATCGATACCGACGGCCACGCCCTCGCCGACGTCGCCCGACTCGACACCATGGTCACCGTCGTCGACGGCCACAGTTTTCTGCGCGACTACACGGCTGGGGGCCGCGTCGAAGCCGATGACCCGGAAGACGAACGAGACATCGCGGATCTGCTTGTCGATCAGATCGAATTTGCCGACGTCATCCTGGTGAGCAAGGCAGATCTCGTCTCGCACCAGCACCTGGTCGAATTGACCGCAGTCCTGCGCTCTTTGAACGCATCCGCTGCGATAGTTCCGATGACGCTCGGTCGCATCCCACTCGACACGATTCTCGACACCGGTTTGTTCTCACTCGAAAAGGCTGCACAGGCCCCCGGATGGTTACAAGAACTCCAAGGTGAACACACCCCCGAAACCGAAGAGTACGGAATCAGTTCGGTGGTGTACCGCGAGCGCGCACCCTTCCACCCCCAACGGCTGCATGATTTCCTCAGCAGCGAGTGGACCAACGGAAAGTTACTTCGGGCCAAGGGCTACTACTGGAATGCCGGCCGGTTCACCGAGATCGGGAGTATTTCTCAGGCCGGTCATCTCATTCGCCACGGATACGTCGGCCGTTGGTGGAAGTTTCTACCCCGTGACGAGTGGCCGGCCGACGATTACCGTCGTGACGGAATCCTCGACAAGTGGGAAGAACCCGTCGGAGACTGCCGACAAGAACTCGTCTTCATCGGCCAATCCATCGACCCGTCTCGACTGCACCGAGAACTCGACGCGTGTCTACTCACCACAGCCGAGATCGAACTCGGGCCAGACGTGTGGACCACCTGGAGCGACCCCCTGGGCGTCGGCTATACCGACCAGACCGTTTGATATTGATCTCTACGGCACGAGATTCCCCGACCTGGCGATACTTAAAATCACGCTGATTTGAAGGCATGCCCGCAGCGCAACGGCCCCTTGTCCGAAAACTGTCAACAGTTCTACACGGAGAAATGGCTACCCTTAGGTTTACGCTGCACGCATGTTTTCTTCCGTCGCAGCGAAGATCCGCCTGGTGGTGGCACTGCTCCTCACTGCCCTCCTGGCGCTGACTCTGTCATCGTGCTCGAGTGGCTCGGATTCGTCGGCAGCCCCCACAGACCTGTGTGCACCTCCAGGAGTGGGAGCTGCAACCGCGGCGCCCACCAATCTGGACGCGGCAGCGGGTGCGGGCGCCGAAGACCGCTACACCACGGCCACCGTCACCCCGGTCGATCAGATCGACACCTCGAAGCTGAATCTGATCAAACCCGGGGTCATCACGGTCGGCACGCTCGGTGACGCGCCCCCGAGCATCTGCGTCAACTCCGAGAATCAGTACACCGGATACGACAACGAGCTGCTGAAGGCCGTCGCGGACAAGCTGGGCCTGAAGGTCGAGTTCGTCGGCACCGAGTTCGCCGGGCTTCTCGCCCAGGTTGCCGGTCGACGCTTCGACGTCGGCTCGTCGTCCATCACCACCACGGACGACCGTCGCAACACCGTCGGCTTCACCAACGGTTACGACTTCGGATACTTCTCCCTCGTCGTGCCTAACGGCAGCCCGATCACCGGCTTCGGAGACCTGGATGCCTCCAAGCGCATCGGCGTCGTGCAGGGAACCGTGCAGGACGACTACGTCGTGAACACGCTCAAGCTCGATCCCGTGAAGTTTCCCGACTACGCCACGGCGTACGCGAACCTCAAGTCCGGACAGATCGACGCCTGGGTAGCTCCGTCTCAGCAGGCCGAAGGTGCAATCGCTCCCGGTGATCCGACCTCGATCATCCAGAACACCTTCTCGGTCAACAACTTCGTCGGCTGGGCGGTGAACAAGGAAAACCAGCCCCTGATCGACGCCCTCAACTCCGGCCTCGACGCAGTCATCGACGACGGAACCTGGTCTCAGCTGTACGCCGACTGGGTACCGCGCCAACTCCCTGAAGGCTGGAAGCCCGGATCCAAGGCCGCGGCCACTCCGGAACTGCCCGACTTCGCAGCCATTGCCGCGGAAAACGCAGCAAACGGCGACGGTGGCGATACCGCGTCGTACCAACCGAAGTCGACGCTCGAACAGCTCAAGGACACGTTCTTCGACTGGGATCTGTACAAGAAGGCATTCCCCGATCTCCTCAAGACCGGTCTTCCCAACACCCTGATCCTTGCGCTCGCGTCCGGCATCATCGGCACGATCCTCGGCATGCTGCTCGCTGTCGCCGGTATCTCGCGCACCCGTTGGCTGCGCTGGCCGGCCCGCGTCTACACCGACATCTTCCGTGGCCTGCCCGCAGTCGTCATCATCTTGATCATCGGGCTCGGCGTCGGACCGATCGTTAAGGGAATCACCGGTAGCAATCCGTACTGGCTCGGTGTCGCGGCACTGTCACTGCTCGCGTCGGCATACATCGGTGAGATCTTCAGATCCGGAATCCAGAGCGTCGAGTCCGGGCAGCTCGAGGCTTCACGTGCCCTCGGTTTCAGCTACCGAAAGTCCATGTCGCTGGTCGTCATCCCGCAGGGTGTACGACGCGTTCTGCCGGCGTTGATGAACCAGTTCATCTCGCTGATCAAGGACTCGTCGCTGATCTACTTCCTCGGTCTGCTCGTCACCCAGCGGGAACTCTTTGCCGTCGGACGTGATCTCAACGCCCAGACCGGCAGCCTGTCCCCGCTCGTTGCGGCAGGCTTGTTCTACCTTGCTCTGACCATCCCGCTGACGCACCTCGTCAACTACATCGACAACCGACTCCGGACCGGACGCGCCGACACTTCAGGCACGTTGGATCCGCTCGAGCAGGCCATCGTCGTGGAAAGGGGCTGAGGACATGACCACCAGCTCTGAACTGAAGTCCGTATCGCTCACCGGCAAGGACCTGCATCTGTCCTTCGGTACCAACAAGGTGCTTCGCGGCGTCAACCTGCACGTCGACGCCGGAAACACCGTCACCGTCATCGGGCCCTCCGGTTCGGGCAAGTCGACGCTCCTGCGCGTGCTGAACCGTCTGCACGAGCCCGAGCAGGGTGACGTGCTGCTCGACGGGAAGTCCGTCCTGAAGGACAACCCCGACGAGCTACGCCAGCGGATCGGCATGGTGTTCCAGCACTTCAACCTGTTCCCACACAAGACCGTCGCCGAGAACATCGCACTCGGGCCGAACAAGCTCAAGGGTTTGTCGAAGGAGCAAGCTCGGGCGCTCGCGCTCGAGCAGCTGGATCTGGTGGGGCTCAGGGAGAAGGCCGACTCGCGGCCCGGCAACCTTTCGGGTGGTCAGCAGCAGCGCGTCGCAATTGCCCGCGCCCTGGCGATGAAGCCCGAGGTCATGTTCTTCGACGAGGCGACGTCAGCTCTCGACCCCGAACTGGTCAAGGGTGTTCTGGCATTGATGGCCGATCTCGCGAAGTCCGGCATGACTATGGTCGTCGTGACGCACGAAATGGGTTTCGCGCGTTCCGTTTCCGACAAGGTGCTGTTCATGGATCGCGGTGCCGTTGTCGAAACCGGTACTCCGGAACAGCTTTTCGACGATCCCGAAACAGATCGACTGCAAGCGTTCCTCTCACAGGTTCTCTGACTCAGGGGCGCTTGCAGGAGATCGACGGGCGTTGATCCTGGACGCCTGAAGCATCAGATGGTCGCGTTCGGCGAGGTTGGATGCCTTGTGCGCTGCATCGGCATACAACCTCGCCGCCGACTCGAGATCTCCGTCGCGTTCACGCAGATAGGCCTCGACTGCGGCATGGCGTGGAAGTGAATCGTCCAGCGCTGCAAGAGCTGCCAATCCGGCGCGTGGTCCGTCTGCCTCGCCGACCGCCACCGCTCGGTTGAGCCGGACGATCGGGCTGTCGGTCAAGGCTGCGAGTTCGTCGTACCACTCCACGATCTGCACCCAGTCGGTCTCGTCTGCTGTGAAAGCGTCGGCATGGAGTGCGGCAATGGCGGCCTGGGCCTGGAACTCACCGAGCCGGTCGCGGGCGAGAGCTGACTGGAGGATTGCGACTCCTTCGGCAATCGAATCGGTGTCCCACCGGCTGCGATCCTGCTCGGCTAGCGGAACCAGACTGCCGTCCGCGGCAGTTCGCGCGGCTCGACGAGCGTGATGGAGCAGCATCAGTGCGAGCAACCCTGCGACTTCGGGGTGATCGATCGCGGCCGCCAACTGCCGGGTGAGCCGGATGGCCTCGGCAGCCAGGTCGACGTCGCCGGAGTACCCCTCGTTGAAGACCAGATAGAGGACACGCAGGACGGTGGCGACATCGCCGGGTTGCTCGAACCGGACGCCGGAGACCGTGCGCTTGGCTCGGCTGATGCGCTGAGCCATAGTCGCCTCGGGCACCAGGTAGGCCTGCGCAATCTGGCGGGTGGTCAGCCCGCCGACAGCGCGCAGCGTGAGTGCGACGGCGGACGACGGCGTCAACGACGGGTGCGCGCACAGAAAGTAGAGCTGGAGTGTGTCGTCCACGCCCGGCACCGACCCGCTGACCGGCCGCTCGCCTGGCTGCTCGTCAGCCAGAAACTCCCGCTTACGGCGAGCCGCATCCGACCGGATCCCGTCGAGGAACCGCCGCCAGGCCACCGTGACCAGCCAGCCCTTCGGGTCCCGCGGCGGGTTGTCCGGCCAGACCCTGACCGCCTCGAGCAGAGCGTCCTGCACGGCGTCCTCGGCCGACGCGAAATCTGCTCCGCGGCGGACGAGGATGCCGAGCACGCTCGGAGTCAGACTCCGAAGCAGGGCGTCGTCCATGACAGGTTTCAGTCCGTGATGGTCGGCGGCTCGGTCAGGAACGGGCGCAGTTCGAGCCATTCGTGAATCGGCTTCCCGCCTGCGCCGGGCGCGGCCGAGAGCTCGCCGGCCAATTGGACGGCACGGTCGTAGTTGTCGACGTCGATCACCATCCAGCCGGCAATGAGGTCCTTGGTTTCCGCGAACGGACCGTCGGTGACCGGGGGGCGACCCTCACCGTCGTATCGGACAAAGGTGCCCTCAGGAGCGAGAGCCTGACCGTCGACGAACTCGCCCGCCTTCTCGAGCCGATCCGCGAAGTCCTGCATGTACTTCACGTGGGCAGTGATCTCGTCCGGCGTCCACTGGTCCATCGGCACGTCGTTGACTGCAGCCGGAGCGCCGCGGTAGTGCTTGAGCAGCAAGTACTTGGCCATCGTGAATCTCCTCTGTGTCGGTGCCACCCATTCTGGTCGCACTTCACTACAGGGACGAAGCAAGTCGGGGATTCTCGACATCGCAGGGCCTTCGGCCCTGTGCGCCTTTTTGGTAGTGCCCGCAACCAGAAAGGCGCACGGGGCCGAAGGCCCTAAATCCACCCCTGCCGGCGGGCGATCACTGCGGCTTCGTGCCGATTGGCTGCACCGAGTTTGGTGACAGCTGACGACAGATAGTTTCGGGTGGTACCCGCAGACAGGTGTGCCCGGGAAGCGATCTGCTCGATGGATGCTCCGTCGGCCGCGTACTCGAGTACGTCCGCTTCGCGCGGAGTAAGCGGCGAGTCGCCGGCGCCGATTGCCTCGGCAGCCAACGACGGATCGACGTACCGCCCGCCCGCGTGGACGCTGCGGACCACCTCGGCGAGCGTCGCCGCAGGCGTCGTCTTCGGCAGAAATCCTCGGACGCCCGCTGACAGTGCCTTCTTCAGATACCCGGGACGCCCGTGGCTCGTCACGATGATCGAGACGCACCCCGAGACCCTCTGCGCAATCTGTTGCGCCGTCTCGATGCCGTCGATACCTGCCATTTGAAGGTCGAGCACGGCTACGTCAGGTTGATGTTTTGCAGCAGCGACCACGGCATCCTCGCCGGATTCGGCTTCCGCGACGACAACGATGTCGTCCTCGAGCGACAACATCATGGCCAGAGCCGAGCGGATCAGATTCTCGTCGTCGGCCAGCAGTACCTTGATCGGCTCGGTCACCGAGACTCCTTCGTTCGGGACGGAAAGTGGGCGGTGAGGGTGAAGCGATCTTCGTCCTGCACGGTTTCGACAATTCCTCCGACGGCGCCGACGCGCTCGCGCAATCCGTTCAGGCCGGTTCCGTTGTTCGGCTCTGCGATCCGTGCGCCGTCGTTGGCGATCACGACGCCGTCCGCGAACACTTCGATGCTGCAATTCTCGGCACTGGAGTGCCGGAGAATGTTGGTGACGCCTTCACGGACGACCCAGGCGGCAGCTTCGGCCAGTTCCACCGGCAGCTGATCTGCCGATCCACGTATCGCAGTGGAGATTCCGGCGGCCTCGAGCAGAGACTGCGCACCGGCCAGCTCGGACGCCAAGGCGATGGACCGGTATCCCCGAACCAACTCGCGCGCTTCGTCGAGTGAATCTTGCGCAAGTTCGCGTACTTCGTCCATCTGCGCGGCGGCACGATCGTCGCCGCGCCGTGAAAGAGTAGCTGCAAGTTCACTTTTCACCGCAATTGCAGACAGTGCCCGCCCGACGACGTCATGGAGATCGCGTGAAAATCGCAACCGTTCCTCGGCGACGGACAGAGCGGCAGCGGCTCCGCGTGCCTCGTCCAATTCGGTGACCATCCGCAGCAGCCACACCGACATGTAGACGGTCAGCCCCATGAAGGCGGCGACGATTCCGACGGACACGCCGCTTTCCGGACCCGCAAGCAGTCCCAATACAACCCCGGCGGCCACCGAGCCCACGATCAGCCAGCGCAACGACGTCAACCCCGCAAGGGGCACGACAAGGATTGCCGCCAGCCAGAAGTACGGGCCGTTCTCGCCATTGCTTCCCAAGGCAATTCCCGCCGAGCAGAACGCCGACAACGTCATCACGGCAAGAGGAATCTGGACGGGCTTGGCCACGACTCCGCCCAGATCAGGCATCCGAGACACGGCGATGACGCACGCAACGGCACTGATTCCGAGGAAGACACCCGACAGGTACCGATCCGCAACGACCTCGGTGACCGCACCGAAGCCACCGAAAACCACTGCGACCATGATGAACGATTGCCGCGTGTAGAGGCGAACCTTGTCGACGTTCGACGCGGTTCGCCACGTCCGTCTCGGATTCCAGCGTCCGAAGTTCTGCGCGATCATGCCCACTACCTTCTCAGAGTTCTACGAACGCTTCTCAGAGTTCTACGAACGCGGTTCCCAGCGGAAGTGGACGTTCGCGATCAGAACCGAACCGACGATCCACGCCAGCATGACCAACAGCGGTTGCGCAGCCGAACCGAAGGTGTCGACAAATCCCGCTGCCGCACCGGGCGCATCGCCCAGATCAGCCAGTTCGCCAGTGGTCCGCCCCAGCCATCCGAGATTGAGAAGGTCCACTACTGCGGCCAGCGGAGTGAAATCGAGAATGCGAGCAACGTTGTCCGGCACGACATTCCTGATCGAGGACATACCTGCCGTCGCCAGAATCAGAATCGGCATGCAGGTGATCTGCGCCGCCTCTGCATTTCGCGTGACAGCCGAAGTGATCAACGCCAGCGCCGTGAAGAGCGCGGCGCCGCCGATCACCGCGACCAGCACCAGGACCGGATTGACCGGAGCACTACCGCCCAGAACCATCACGGCGATTCCGATCACCACCGTCAACAGGCCGGTGAGAACCCACGACGGCACTGCCGGGCCCGCGAGGATCTCGGCGTCGCTGCATTCCCCTGTCCGTAGTCGCTTGAGAACCAACTCGTCACGACGCGTCGCGTACACCGACAGGAGGTTGTAGAAGACCACGAACACGAGCAGGAAGAGTGCAAACACCTCGAGGCCTGCCGACACCGACTTGTCGGACAACCCGCCATCGCGCGACAGGTACAGCATCCCCACGGGAAAGATCAACGGGAGGACGATTGCGTTGAAGAGCAACAGTCGATTTCGTCCCAGGAGCGTGAACTCCGAACGAGACAGGGTTGCTATGCGGTTCATGCTGACGCTCCTTCGAGAGTTGCGTGATGATCGAATTGGTCTGCAATGGAGAGGAATACGGTCTCCAGGGATGCCGCGCGGGCATCCAGGCCGGTCAGCAGGATGTTGTTGTGCTGTGCCCACAGCAGCAGTTCCGTCAGCGTCTCCTGCACTGTGCGAGTGGTGATCACCACCAGATCGTTTTCGACGCGTACCTCCGCGCCGGCCAGGGCCGGGAGCGGAAGACCGGGACGGTGCAGTTTGATCTGGGCAGGATGATCCGCGACGACGTCCGCCACGGTTCCGCTGCGCACCACCGATCCTCGGTGCATGATCGCCAACTGGTCGCACAGGGACTCGGCTTCGTCCAGGTAATGCGTCGTCAACATGATGGTGACGCCCGACGCTTTCAAGTCAGCGATCAATTGCCAAGTGTTACATCGACTTTCGGGATCCAAACCAGTAGTCGGCTCGTCGAGAAACAGGACGAGTGGCCGGCCGATGATCGCGCACGCCAGATCCAGTCGCCGCGCCTCACCTCCCGAGAGGAACTTCACGCGGGTATCACCACGGTCACGCATGTCCACGCGCTCGAGCACCTCGTCCACGGGCAGCGGATTCGAGCAGGTTCCGGCCCACATCGCCAAACTCTCACGAGCAGTCAGGTCTTGGGGCAAGCCACCCTTCTGAAGCATGATGCCAAGCGACGGGCGAATCTGCTTGCGGTTGCGCACCGGATCCATGCCCAGAACGCGCACCGTTCCGGCACTGGCTCGTGAAAGACCCTGAATCACTTCGAGGGTGGATGTCTTGCCGGCACCATTGGTTCCGAGGAGGCCGAACAGCTCGCCTTCCTGAACACTCAGATCCAGATTGCGAACAGCATCGAACGCCTCCTTACCGGAGCCGTAACGCCGCGACATTCCGACTACGTCGATCACGGGATCGCCCTTCATCGCTGCGCCTCCGCTCGGTTCCAGCCGCGCAGTCCGATCACGAATCGGATACCCGCATAGACAGCGAGAGCGGCAACAAGAATCCAGAACACGGGATTGGAGCCGATGATCGCGAACAGCACTCCGATGATCGCGATATTCACGACGATCACAACAAGTTCGCGGCCCATCGTGGGTGCGGGTCCGATGTCCATCAGGTCCGTCAGGAGGCTTCCCTCATGTGGTTCTCTCATGCATCCAAGCTTCGCGGGAAGTCAGAGCCGAAAACAGTGCACAGCGTCATCACCTGCGGTGACACCGTCACGGATCAGCGATGACAAATGTCATGCGACGTCCCCGCGGGGACGCGTCGTAAACCGCGGGTAAGGGTCACCTCGTTGTTTTGCCGTTCATTTTTACGTTCCTTTACCCTTGCTTAGAGCTTCTACGGTTCCCGAAGTCCGTACATCGAATCTCGGGAGTTCACGGTGGCTATCAAGCCTTTGGCCTTGTTCGTCAAACACGACGGCGTGTCTGCGCGCGCGTCGATCACCTGCCAGTACAAGTGCGGAAACGCGTGCTCTCACGAGGTCCCCAACACCTCGGGCGGCGAGTACTTCCGCGACATCGCACGCACAGCGCTGAGTCGTCGCGGCTTGCTCCGGGGCAGCGGCATGGCAGTCCTCGCGGTGGGAGCGGGCAGCGCCCTCGTCGCGTGTTCGGACGAATCCGCAAGTGCGGAACCGGGAACCGGTTCGACGAGCGGCAGCAGCGGCGGATCGACACCAACGGGGACGAACTTCAGCGCTGTCGCGCCCAACAAGGAAGACAAGGTCACCGTCCCTGACGGATACGATCAAGCCGTCGTGATTCGCTGGGGTGACGCCGTTCTCGCCGGCGCCCCGGCTTTCGACTTCGACAAGCAGACTGCGGCAGCGCAGGAACTGCAGTTCGGATTCAACAACGACTTCGCCGGATTGCTCCCGGTCGACGGGCAGCCCAACACCTACCTACTCGTGGTCAATCACGAATACTCCACCGAGCCGGCGATGTTCCGCGGCTACGATGCGGAGAACCCGACCGAGGAGCAGTTCAAGATCGGCCTCGCCAGCCACGGACTGTCGGTCGTCCAGGTCAAGGGCGAATCCGACAACGGCAAGCTCGTACCGGAGATCGGATCGAACAACCGCCGCATCACCGGAACCACGGAATTTGTCGTGACCGGCCCCGCTGCAGGTAGCGACTTCCTCAAGACGAGTGCCGATCCCACGGGAACCAAAGTGCTCGGCACCCTCAACAATTGCGCCGGCGGCGTCACCCCCTGGGGCACAGTGCTTTCCGGCGAAGAGAACTTCAACCAGTACTTCGCGAACGCCGAGGGTGTCACCGATCCCACGGTCGCAGCGCGACTGAAGCGCTACGGTCTTGCCGGCGCCGCTTCCGAGCGCAAGTGGGAACGCTTCGACAAGCGGTTCGATCTGGTCGCAGAACCCAACGAGGTCAACCGATTCGGATACGTCGTCGAGATCGATCCCTGGGATCCGTCGTCGACTCCGATCAAGCACACAGCGCTCGGACGTTTCAAGCACGAAGCCGCCACCATTTACATCACGGCGGACGGCACCGTCGTCGCCTACAGCGGCGACGACGAGCGCTTCGACTACATGTACAAGTTCGTCTCCAGCCGAAAGATGCAGGACGGCAAGAGTCAAGCAGCCATGCGCCACAACATGACTCTGCTCGACGCCGGAACACTGTACGTCGCAAAGCTCAGCGGAAACTCCGCCGGCGAGATCGACGGCAGCGGCAAACTTCCGTCGGACGGCAAGTTCGACGGAACCGGCGAGTGGGTAGCCATCCTGCGCACCGGCGAAGACGGCAAGGGCGAATCGCTGGTAGACGGTATGAGCGCCGAAGAGGTCGCCGTCTTCACCCGCCAGGCCGGTGACAAGGTCGGGGCAACGAAGATGGATCGCCCCGAGGACTTCGAGGCAAACCCGAAGAGCGGCAAGGTTTACGTCGCACTGACCAACAACACCAAGCGCGGAGTCGACGGTGGCGCCGCGGCCGACGAGGCGAACCCGAGGAACAACAACAAGAACGGCCAGGTCCTCGAAATCACCGACGACCACGCCGGCACCACCTTCGGCTGGAATCTTCTTCTCGTCTGCGGAGATCCGGCCACAGCCGATACTTACTTCGGCGGGTTCGACAAGAGCAAGGTCAGCCCCATCTCATGCCCGGACAACCTTGCCTTCGACCCGCACGGCAATCTGTGGATCTCCACCGACGGCAACGCACTCAAGTCCAACGACGGGCTGTTCAGCGTTGTCCTCGAAGGCGAAAACCGCGGTGAGACAAAGCAGTTCCTCACCGTTCCCGTCGGCGCCGAAACCTGCGGCCCCATCGTGGACGAGAAGCGCGTCATCGTCTGCGTCCAGCACCCCGGCGAGACCGACGACGCCAGCATCGAAAGCCCCGCATCCCATTGGCCCGACGGTGGTTCCGCCCAGCCTCGCCCGTCGGTAGTTGCAGCCTGGAAGAAGGACGGATCTCGGCTCGGCTCGTAACACACACGAAAACGACTGTGGGGCAGATCGCATACTCTGCGATCTGCCCCACGTCGTTTACCTCAGATTCTCAAGAGAATCAGTTGTCACCGTCCTCGCGACGCTTACGCGTCAGGAGAACAACACCCGTTCCCAGCGCCAGCAGCAGAACCAATCCACCTGCTGCGAGCAACCCGGTGTTCACGCCACTCTCACCAGCGCCACCACCCGAGTTGATCGTCCCGCCCTGAGGAGCAGACGGCTTCGGCTGACCCGGCTGACCCGGGTTTGCTGTCGGCGGCTTCGGCTGTCCCGGAACCGTGCTCGGAACCGGCTGACCCGGAACCGTCGGCGGTACGACGATCGGAGGCACAACGACGATCGGGGGAATGATGATCGTCGGTGTAACCGGCACCGTCGTGTTCGGAACCGTCGTGGTCGGCGGAACTGTCGTGACCGGCGGCGTTGTCGTCGGCGGCGTCGTTGTCGTCACGCCACACGGATCCACAATCTCTTCCGCGACAACTTCTTCTGTCGTGGTCTCCTCTGTGGTGGTCTCCTCCGCGGTGGTGGATTCCTCCGTACCGGTCACATCAGCGTCACCGGCAGTGATCGCGCTAGCCGTCGTCGTCGCAACCGTTGTCGTCGGAACCATCCGCGTGGTCGTCGTCGGAGGAACACAGGGCTCCGTCGTGACCGGCGGCGTCGTGGTGGTCGTCGGCGGCACCGTAGTGGTGGTCTCCGGCGGGTCTATCGGGTGTTCGGTGCAGAGAGCGTCGCCCGGGACACAGTCCACTGGCGGGTTCTCGCCACCAACCACCAGGTAGTTGTTCAGGACACCCGGAGTGAATCCGGGACCTGACAACGTTCCGATCTCAGGATTGACCTTGACGGTGTACGTCACTGTCGCGGTCTCGCCCTTGGCCAGCTTTCCGGTGACCGTGAAGACGTTGTCGACGACACCCGAAACAACCAGCGTGGAAGTGGTAGCCGGATCCTTCGTCATTACTGCATCGTCGAGAACGTCGGTGAGATCGTCGTAGAAGCTGACCTCACCATCCGCGGTGCCCACATTCTTGAACGTGAGCGTGTACGTGATCTCCTGGCCGCCAACCACACGGTTCGTGGTGGACGGAACAGAGGACTTCAGTACCTCGATCGCGGGTGTGCCATCCACCGGGTGTTCGGTCGTCACGGGCGGAGGAGTGATCTCCGGACCGGTCGGCGGCTTCGCAGTACCGGTGACCTTGTTGTTGATCAACGTGCCACCGGCGACACCATCGTTGATCTTCACCTGGTAGGTCAGGACAACCGACTTACCGGCTTCCAATGCACCGGTCCAGGTGAGCGTGGTGCCCGACAGGGTCGGAGCAGCACCGTCGACACCGTCAACAGTCGCCTTCAGCGAACCGTCCACCAACGTCGCGTTGTCGAGAACCTTCGACAGATCATCGGTCAACACCACCGGATCAAGGGTCGTGTTACCCGTGTTGGAACCGGTCACCGTATACGTGATCGTCTGACCCGCAGCAACATTGGTACCCGACACCGGATCAGCAGCCTTCGCGACCGTGAACCCCGGAACCTTCACCGGGTGTTCGGTCGTCACCGGCGGAGGAGTGATCTCCGGACCCGTCGGCGGCTTCGCAGTACCAGTGACCTTGTTGTTGATCAGAACCCCGCCGGCGACACCATCGTTGATCTTCACCTGGTAGGTCAGGACAACCGACTTACCGGCTTCCAATGCACCGGTCCAGGTGAGCGTGGTGCCCGACAGGGTCGGAGCAGCACCGTCGACACCGTCGACAGTTGCTTTGAGCGAACCGTCCACCAACGTCGCGTTGTCGAGAACCTTCGACAGATCATCGGTCAACACCACCGGATCGAGAGTCGTGTTACCCGTGTTAGAACCGGTCACCGTGTACGTGATCGTCTGACCAGCAGCGACATTGGTACCCGACGCAGGATCGGCAGCCTTCGCGACAGTGAACCCCGGAACCTGAACCGGATGCGTCGTGCACAGCTGCGTCGCCGGATCACACACCTCCGGAGGATCAACCGGCGGAGTCGTACCCGGAACAACGAAGTTGAGCACCGTGTTGTCGGCATTCGCCGCAACGCGATCGGCATCAGCCTTGACCGTGACGGTGTACGTCACCGTCTTGCTCTCACCGGCCGCAAGGGATCCCGTCACCGAGAAACCATCCGTGCCGACCATCGCAGCAGTCAACGGAGCATCAGCACTCAAGCTGCCCGCAACCAGATCAGCATCATCGAGCAGACCACGCAGATCATCGAAGTACGCGACCTCACCCGCACCGTTACCGGTGTTCGAGAACGTGAGCGTGTACTTGATGTCCTGACCGGCAACAACATTCGAACCCGACACCGGATCAGAAGACTTCACCACAGCAATCTTCGGAGACACCACCGGATGCTCGGTCGTCACCGGCGGAGGAGTGATCTCCGGACCCGTCGGCGGCTTCGCAGTACCGGTGACCTTGTTGTTGATCAGAACCCCGCCGACAACACCGTCGTTGATCTTCACCTGATAGGTCAGAACAACCGACTTACCGGCCTCGAGTGCACCCGTCCAACTCAACGTCGTACCCGACAGGGTCGGAGCAGTCCCGTCGACACCGTCGACAGTCGCCTTGAGCGAACCGTCCACCAACGCCGCGTTGTCGAGAACCTTCGACAGATCATCGGTCAACACCACCGGATCAAGGGTCGTGTTACCCGTGTTGGAACCGGTCACGGTGTACGTGATCGTCTGACCCGCAGCGACATTGGTACCCGACACCGGATCAGCAGCCTTCGCGACCGTGAACCCCGGAACCTTCACCGGATTCTCGGTCGTCACCGGCGGAGGAGTGATCTCCGGACCCGTCGGCGGCTTCGCAGTACCGGTGACCTTGTTGTTGATCAGAACGCCGCCGACAACACCGTCGTTGATCTTCACCTGATAGGTCAGAACAACCGACTTACCGGCCTCGAGTGCACCCGTCCAACTCAACGTCGTACCCGACAGGGTCGGAGCAGTCGCGTCGACACCGTCGACCGTTGCCTTGAGCGAACCGTCCACCAACGCCGCGTTGTCGAGAACCTTCGACAGATCATCGGTCAACACCACCGGATCAAGGGTCGTGTTACCCGTGTTGGAACCGGTCACCGTGTACGTGATCGTCTGACCAGCAGCAACATTGGTACCCGACGCAGGATCGGAAGCCTTCGCGACCGTGAACCCCGGAACCTTCACCGGATGCGTCGTGCACAGCTGCGTCGCCGGATCACACACCTCCGGAGGATCAACCGGCGGAGTCGTACCCGGAACAACGAAGTTGTTCACGAACACCCCACCGACCACATCGGCATTGACCTTCACCGAATACGTCACCGTCTTCGTTTCGCCGGCCGCCAAGGTTCCCGTCACCGAGAAACCATCGCCGCCGACCATCGTCGCAACCAACGGAGCATCAGCAGTCAAACCACTCAATGCACCCTTGTCCACAACCTGACGCAAATCATCGAAGTACGCGACCTCACCCGCACCGTTACCGGTGTTCGAGAACGTAAGCGTGTACTTGATGTCCTGACCGGCAACAACATTCGAACCCGAGGCCGGATCAGAAGACTTCACCACAGCGATCTTCGGAGAGACCACCGGATGCGTCGTGCACAGCTGCGTCGCCGGATCACACACCTCCGGAGGATCAACCGGCGGAGTCGTACCCGGAACAACGAAGTTGTTCACGAACACCCCACCGACCACATCGGCATTGACCTTCACCGAATACGTCACCGTCTTCGTTTCACCGGCCGCCAAGGTCCCCGTCACCGAGAAACCATCGCCGCCGACCATCGTCGCAACCAACGGAGCATCAGCAGCCAAACCACTCAATGCACCCTTGTCCACAACCTGACGCAAATCATCGAAGTACGCCACCTCACCCGCACCGTTACCGGTGTTCGAGAACGTAAGCGTGTACTTGATGTCCTGACCGGCAACAACATTCGAACCCGACACCGGATCAGAAGACTTCACCACAGCAATCTTCGGAGAGACCACCGGATGCGTCGTGCACAGCTGCGTCGCCGGATCACACACCTCCGGAGGATCAACCGGCGGAGTCGTACCCGGAACAACGAAGTTGTTCACGAACACCCCACCGACCACATCGGCATTGACCTTCACCGAATACGTCACCGACTTGCTCTCACCGGCCGCCAAGGTTCCCGTCACCGAGAAACCATCGCCGCCGACCATCGTCGCAACCAACGGAGCATCAGCAGTCAAACCACTCAATGCACCCTCGTCCACAACCTGACGCAAATCATCGAAGTACGCCACCTCACCCGCACCGTTACCGGTGTTCGTGAACGTAAGCGTGTACTTGATGTCCTGACCGGCAACAACATTCGAACCCGACACCGGATCAGAAGACTTCACCACAGCAATCTTCGGAGACACCACCGGATGCTCGGTCGTCACCGGCGGAGGAGTGATCTCCGGACCCGTCGGCGGCTTCGCAGTACCGGTGACCTTGTTGTTGATCAGAACCCCGCCGACAACACCATCGTTGATCTTCACCTGATAGGTCAGAACAACCGACTTACCAGCCTCGAGCACACCAGTCCACGAGAGCGTCGTCCCCGACAGGGTCGGAGCAGTCCCGTCGACACCGTCGACAGTTGCCTTGAGCGAACCGTCCACCAACGCCGCATTGTCGAGAACCTTCGACAGATCATCGGTCAACACCACCGGATCAAGAGTCGTGTTACCCGTGTTCGCACCCGTCACCGTGTACGTGATCGTCTGACCAGCAGCAACATTGGTACCCGACGCAGGATCGGCAGCCTTCGCGACAGTGAAACCGGGAACCGAGTGATTCGTTTCCACCGGAGGAGGAGTGATCTCCGGACCGGTCGGCGGCTTCGCAGTACCGGTGACCTTGTTGTTCAAGACTGTGCCCGCGGCAACGCCGTCGTTGACCTTCACCTCATAGGTGAGAACGACGGACTTACCGGCTTCGAGAAAACCAGTCCACGAAAGGGTGGTGCCCGACAGAGTCGGATCAGCGGCAGGAGCACCGTCGACGGCCGCCTTCAGCGAACCGGGAACGACAGCGGCGTTATTGAGAACCGCACCCAGATCATCGTTGATCTTTACCGGATCGAGCTTCGTCTTACCGGTGTTGGTTCCGGTGACGGTGTACTTGATCGACTCGCCGGCCTGAACCGTCGAACCGGAAATCGGATCAGCAGTCTTCTCCAGTTTGAAGCCGGGAACCGAGTGATTCGTCTCCACCGTAGGAGGAGTGATGTCCGGACCGGTGGGTGGCTTCGCAGTACCGGTGACCTTGTTGTTCAGAACCGTGCCCGCGGCAACGCCGGCATTGACCTTCACCTGGTAGGTCAGAACAACAGACTTACCAGCCTGGAGATTGGCGGACCACGACAAAATGCTGCCCGACAGGGTCGGAGCAGCGACAGCAGCACCGTCGACGGTCGCCTTCAGCGAGCCCGGAACGATGGCGGCATTGTTGAGAACCGCACTCAGATCGTCTTTGATCGTCGCGGGAGTCAGGGCCGTCTTGCCGGTGTTAGCACCGGTGACCGTGTACGTAATGGTATCGCCGGCCTGAACCGTCGAACCTGTCGCGGGCACAGCGGTCTTCGCGACTGTGAACCCGGGCATGGGATGCGTCGTGCAGAGATTGGTTGCAGGATCGCATGTTGTGGGAGGAGTTGTTGTCCCCGGAACGAGGTAGTTGTTCAGGACTTTGTTACCACCGTCTTTGACCGTGACGGTGTAGGTGACTGTCCCTTTGCCGCCGGCTGGCAATGTGCCGCCGACTTTGATTTTGTCGGCGCCATCCAATGCAGCGGTGAGTCCGCCGGTAGCAGCACCGACCGCAACCGTTCCGTCATCAATGACGTCGGCGAGGAAGTCCGTGTAGTCGATCGGTGCCGGCGCAGTGCCGGGATTCTCGAAATTCAGAGTGTAGGTGATTGTTTGGCCGATATTGACCGTCTCACCGGTAGGTGGTGACGACGACTTCTTCACGAGAACCGGGGTATTGATGATCTTGCAGTACGCGTTGTCACCAGGTGCTAATGCTGTCTGCGCAACTCCACCAGCTTGAAGATTCTTGGCCACACCATTGACCTGGCAGTCCCACTTCGTCGCGTAGTTCGCGGTCTTGGTCGCCGAAGTAGTGGGCTTCTCCCAGAACGTGACGGGGGTAGGCGTCGTGTCAGCGAGGAGCATCCGCCAACCGGTGGACGCGGTGGTATCCGTAGCTCCGGTATCGGTGGTCTTGAGCACCTGTCCGCTCGCAGCATTTGCATCGGCGAAAGTACCGGTGCTTGTTCCGATGGTGAAGTCGTCGCCAGGACTGACTCGCGTAAGTTCCTTGTCGATCTTGACCCTCGGCAACAAGATGCCGAACGCAACACCCTGTCGGGACGTTGAATCCGTGGTGTTTCCGAAAGTGCCCGCGAAGGAAGTCGGCGCTGTCGCAGCCAGTACTACCGCTCCAGGTGAGTAATTCTTGCTGAAATCGTTGTCCCACCACGAGTCGCACCGAACCGAGTTCGTTCCCAACCCGGTCAGTCCATCGGCACCCCCGACCGTGCCGTTGCAGGCCCGAATCGGCGGCCATCCGGCAGTTCCGGGTATACCCATGGTGCGATCGATCTGACGGAAGCTCTTGTCCGACTGGAACGACAGGAATTCCTTGTTGTTTGCGGCAACAGGGTCCGTCGATTCGGCATCCGCCACAACAAGCCCGTAGTTGTTGACGGCTCCGTTGGGCCCATTCATCACGATATTGTCGAGCTTGACTGTTCCGCCGGACTGGACCCTCGTCGACCCGTTCATGTCCGGAACCGTTTGGTACAAAGCAGGCTTGACTGTGTTGGGAACACCCGTATACGCGACAGTGCCGAGCGACGAGTATTTCGCCTCGGCAGGCAAGGGACGCGCAGTGACGCCCGTATGCGGCTTTGTCGTAGATCCGTCGATCGAGTTGACCAGCTTGGCATTGAAGCTGATGGAGTAGATATCCGTCAGCTTGACCGTCATCGGCTGTCCAGCTGCTGAGGTTGCGGCAGCCTGGTTGAACGTCGACATATCGATCCAGCAGATGTTCTGCGAGAGATTGCCGGTATTGGGCGCACTGAACGCACAGCCCGTGGGCGGTTGCTCGTCCGGCAGGACAGCAGCGCGAGCCGGCGTCTGAGCCTGAACGGGACCGCCGAGCGTTGCGGCCGGCTGCGCTGATGCAGCTACTGCCGTCGCGCCGGAGAGGCCGAGAATCATCGCGATGGCGGTCCACACCACCGTCCACGCTCGCACCCAGGACGGGAGCCCTGCGGTGAATAAGGCCGACCTTGTCGGCGGTATGTCGTTAGGCATTTCTTACTCCCCAGGATGTGCCTGATCGATGTTCAATGGACGGAGATGCGAGAGCGCTGGCGCGAACTCCCGGTTGATCGGTTGGTTCGGGTCGATGCGCCTGTTTTCGGCTGATCGACCTCACACCGGACGCTGTTGCCGGTCCTGTCATTCGAGCTCCTCTTCGGAAACACCTGCGTGTTGGAAGAGCCGCCCTGAACAGGACCTTGGCCCCCGAAATCCGCGCAAATCGAGAGCAACCTTCCAGTTATCAGGAACAAGATAACAGATAACCGGGAGCTTGCCCATCGAAAGTCAGACAAAGCAGACCGATCGACGTTTTTGTTCGTAGATCGGACAAGCTTCGAGGAACAGTGTTGTTCGAGCGGACAATTCAGCCCCCGGAGTACGGCACCGCGGCGAACGCGATGACATTCACCCTTTCCGCTGACCAGATCGGGTGACGACCAACCTCGAGGAAGATACGGAATCTGGACAAATGCCCAATATGGATAAGGCCTGTTGGATGCGCCACAGACCCTCGAACGACGTTCGGAAACCCCGTCCTGCATGGAGTCCGATCACGCGTGCGAGCCCGTCGAAATTGATCGAATTGATCCAGACCACACTCAGCGACGGCTGCCGGTAACGAAGCATCCCGAGGCTCCGATAATTGGATTGCGAGGCACCAACTTCGCCCGAAACCGGGCGGCCGCCTTCAATTCAGACCCAACTTCAAGTCCGTTTTGTAGCTTTTCAGGCAGAGCAGTCCTGCTCATTTTCTGCCACAGCTATCTTTTGATCCTGCTCAGTTAGTCGAAAATTCTGCGACTGTGGCTACCGTTCGGCAGAATTCTCGTAACTGTCGAGCAACAACCGGACTAACCAGCCAAGCGAGGCAAGGGCGTCGAAAAGGGCCCTTCCACATGCCTCGCGACAAATGCCTCGAGGGCGAAAGGGCCCGAAACGGGCGCCACGGAGCCAAAGGCCCCGCCGCAACCTAGCTGCTGCCGAACCCCACACTGTTGGCGTAGCGATCGAAATCGCCCTGGGCTCCGCTGTAGACGTTGATATCTGTGTTTCCGGTGATTCCGGGGATGCGTCCGGTGCTGGTGTACTGCCAGAAAGTCCAGTTGGACCAACCGCCGGGTAGCGGCCCCGGTGCGTTCTGCCCGTTGTAATCGGCGATCCACAGCGGGTAGTGGTTGAACTCGGTGGTGTTGGCCATCTGAGTACGCCAGAAGTTGGGATACGTGTAAATGATGGGCTGCCGCCCGGTAAGTGCCTGGACTGTATTCAAGTAGCGATGAGTCCAGTCGATGACCTGCCCGGCGGGCAGTCCCTTCGCGTCCTCGAGATCCAGAACGGGCGGGAGGTCACCAGGTCCGTTGATACCCAGGACGATCGCCGAATAGAAGGCGGCCTGGGCTTCGGGGGACTGGCGAACGTCTGCGTAGTGGTAGGCCCCGCGCGAGACGCCGGCAGCACGCATGACCAGGCAATCCTGGATGAAGTACGGATTGACGTAGTTGAGCGACTCGGTGGCCTTGACCATCGCGAACTCGTGCCCTGACGCCTTGACCTGGAACCAGTCGATTCCGGTTCCGTCCACGTGTTGCCACGAAGAGACGTCCGGGCCACGGGGAGCGTCGGCAGCGGCGAGGCCAGGTGCCGTGATCGCGATGGCAGCTGCCATCGCGATCGGGGTGAGCTTGCCCAGTGTCCTGACGATCCGTCGCTCGACCATTTCCCGAGACTAAGGTCGACTAGTCCGTTTTGTCCCCTAATTCAGGGAATGTTCACTCAACCGAGCCAATCGAGAACAGCCGCAGCGGTCCACGACTGTTGCATACTGCCCAGCGGCTCACCGGTGAAAGGCTCGTAGTATTCGGCAAAACTGCCATCGCTGGCCTGCCGCAACCCCTCCGAACGTAAGACGTGCGATCTCTCGGCCCACCCCCGACGCGCGAACGCCCACGAGAACAACCACGTGATCACCGGCCACACCGGGCCACGCCAATACTCCCGAGGACGGAAATCGCCGGAAACCGGAGACGTCGACGGTGGGACAGCAAACCGCATGTCCGGGTGACCACAGAATTTGGGCCCCTCGAAAGTGCGCAACAGAGCGCGCTCGGCATCGCGGCTCAGGCCGCCGCACAGCAACGGCGCAAACATCGCGATGGTCTCGGTATGAACCCATCGCCCGGTGCGAAGATCGAAATCCTTTGCTGCACCTGATCGTTCATCGGTGGTGGCAATCACGCCCTGCCGGAATCGATCTGCCCAACCGCGCAGATCACGGACGTCGGAGTTCGGCCGCGAATGCTCCTCACCGATAGTTGCCAAGACGTCGCATGCCATCGAGAAAACCGCACTGACAAACACGTCCTCGACGGCAAAACTCATGGCAGTGGCGAGTTGAGAATCCTCGTACCGCACGGCCTTCATCTCTTCGAGAAGCCAAAGGTAGCGGTCGTATTCGTTATCCGTGGGCCGCTGAGACAGGTCCGTCACGACAGCGAGATCAGCACGCTGATACGCAGGAACTTGTCCCGCAACAACATTCGCGTACGCCAGATCCCACCGCGGAGAGTTGTCCATCCCAGATTCCCACCCGTGATAGAGCGCGATACGGCCGTTGCCGTCGAGATCGCGGGCCTCCGCCAACCACCGGTGCCACCGAACCAGATCGCTCCAGCGCCGGTCGAGGAACTCTTCCGCGACCGCACGCGTCGTACGTCCGTGCCGACGCGAATGATCGAGAATCCGCTGCACCGCGATCGCGTGAACGGGGGGTTGGGTGATTCCCGATGTAGCGGTACCCAAAGGAGCATGCTCTGCCAACGCATTGACATCCCACCGCGTCGGGCCGGGGAAGTAGCCGTCGACACCGTTCGCGAACACGATGTGCGGAATCATTCCGTTCTTCCACTGAGCCGAGAGCAAGGTATCGAGCTCTACTACCGCCCGTTCGACGCTGAGCGGCGCCAGACCTACCGCCACGAACGCGGCGTCCCAGCTCCACATGTGGGGATACAGCTTCGGGGCAGCGCTGGTCATCGTGCCCAGGTCGTTTCCGCGCAGCAAGTAGGCAGCTCGGGCGGCGAGCTGAGTCGGGGTAAATCCGCGGTCGGCCATAGATGTCTATTTTGCGACGCGTCGAGCCTTTGCGCTCACCGAGCACGAATCCGGCGCTGCAGCCGCAATAATGAAGGAAGTCCGTCAGGTGATCTCGGAGTGGAGGCCTAGTGCGCGAGAAGATCAAAGCACTGCTGTTCGACGTCCAGGGCACAGCGACCGATTTTCACAGCACACTGTGCCGAGAGGCCCGTCGAATCACCGACGCCGACGTGGACTGGCCAAGATTCGTCAATCTCTGGCGCGCTGAGTACTTCGCGAACACCTCCGAGGCCGACGACTCCACAGGCGAATGGGTGACAGTACATTCGGTGTACCGCGAGGCTCTGCGCAAGCTGTTGGCCCGCGAGAGCATCGAACTTTCCGATGCCGAACAGGAAGAACTCACCACCGCCTGGAAATTCCTGGACCCGTGGCCCGACACTGTCGCCGGCCTGACAACCCTGCGCCAGCAGTACACAATCGCTGCCTTGTCCAACGCCGACGTGAATGCCGCAGTCAGCATCTCCCGGCACGGAAATCTGCCATGGCATGCCGTCTTCACTGCCGAAATGGCCGGCGTCTTCAAACCAGATCCGAAGATCTACCACCTGGCTGCTCGATATCTCGGGTACGACCCGGCCGAGATCATGATGGTTGCCAGTCACAAATACGACATCCGGGCGGCAAAGCTCTCGGATTCCGCACAGCCTTCATAGCTCGACCACTCGAATTCGGAGCCAGGGGCAATCCCGATGTGTCCTTCTCCGACGAGTTCGACATCAACGCCGAGGACTTTCTCGATCTGGCAGCGCAATTGGTCCACTGATCCCGTGCCTGCGCGTCGTTGCTGGTATTCCTACGTGAAGGAATATCGAAACGGACAGGCGGTTTGGAATTCATGGGCACCAAGGAAGACAGCGCTACCCGCGAACGCATGGCCCTGCGGTACTCGCTCGTGGTCGCAACGGCGTTGGCTGTGCTCGCCGCATTCTGGGGCTGGATCTCGCAGTCCCAGGTGATCCTGCTCGACGGTGTGTACGCCCTCATCGGAATGGTGTTGACGGCGATCTCACTGCGGGTCTCGCGGATAGCCGACTCGGGCCCCACCGCACGCTTCCCGTTCGGAAAGGAGGCATTGATCCCGGTCGTCATCGCTGTCCAGGGCATGGCACTACTGGCGACGCTCGCCTACGCCGCAGTCGAGGCAGTTCGTGTCATCCTCGCGGGCGGAGCCGACGTCACCGCGGGGTCTCTGGTGGCATACGGCGCTGTCAGCGCAGTGGTGTCGATCATCATCTGGCGCTACGTCGGACAAGTCGACCGCACATCTGATCTGCTCGTCGCCGAAGCCAGGCAATGGGGAGCGTCGGCTGCCTTCAGCGCGCTGGTCGCGGTCGGTGCTGTCGTCGCAATGATCCTGGGCCGCACCGATTTTTCCGACGCCGACCGATATGTCGACTCCGTCTTGGTCCTCCTCGGCTGTGCGATGCTGGTCCCGCAACCGTACGCACTTCTGCGAACCGCACTGATCGAACTCCTCGAAGGTGCTCCCGGCGAAAACGTTCAGGCCCGCGTGCACGAAGCCATCGCCGTCGTCCGCGACGAATTCGGTTTGGACGAACCGACTCTCACCATGAGCAAGGTGGGTCGCAAGCTGTATGTCGAAGCGACGTTCATGGTCGCGCCACACAGCTGGGACATCGACGGTGAAGACGCAGTACGACGCTCGTTCGCCACCAGCCTCGCCGATCTCCCCTACGAACCGTGGCTGAACATCGAACTGACTACAGATCCGGCGCTGATGCTCTAGCGACGGAATCTGCTCTCGAACAACAGAATCACGACGGCCGGGCCCACCTCACCTTCCCGAAAAAGCCCTTGACTCGAAAGTATGTTCGAGTATGATGGAAGGCGGAACGGGGGGTTCTCATGACGATCAACATCACCGACGAAGATACTGTCACCGACGTGGTCAACAACTCCGCCGTGGGTGTGCGCGGACGATTGTGGCGGCTTCACCCCAGCGACGTCCGCGAGATCGCCATCACCGCGTCAGCGGAAATCCTTCGCCTGGAAGCCATTCGAGTGGCCGCTGTCGACACCCTGACGTTGAACCCGGACGAACAAGTACTCTGCTACCGCGGCACCGGACAATGGCTCGCGAACCACACCATGCTGCAGATCTCCACCGGCAGAAGAATCGCAGCCCTGGGCAAAGCGCTACGGTCGTTTCCCGAGATCGAAGACCAATTCGATGCCGGTGACCTCACTTTCGAGCACGCAGCACTGATCGTGGCGTTCTGCGAATCCCCACCCAAGGCAATGCCCGACGCCGCACTACCGTACTGCCGCGACACACTCCTCGCCGCAGCATCCGGAACCGAAGCAACCACCGTCAAACTGCGCTACGCCATCAGCGTCCTCGAGCACATGTTCGAATCCGACGACCCACCACCAAGCGAAGACACCGACCGCAACGAACTGCGCATCTCCCCCACCCTCAACGGAAGAGTCGCCGTCCGAGGCGATTTCGACGGA
>NZ_JARVSY010000044.1:0-68709 GCF_030208925.1 Rhodococcus sp. MEB032
AGATGACCGGTACGGCAGACGGTATCTCGGTGTCCGGGTACGAGATTCATCACGGCCGGGTAGTCCGCAACGGCGACCGTCCACTGTTGGAGGGTTCCGAAGGCACACCGGAAGGCAGCGTGCGAGGGTCTGTTCGAGGAACCCACTGGCACGGACTCCTCGAAAGTGACGACTATCGGCGCAGTCTGCTGCGGGAGATCGCGGTTACCGGTTTTGTTATTGCACCCGACACCTCGGTTGCCGCCGTGCGCGAGCAACAACTCGACCTGCTTGCCGACCTGGTGGAACAGCATCTCGACCAGGATCTGCTCGAAAAACTGATCAACGGCGGCGCGCCGCGTGGGCTCCCCGTCATTGCCTCCGCACTCGACGGCTGAGAGCGCTCCCACAGGCGCCGATCAACCTGTTCAACTTTCGACGCCCGAACAGTCTGATGCGTTGAGCATGACAATCACCTAAAACAGAAATATTGTGGCCCAACGAAACACGGAATGTCTATCCCCCAGCCGGTCAGTCGGCGGCGATGATGATGACCCTGGTTTCACACGACCACGGCGTCAGAGTTTGTCGCACGGCCTCCCTGCGCCGGATCCAGTTTTCAGCAATAGATAAACAAGCGCCGAATCGTCGTGTTTAGCCACAAGCAGCTGATACGAATCGTCGAAGTAATCTTCGGTGAAGACCGTCGCAAAAGCTCCACCCGATTCCGGATCCAGCGATATTCGCCCCACCTCGCATTCCTGCCGACCCACTCGGAGTCCGTGATCACATGCACGTGCAGCTAGCAGATATGTCCCTCATCGGTGTGGCTAGCCGCAAACAGTGTGAGTACATTCAGGGTAACGCTATGCGGTTCCTTCAAATCCAGAATCAGTCACCGCCCCTGCGGCATAGCGAGAAACGCCGGCACCGACGATGTGATGTGATCCGGTCATTGCTACCGACGGCAACGCCGCGGTGAGACAGATGCGCGCCCAGCTGCCGGGCAGATCTACCGACCGTCCAAGTACAGCCGACAGACCTATGTAAAGTCTCGAAAACATGTCAGTCTTCATTTCCGATCAAGTGCAGTCGTTCATCTTTGACGAGCTCGCCCGCCGTGCTGTACTCAATGTGATAGAAACAGTCCACAGATCGCTCACGCAGTCGTATCGCTGATCGAGGACAACGTGATGCGCCAAAGTCTGCATGACGAACCACCCGAACGAGGCGGCGCTACCGTCAATCGGCGTTGATGTCACAGCAGCCAAAATCGCACGGAACTGGTCCGCCGGAGCGGTGTCGACCGTGCAGAACAAGTCGGTCGAGGCGACTGCGTGGGCCATGAGTGTGGTTGCCGCTTCGTCGACAGCGAGTAAGAGATCGTGCAACAGATCCACGGAGGTTACGTCTCTCGCGGCCACGACCCGTACCCACGAACGTAGGAGCGCAAGATGCTCAAGGGATGCTGGAACAGTAAGCGAAGACTCAGCCGTCGGATAGATTTTCGCCCACTCGGAAGACTGCATGTGAAACTTTCCTGTACGGAAGCTAGTCGATGTTGGCTCTGCGAGGAGCCGTTCGAATACACATTTTATTGCAGATAAGGTCGGATTGCGCGCCGCATCCTTGCTTCTCTGTTCAGGCAGTATCGACGGAATGGGCGTGAATCATTTGGATGACCACCTTGAGGTCGACGCCCTCTTGGCAGATTAGTGTTCGCGCGAGATTCGAACCAGCGGTTCAAGCCGCTGAACGCGTACGCTGCCAGCGACCACTGCTCGAAAACGGCCTCGCCCGCGCTCGGCTGTCGATGATGTTCATCTGTACGCCGGCGCTATGGTCGACATAATTGCCGGAGCGCCAGAATCCTATCCCCCTGACTAGTTTCCGACGCTGCAACACCAGGAAGATAGTACAGCTTTCAAGTACCTGTTACTGCATGGAGACTGGTATCGATTCCTACACACGGTCTATTCTCCTCATCGGTGTCATAGTCCTCCCGCCCCAAACCGGGATTGATGCCTTGCCCCGCCGGAGCCTCCCCAGACTGTCGGCGGGGCACAATGAACCGGAAACCTCCCGACCTCGGTTTTAGATACGCCCGGCTCACCAACCTGTCGAATACCCTCAGGTTAGCGAGCCACCTACAAAGCTGCGCAGCGAAGGTTCCTCCATGTCCCTTCGCTGCGCCGGGTTCGCCGGCCGCAGTCTCCGAATGCTGTGGCTGGCGAATCTCCAAACGCCGACAGCACGTCCGCCGCTGCGGCAGATACTGCAGCGACTGCGGAATTTGCGCCAGATGACCGCTCTGCTTACTCAAACTCGATTATCGATTTCCGCACTGCTCTCTCTTAGAGGCGACTAGAGCGCCTTGGGTTGACGCTCGCATATGAAATAAGCAGTCCCGACCCGGCACGGAATGTTTCGCGCAATGCACGAACAAAATCTCACGTACAGGAAGAAAGGCGGTCACGGCAATCAGTGATCGGCAAAAATCAGACAATGCGGTGATCGTCGTTGCTGCGATCGCAGCCGGAAGCATGGTTGCTGCGACGGGCCATAGTTTGATTGCAACCATCGCCACAGTCGTGGGCTGCGCAGGAGGTTTGACAAAGGCGCAGTTCTGGATTCGAGGACGGTGAATTGAGGAACCATCACCCCATGCGCTCAAGCAAGAACATAGCACTCAGCAGTTGCTGGACGACTCCAACCACACGCAATGTGAATCTCGACCACAGACCCCGCTGCGCCGGGCGCGCCAGTTGCTACCACCATGCATCCCTGGACTCGATAGTAGGACAGTAACGCCTACCCTGATCACCTAAACGCACTGTGGGGCAGTGGAGTCTGCTAAGTGCTTGTCGCAGATAGCCGTAATTGTCGTCAATGCTTCAACGTCGCTTCAACGTCGTCCGACACTAAGCTCTTGGCGCAAGAATCGCCTGAAAGCACCCCACTTTCCGTGATCCGCTTGGGAACTCGCACACACCAGCCTCGCCAAGCACTCTGACAGACCCCTCAACATGCAGCGAACGCTGCAACCATCAATCGACGCCCGACTATTTCATCAGATCAGTGAACCCCCGACTCCCAGCAGCAGGTGACCAAAGCTTAAGGCTCACGATCGACCAAGCTCGTCGACCACGCTCAACCTTCAGTCGGGCTCGATGCCTACACACCAATCAGCAATGCCACCACTACAGACTGATCTTCGGTAGTCACGGCACACACAGTGCGACCCTCCAGCAATAGGATGTACACGAAAGCGATTTCTACGAGAAGTACTGACTTGGAAAGTGATTGGCCTTCCGGCCGGCCGACTTTCACCTCAGATAAATCCCTCACACTGCGGTATCGTCAACAGTTCTGAACCAGCGCGTCCAACTCAAATGGCGCTTAAGGCAGCAACGGCCGCGCACAAAAATGACGCGGACACCGAAATCGACGGCTGAGGCGAGTGGTGGACCCTATGGTCACTAAGACGGGCAGCCCACAATTTATTTATCTCACTTATCGGTTTTGTATCTACCCACGACGAATCGTACTGTGCCCATTCGATTCAACGAGACTCTTCCAACCATCCTGGTTCTCGATTTGGCTCACTCGATCCGCGCTACGGCTCTAACCTTCACGATCTCCGGGAAAGTGATCACCGCGCTCGCACCAGCCACCGCAACGACGCCTGAGCGCAGCATCGGCTCAACCTGCAGGTTTCATCTGCAGGTTGAGCCAGTCGGAGATCCATTGGATCGCATTGCGCCCGGCGTTGTCGACGACGAACGAGTTGTAATTCTGGTGTGCGCCGGATGCAAAGAAGGACGCTGCATCGAGGCCCTCCCCCATCAAGGAGGCCAGGTCGTTGGCGCCTTGCGCGCTAGCCATGGCGGTCAGCGAATGGGCTAGTGCTGGAAGATCCAGATTCTGCGCCTGAGTGGTGATAGTGGTCGCGGTCGCCGAAGACTGCTTGCCGAGCAATTCCGGATCAGTCTTCGAGGATTTGCCTGCGAGCATGGTGGCTGCGACGGAAGCGAGTTCGAGCCCGATCGGGACAAGGCCGGTCATGGCAATCCCGGCTCCGAGTGGGTCAGGGACATGTCCGGGTGGTGGTAGCAGCTTCTCTACTGCAGCCCAAGCGATTTCCTGTACCTGACCGACAAGGTTTGCAAGCTTGTCGATGTCAACACCCGCCAGGATCGACGCGAGGAGCGCTAGAACTTGCGAGTATCCGGACGGATCGGGGATTACCGAGAGAACGTGCGAGACCCATTCCAGGTCGACTCCGGCGGCCATCTTCACCAACGGGGAGAGCTGGTTGTTCAGATCGCCGGCGACCTTGTGTGCGCCCTGCGCGTCCAGGGCTGCGACCTTCTGCGGGAGAAGAGTCAGGTTTGTCAGAATCGCGGGTATGTCCAGTGCGGCGATGGCGGTGGCTACGCCCAGGACTTGGTTTACGACCACTGTCGGCTTGAGCGCGGAGAGAATTCGGGAGGCAGATCCGAAGACATCACTCGGTGTCGTTGCAAGCGGCGCGATCTGGCTGCCAAGGGTGTCGACGGCACTCGATAACGAGGTCAGGTCCGACGATGCGGCAGGCCGTGTCGTGGCACCGTTGTAGGAGAGCGTACTCGCGGTGTCGACGATCGAAGTCACTGTTGTGAGTGCGCTACTGAGGTCCGACTGGTCGGCCTTGACCAGTACCCGACTGGCGTCGTTTTCCGCTGTTCCTGTGGGAGCCGCGGCGAGTTGTCCGCTCGCGACAGGATTAGCGGCACCGGAGTCGAGTAGTTCGGCGAGTGGTCTGATCGCGTTCGCCAGAGTGGTCGCGCTGGTAGCGACCTGCTTGAGGTCGACGGTACCGTTGGTCTTTGATAATTCTCTGGTCAGGTTGCCGGTGGCAGTGGCGATTCCAGCAAGATCGGCTTGGGAGAAGTCCGACGCAAGCACAGTGGCAAGTCTTGAATCGCCGCCGACCTGGCCGTCACCTCGAGTGCTCGAGACTTCAGAGAGCACTGATCCCAGAGCTCCCAGCAGCGGGCTGGAACTCTTTCGGATCGAGCAGTAGAGGTCTTTCGGATCGCATATCGATGCCACTCGTCCTGAAAGCTTCCCCATGCCCTGCGGCCGCGGATCTGCGATTCCCTTTCCCGATGGTCTCGGGCCGACAACGGTTTCACCCGTCGTTCCGGAACCGGGATCAGAAAGAAGAGCAACCGCAAGAACCTGCTCTGTCGCGATCGGGCCGGAACCGTTGCCGATCGAGGAGGCAAGATCGCCTGCGATGTCCGCGCCCTGGGAATAGCCAGTGATGGTGAACTTCGTGTCCGAGCATTTCGCTTCGATCTCGGCGAGCACCGTCTGCGCCTTCGCTAATCCATCAGCTTTACTATCTGCGTAGGTCTTTCCGTTGTCGAATGCTCGAGCCATGTACGGCAGCGTGTAGATATGGGCCGCGTTCCCGTGCCGTTCCTTCAGACTGTCGGCAATCGGTTTGAGCATCCCGATCGGGATCGAAGGATCAGCATCTCCGGTTGTTTCCCAGGTTCCGGGGATGAACAGGTTAAAAGTCTTCGAGCAACCAACCGGCCGGGCGGACGCGATACCGGCAGGAATCAGAGCGATGGAGCCTGCGGCGACCGCTGCCGTCACCAACATACAGATCGTGCGGTGCACGTTAGAGTATGGAAGTAGCATGAATTCCTCGTCTACCAGAGGGGCGCTCTGTACTTGTCAGCGTGCGATGCAACTGGTCTTAAGCGCCCAAATTTCAGGTGAGGGCCATACAGTGCTCAACCGGCGGTTACCAGTCAATGCGCCTTGTGAAGAACAAGCACCGCGCGCGAGACCGGTTCAATGTTCTGCAGATGAAGGCCCCTATGCCCGTGTCATCGGACTTGCGCCGCGATTGCCTTCGGAGGCATGTCAGGTACACGTGTGCGGCAAGCTGGGTGAAGATGGAGAGGTGAATGTTCCAGCCGAGCTACCCGCCGACTACACCCAGCTTCTCGATCACCTCAAGTCTCAGGTACGGCAAGCTCGTATACGCGCCACCCGAATCGTCAACACAGAACTTCTCACCCTCTACTGGGACATCGGACACGCAATCGTGCAACGCCAAGAAGCAGAGGGTTGGGGGGCTAAGGTGATCGACCGACTCGCTGTCGATCTTCGATCAGCCTTTCCCGACATGCGAGGGTTGTCGCGAACAAATCTGAAGTACATGCGGCAGATGGCGAGTATGTGGGGACGAGATGCAATTGGCCAACAACCTGTTGGCCAATTGCCATGGGGTCATGTGACGGTGTTGCTTGACAAACTGGAGAACCGGTCCGACCGCGACTGGTATGCAGCATCAGCGGCGGAACACGGTTGGTCTCGCAATGTACTGCGAAATCAGATCAACAGCGGCCTGCGTCGCAGGATCGGTGCCGCACCGTCAAATTTTCAGGATCACCTTCCGGCTGAAGATTCCGACCTAGCTCAACAGTTGGTGCGCGACCCATATGTATTCGATTTCCTCGATATCACCGAACGCGTCGCTGAACGTGAACTGGAATCTGCACTGATGCATCGATTAGAGCAGTTCCTCCTCGAATTGGGGCACGGGTTCGCATTCGTTGGACGCCAGTACCATTTCGAGGTCGGCGATCAAGACTTCTACATCGATCTGTTGTTCTTCAATTGGGTGCAAGCGAGGTTCGTCGTCGTCGAGTTGAAGGTGGGGAGGTTTGAGCCGGAGTACGTCGGGAAGCTCGGGTTCTATGTTTCGTGGATCGACGACAATCTTCGCAACAAGGACATCCATGCGCCGACGGTAGGGATCTTGCTCTGCGCAGGCCGCAACGACAACGTCGTTCGATACTCGCTGGCCGGGACGACCGCGCCCCTCGCCGTCGCCGACTACACTTACGAAACTCTTCCTTCCCAGGTCCGCGACCTCGTTCCCACCGACGACGAGATCGCTGCCGCGGTCGAAGCCACCGTCTCCGAACTCGATTCCCAACTGTCCACCGCACCAGAGGAACTCAGCTGAGGGCACAAACCTCCGACGCTACGTCCAGTCGATGTGAACGGATTCGATGGAATCGAAATGGAAACCGAACGCGTCTCCGTACTGGTCGAAGCCTTTGTTTTCGGGATAGTCCATGGTGGCGTGGCGTTCGAGGATCGCGACCACCCGGGCGTGATCGTCGTTAGCCAAAGCCATGGCGAGTTCCCGCGTTTCGTCGAGGCTGAATGGACTGTCGGAGTTCGCGAAGTCGAGGGTACGCACTCGATAGTCGTAGCCTTCCTCGGAGCCGTTGCGGACGGACACTCCCCCGCGAACTCGGATGGTGGCCTTCTTGGGTTGCCCGTCGGGCCGAAGGACGCCGGCGCGATCCATTATGTCGTGGGCCTTGACACTCTTGAGCCTCTTTTTCGCATCCGCCCGCAACTCGTTTGTTTCGCCAGAACGATAGCGAGAGACTGCGGATCGTGAACGTCCGATCTTCTTTGCAACTGAGTCGATTCCGCCGAGTCGTTCGATAGCGGCACGGCGTTGAGCGCGTTCGGTGACGTCAGGGTGCGGGATCCGCCCTTGCTGCACCCAGCGACGCAATGATCGGTCCGACGGAGGCTTTCTTCCGGCGTCGATGGCTGCCTGCTTTAAGCCTTCTTTGCCGATTTCGGTGCGGATTTGACGCACCGAGACCTTACTGGTGAGACCGGCCAGTCCCCCGCTTTTGACCGCCTTGGACTTTTCGATACCGCTGGTCGCGGCTGTCGCTACGGATACTTTGAGTCCGTCCAAACCGACGGTTTTCTGTGCAGGCTTGGTTGATCGCGGCTTCGGAAGGTGCAGAGCCACTATATGTTTCCTTCATATTCGTCAGCGAACGCAGATTTGAGCGCAAGGTTGACCTCGTGCGTGTCGCGGGCTTCGATCAGCGAGGCTGCGACGTCGTCGGTAAGTGGGGCGCGCTTTTCCAGAGTCATTTTCCCGAGTGCGTCACTGTCGTCGGCGATGTCGGTATCGAGTGGCAGAGGGTATACCCAGGAGTCGGTCACTGTGCGCAGTGGCCACCGGCCCGTTTCGCGAGCGATGCGCATCGCGACACGACGGCCCCGCCAGCGGCAGTGTGCGATGATCGCTGCGCGCCAGAGCGGTTGGTGGTGGTGCTGCATTTGTTTGGCAGTCCACATGTCCGGGTTGACCATTCGGCCGATGTAGCCCTTGTAGCAGGCGCCGATGAACCGCTTCATTGATGTGTCACCTGTGTCGACGGCTATTTTGCGGGCTTCGCGAAGAATCCTGGCCCATTTGTCAAGGGCTCGTCCCTGTTCGGGGTAAACCCACGCTTCGGTGATGTCGAGTTCATCGAGTTCTGCCCCGATTCCGCCATCAGCGACGGCTGCTTGTAGCGCGTCGAGGCTGACTGTGGTGATCCAGGTCTGCACAGGTTGGTCGGCGAGCATGTGTGGGTGGGGCAACGGTAGGGCGGGTGGGAGTGCCAACATGTCGCCCGGTGGGAGTGTTACACGCCAGAGCCCGAACGGGGTTTTCGTTTGCCCTGCAGCGCCGAGCGCGTTCTCGCCGCGAAGATGTCGAGGTTTTCCGTAGCCGAATTCGAGCATGCCGGCGGAGGCGAGGTAGGCCGCTCGTTGGTCTATCGATACCAGTTGTGTTGTGTCGGCGAGTTCTTCGATGTGCGGGATACGGGTCCATCCCACCGCGGGTTCGAGATCTCCGCGGGGTTCGCCGTCGAGGGGTGGGACGGGACCACCGGTGGTGACGACGATTCCCTTACCGCTGCGGGTGCGGTCGCGTTTGATCTTGTCGACGATGGCGGCGCCAGTGCGTGCTGGGGTGGGGCCGGGTAGTACGCCGAGGTGTTGTGCGCACCAACCAAGTCGGCGTCCCAGTTCCTGCGCAGCGGGGAGGTCGTCGTCGGGGAGGTAGGTTCCGGCGGTGGGTGATCCAAGGATTCCCATGTCTCCCACTCGATTGCCCCATCCGAAGTCTTTGTTCCAGTATGTCCATACGTAGGGTTCAATGAAGATGTCGACCATGGATGTGAAGTTGCCGGTGGTGCGGGAGAGATGAACGACGTGGCCGGGTTCTCCGCGCAGTTCCCATCCTGCGGTCAGCATTGGGGTCATTGTGGTGTGGAGGATGGCGGTGAGTTCTTCGGCGGCACGGGTGCGAAGGATCTCCATGTCGTCGACATCGTCTTCGCTTCCCGGGTCGATAATCCATCCGAGCATTTCGCAGGCTTCGATTCCCACGATCCAGATCTGTGCCGGTGTGCCTAGTGGGGTAAGGGCTGCCCATCGTATGAGTTTGTCGAGCTTTTCTACGGAATCTACTGGTCCGGTGAGTGTGTAGCCAGATGGCGTGTAAGTACCAGCTGCCGTGACGATGACGGCGTGGCCGTCTGCTGACTCGCTAGCGGGGGGTAGGGCGGCCGGTTCGGTTTCGCTTTTTTCGGGCGTCTGAAGTGGTCCCGATCCCACTGTGTCCGGGGAATCGTTGCGGGGAGCGACGATGTCGTCGGAGTCGGGATTCGACTCGCATGCAGCAGTGTCATCGAAGTCGAACAACGAAGGCTGGTCAGGTTCTGACATTTCGTCCGAATAGGTTGCGAATTCGGGTGTTTCGAGCTCGAATAGCGCGAACTGCTCCCATTTCCTCAGCGCCATCATCCATCCTTTCCATTCGCAGTCGTCAGCATTCGAGATCGAAGGCAGCGCGGACGGCCACGGCCAGTGATTCTTCTTGCGCTGGAAGGAGGTAGCCCACGATGTTGCCAAGTGCGGTGACGGGAATGGTGGTGATGTGGTCACAGCTGACCACCGATTCGGTCACTATTCCGTTCGCTGAGTTTAGGGGCACCTCGGTGGACAGCCCACGAATCTCGGTGGTAATCGGTGCTACCGTGACCGTTCCGAGATGCGGGCGGACAGTCTCCCGAGTGAGCACGAGAACTCGGCGGCCGGAATCGAGGTCGGCTTCGTGGATCGATCGCATCAGCTCAGACCGGTCGATTGGTGGTTCACTGCGTGGTGCGCGAGAGAACCCAGATCATGGTCGGATGCATCACTGGACAGAATCTCGGCGTCACGTGCAGCAACCTGTAGGCGACGCTCCCGCTCAAGTGCACGCAGCACTAAAGCGGCCCGTGAGGTGGCACGCCGCATTCTGACTTCTTCGTCCAGAAAAGCCACGATCTCGTCCGGTAGGCGTACCGCTATCTGCGTGCTCATCACTTTACGGTACCGAAGTGGGATTCGATTTGGGTACCGCAACATCCAACCCGCCGCACCAAGGCCATTGGGGTGTCGTCTCGCCACCACACTATTCACCGGGAACCCGACACTACGACCCGTCACGCTGTTTTGACGACAGCAATTAGGATTCGCAGCGTTCAAGTGCGACCCGTCTTCGTCCTCGGCAGGGCGAACGAAGATTACGTCGATCGGGTGGCACTACCTCGACTGCCTCAGCCGCACCCGACGAAATCGGGCTGCATTTTCCGCCTTGCCAAGTTAATATTTCCAGGCGCGCGATGGGCATCAAATCCCAACGTGCGCGCAACAGTGGACTGCGCGCTTCATCCTTGGTCGGAACTGAGGCGTGCAGGGCTCGCCGACACGGTGGAACAAGTCGGCGGGCCACCCCACTCGTCGGTAGTTGCATTTCAGCGTTCGCCGCCTTGCTTGCGGCGCTCGCCTCGCCCTAGATGTCCTCATCACCGATTGCCCGTGTCTTCGTCATAGCGTGATCCAGATTTCGCGTTCCGCTTCGCCACTGACAAGTTATCTAAATTCTAAATGAGGCATCATCGCCAGAGAGAACCGTGACAGATGGTTTCATTCGCTGCATCATGGCTGATCAGCGCACTCAGTAAGCCAATATAGTGTCGAGGCTACCCGTCCAATAATGAGTTCGCCTCCAATAGCCGGAATGCGAAACGGCTTAGGCCACGTTGGTCACGCCATAGCTACGAACTGTTCAGTGAAGTGGATGTCGGAAGCTCGCAAATCGATGAGTGGCGGATTGTCGAACCCTGCCGCGCGGGCCGCAGTGTCAAACTTCTCATACCGACGCCACGAGGTTGATGTAGCGACGGGCGGGTTCGACGTCTGGGCGATCATCTCCCACGTGAGAGTGGGGTCTGCAAGCTTGCGTCGTGCGGTGTCCTTCACCGGGTCCGGCAAGTCCGATCTGGCAATGAACTCTTCGAGTTCGGAGCACACTGCAGGCTCCTCACCCGACAACTCCACATCCCTCGGCTTCGCTTGGACCGGCAGACTTGCGCTTCGGTCACCCTTAGCGACGGGAGCGCTGAGGGAGCTCCACGACACCACTGCTGCCTCGCTGCTCTTTGAAGTGCTTTGCGTATCCGGCTTGCCGTCAGCTGCAGTGGCATCGTCGATCTCGTTTTTGTAGTCGGCATAGGCAACACCCGTTGCTTTGATCAGGATCCCCAGCCCGTGTGTGAACGCGAGCACGAGTGCGGGCGGAATGACCGCGATCATGGCTGCAACGGCAGGGCTGAGAGGTGTATAGCCAATACTGTGACCTGCTGAAACTGTTTGTTGAGCAACTGTTGCTGAGTGAAACGCATGGTAGGCTTTACCCAGAATGCTGATCGCGACCACTGCAACCCCAACAAAAACAAAGAAGTACTTGTCGCGTCGATTCATCTTCAGTTTGGTCAAAATGACCATGGCTACGGTGGATCCAAAAATCGCACCGTCGACGATGACGGGAAAGATCCACGCAAGGTTTTCGGGGATGGTGCCTTGTCGCGCGAGGTCCCGCTGGACTGCGAAGGAGAGGACAAATGCGCCTGCGGTGATCCCGACTGCGATGAAGATCGCGATGAGAAGTGCGGCGATCAATGCTCCAAGCTGGTTCCGCGCTGCGCGCAGACTAAAACCACCCATGATCGGGTTTTCCTTCCTACAAGGGGTGTTCTCGATCTGGAGCCTCGCCGGTTGCCGCCGGCGGGGCTCCTCCTGTTTTTCGGAAGCTGTTTTCTGGTGAAAGTCCTGCGTTTCGTCTGCTTTGCATGCGGTGTGGGTTGATAGCAATTTCTGACCGTCTAGCGGTCATGAGTAAGCGGAAGCTGATGTTGTCTTGCGTGGTAGCCAGAAGCTTGTCGGTGGTGTCGTGGCAGCGGCTTGCCTGTTGATTTCGGATGAAGCTGGGGTGATCTGCAGTTTTGCGTGTGCATTGCGCGACTGGAGCGGATTGTTTGCGTAAAATGCTCATCGCTTTGCCCTGCCGAGGCTCCCAAGCGCCACAGAGCGGGAAAACCGCAGGTGACAGGGATGGCATTGCGTGCCCCGTAAGGACTCCCACTCGGGGAGGGCAGATTCGCAGCCCTCACCCGGTGGCTGACCACTCGAAAACTTGAGGTTCCTCTGAATACTTCCGTGTGCAAAGTCATTTGACGAGCGAACTAAGTGCCTCTGCGTAGGCCTTCCAACCGAAACAAGATATGCCCCGCGTTTTTCGTTGAGCTCTGAACCAGGACAATCCACCAAGTGCATGCACTACATGCACGCCGTGCACGCAGTGCCCTAGAGTCCCCTGGCCGTCAAGTATTCGTCCAGAGCGGCTTCAGTCATCGACGCCTCACTGATTTCGCGATCACCTGTCTCGTACCGCAATTTGTCAACACCTCGACGAAGTCGATCCTTCGTCGAAGGCTTGATGCGCGTGTTGTGGGTCATCGATAGCTTCTCCTCCTCATCCTTGCGCCCACTAGGATCTACTGAGGGCGAAGACGGCGCAGGGACAGCGTCTCCCCTAGGTGGACGTTCCGGGATGAGTTCAGCCGGATGGGTCTTACGAATGGCGGGTTCCCTCTTCACACTCATGCCGGCGCTCCGATCACGATGGGCAACTCAGCGAGCAGGTCAGAGTATGCAAGTTGCAGAGTCAGTGCCTTCCCACCCTTGAACTGGTGAATCGGAATGCGATTCGAGTGTGCATCCTGGCGGGCCGCGAGTTCCGGAATCGAAGTCTTTGCTACTAGAGCGCCATAGGTCTCACGCAGCTCGCTCTCTCGGAACTCATGTTCGCCAGTGGCGCGTTTGCGACTGATCACGATCTTGTCGAACGCGAGCTTCGGGTTTGCCCGTTTACGAACGGTGTCGATCGTCTCTTCGAGCTTCTGAACGCCGCCGACGCTGTCAATTGTGGGTTCAGTGATGGCGACAACGCCATCTGCTGCGATAAGGACTGCGAACAGCACCTTGCCCATATTGGGAGGGCAGTCGAAAAGCACTGCATCATAAGGCGAAAGGTCCAGCCCTTCGAATGCAACGTCCAGTCGAAACACCAGGTCGTTCGACCCATCCGATTCGATTTTGCCGAGCTCTTCGTCAGCGGGAATGAGGTCGACGCCATCCCATGGGGTAGCGATGATCGCCTCCGCTGCAATTCCCTCACTGGTCTGATTCATGAGGTGGTAGGCCGTCATCATGCCCTCTTCGAGAGTGACGCCGAGTCCGCCGGTCGTGTTGCCCTGCTGGTCCATGTCGACGACAAGCACTTTTCCGCCGACCGCGGTGATGGCGCTGGCAAGTCCGAGAGTGGAGGCCGTCTTGCCTACGCCACCCTTCTGGTTGCCGAGTGCGATTTTGCGTGGCTGCATTGCGCGGACCTTTCATCGAGGGCATTGACACTTGCGAGACATGCATTGCGTGTGGGCCACGCGTTGCATGCGATATGTGCATGGCGTGCAGTAAGCGCAATCCATGCTCCACTTCGTTGGATACAGATTGCGCGTTACGCGCAATCTGCGCACCGCGTGCGTTGCACGCCAAGCCTGCTCTAACCGCTAGGCGCGCATGCTTTGCATCGCATGCGCACATAGCGTATCACGCGCACCATGCGCATCATGCGTGCAACGCATAGCACGCGTGATGTGCATGCATTGCCGTCTGTGCGAGGAACGCGTTTCGTGCACACTTCGCAAGAGACGCAATCCTTGCTATCAACACGTGCAATGCGTGCCTTGCAGGTATCGCTTTCCATGCATTGCACGCAATGATCGCGATGCACGCTTTCATAGCCAACAGTGCATTGATAGCTAGCGTTGCACTCATAGCATTCTTTGCGCGGCATGCAATGCTCGCACAAAAGGCTCTGCTAACTCTGAACGCATACGCCGCAATGCATGCATTGCTCGCAAACCATGCACGTCCCGCACAGCATGCACGGGACGCAACACATGCCATGCATGCGTTACACGCATTGCGTGAAAACGCAAAATAGCAGGTCAGTGCTCTCTACAGGTGTCGGACGAACCGAAAATATCGTCTTCAAGAGTTACATGCTGCTACGAAGCTCGACCGAACGAAAACCAAATGAGCGTGACCAATCGCCCGATCAAGAGGCGTTCCACACAGAATCGAAACGCTAGGAAGGTCGTTGTGTGGTGTTTGTAGCCGAAATGAAAGTGAAATCTATTGTGGCTGCCTATCCCCAACAGACTGGAATCGAGGGATTCGACAACATTCGATGTGTGCTGCGCAAGGTCTTTTGGCAGTCGCGCGCGGCCATACTTCGCCATCCGTCGATACAACACTTTTGCAAGGCTGGCGCGAACAGCTCTCACCTCGGAAACTCTGCCACGCTGCGGCGCCGCGCGTGTTCACATGAGCAGATGCGCATGATGCCTTAGACGGCCACAACAAATCTCATTCCATCGAGATCCGAATCACTGAGGTGTGTCCCAATGACGAACCATGAACTGCATGAGGGCGCGGGTGTGAAGAGCGGTACCCGAGCAGGCAGACAACCGCACTGAATTCGGGGGAGGGGAACCTAAGTCCATTGGGAGAACAGATACAGACACAGCTAAATACTCTGCCGTCGGAATATTCATCTGACTTCAGAACGGCATACCCGAATCTCCTTTGAGCGCTGCGGACCCGCGGAGAAACGAGATTTCCGTGCGTAAGGCAGTTGGCCGTATGCGAAAATGTGAAATCCGGACGCATGCATATCCGCTGTACAGGGATCTGGGCGGGCCGAAGTCCTTCCGAGTGTGAACATCGAAAGGCAATTTCAGCAGACCTCCCACATTCGTCACTGTGACGAAATAAGGCCAAGGGATGAGTGGGGAGAATCAGCACTCACGGGACGGAATGCGGTGCTTTCCGAGCAGGGTGTTTACGTCTGGAGTGGCCATAGCATGCGGCGGCGAGGGCCTCCCTGCATCCAAAGCCCTCCCAAACAGATCGACAAAAGGGGGAGAGCTGTGCCATGGAGAGCGGCACACCACCTCTGAGTATTCCGCGAAGCATGCCCGTCGCTCCGCCGTGTCACAGCAATGGACGGTGCGCGGTATTCCACAGCTTCACGCAGCTGTGGCACTCGGTACATGCAATGCGTGCGTTGCAACGCACGCATTGCATGTACCGCACGCGCGACCAGAACGCCTCGCAACGCATGCGTCATTTGCGGTGATCGCACCGCGTTTCTCCTGTTCACAACAATCTTCCATTCGAAGATAGCGAGGAAATATGACAGATAGGTGATCAATCAGACGTGCTGACGCGCCGTGATCGGAGGGAACTGCAGTCGTCCGATCACCTTCGGACTAACGAGCAAGAACCAACGCAGCGTTCTTCAGACACAGCTAAAAACCCGCAAGTCACTACTGAGTGGTACGGGGGTCGGTTCTTCGAAAATGGCTGTAAATCCCACGCTCAGATCGAAATACTGCCCTCCCGATAGTTGTCCTCCTGATCAACCTCGCCGTGTGTCTAGACAGAGCGGCGAGCGAGCCAGAGGATGTTGCCACAATCTTTCCCGGCAACATTTGCCGGCCGATGAGGCCGCCAAATTTGATGTCCTTCGCTGCCCTGGAATAGGCAGCGAAGGCCTCAATGTTGCAGCTTGCACGTCAGGTGAGCCCGAATGACGGCTTGGATCTTTGCGCGGTGCTCCGGCTCCGATGCCATCTTCGTACGGTGCGCATGCGAAAGTTCGAGTAGTTCTTGTTCCCTCCTTCTTGCCAGGTCGGCAGATTTGCGCTGTTCACTGGGCGATTTCCCAGTCCAGTCGATGCCATTGAGCCTGCGTCTTAGATATGCCAACGGCGAGATCAGGCTGGATCTCGTTGGCCAGATCCACCCCCTGTCCGCTGTGTCGCGGGAGAGGGTGAGCGCGATGTCACGACCTGTCCATCGCGTCGTATCGATTTTGGCGTCGCGGAGCAGATCGCAGATCGCCCCGATATGCCCGGGTGGCCTGAGGGCCGGCGCGTGCTTGACGAGTTCGGCTGCAGCCCTTTGAAGCGTCAGTGGCCGCGGAGTGCTCGGACAGGTGATTTGTTTTTTCGCCGCGGATTGATTTCGCGCGTTCGCGCGTTGATGAGTTCTTCCTAACGGAAGAACTTCATAAGATAAAAAACCAACACTAGATAGGGTGTCAGTTCCTGTCGTCCCTGGTTGACTGCTGTGGCGCTGGTTGACGCGGATGACTTTGTCGCTCAGATGAGTGCGAGCACCGCGACGGGTTGCCCTTTCGGAGACACGAGACGGTCGCGTCTTTGTGAACTTGCGCGGTGGTGTTGTTGAAACGACGGTTCGAGGCGATGACAGTGACCATGTCGATGCAGCGCGGTGTTGTTGACCCCCGTGGTGGGTCTCTGCAGCGAGAAATTCCAGGGTTTTAAGGTTTCGCCCCCGGGCGAGTTCGATGCCCATCCCAAGAGCGATGAGCACTCGCCTGGCGCGGTTGACAGAGGATTCACTGACTTTGGCCCGGGCAGCGATTGTTGATTTTGCTGCGGAGACCCCGCGGCCTGTGTGGGATTCGGCGAAATGTGCATGAGCTTGTGCCACTACGTAAGCCTTGTCGGGCTTGATCAGGTTGCGCGCGCACAATGCCTTGCCAGCCGGAGTGGTGGTGTGATGTCGGAATTGGCGAAGCCATTCCTCCCGTGATGTCCAGACTGGAACGCGCGCTTGTTCCGTTGGTTCGACGGGTAGGGACCAAGAGCGACCACGCTGCTCAGTGGACTCGTTGAGATGCCGTGTAGCTGCATCGATAAGAGCGATACGAGCGAGCGCACGGTCGACCGCAGCCTGCCATTCATCGATTTGTGTCGATTCAGGGACAGTGGATTCGGTGTCGATGCGCGACACGCCGAAGGTTGGTGATATGGAATGAGTTGGGGTGTATTCAGGGTATGCGCTACCCTGAGACGTACCTGCCATAGGTATGTCCCTTCCGGGGATGCAGTACGAGCAGAGAAAGCGCTAACTTTCGAAGCTCACCTCTTGAGAATGTTCGAGAACAGACGTCGGAGAACCTGCCAGTTCTCAGTCGACGTCAAGGACCTGCCAGTCCTTATTTCGCCGCGATGCGGTCCGCTCCCAATTACCCCCTTCGGGGGCCTTTGTGCTTTTCAAGAGGTCTGCGCTGTTTAGTTAGACATCGGGGTACTTCGTTCGTTGCCGGCTAGGGGCGACCTCCCCGTCTGCGGATCCGCTGAAAACGCGTTGCGGCCGCGATTATTCGGGAGGTCTGTTCGATCCGGTGGCCGCACATCGGAACCACTATGGGTACGGTGCTGGCCTGCTCGGATGGGACATTCGGGGCGCAGAAGTGTGATCCGGTCGCCGCGAGAGCTGAAATGTGATCTGGACGTGCCAGAAATGACGCCGTGAACACGTCCGCGGGTATGGCGGAATTGCGTTTCTGCGATATCATCGAGTAAGTACCGCCTCTTCCTTTCGAGGTAGTGGTGGTCACCGCCTCTTCCTTCAATGGTTAGTGGTGGTCAGGAAGCTGGGAAGCTTCCACAACCGCATAAACGGACAGCCCCCGATGCCGCCAAGCCCTGGGGGTTGTTCGCTGTCTAGGGATAGTTCATGCGCCGACCGCAAGCTGCTCGATGCGACGCAGTGATCCTGCCGCTTCGACTTCGAGAAGTCTTAGCTGGTCCGGATGCAGCTTGTCGCTGATGTAGTCCGGTATGTCCAGTCCGTGCGTAATGGCCAGTATGAGCACGGAGTAGTCCCCAGCAGGGATTCCGAGTTCGGCGGCCCGATCCTCGTACACCTTGTGCTGCTTGAGGGGAGCACGAGTCGCGATGTGTCCGCGAGGTCCCTTGTTGTGCTGTGCCATGAGGAAAGACTAGAACCAATCTGTAACTGATACGGGTAGGCGCGCTTGTTCGGTGTGTCGCATGTGGTTGATGTTGCCATGGAGTTTCTAGGCTACTGACTCCGATTGTGCAAACCTGGCAGCGATCCCGGAGGTTGGGGGGATCGTCCTTAAGGGAAGGCGTACTCGATCGGCGCGCAACTGGCCGGACCGGCGTGACTCCCGAACAGGTGGTTCGCGCCCATTGTCTGATGACTCGCCTCGGAGTAGACCGTAGCCTATTTGGGGCGAATTACGAGTGGTCTCGACGTGAAGCGATCGAAGGTTTGAGGTCTTGCGAGCTAGCATTGGATGCACCAAATCGTGCGGCAAGTATGTGAAGCGTACGTCTGGTTGTCTGGCAAGAACTTGCTGGGTCCACTACAGCGAAAGGCACGCGCCAGGTGACGTCGAGATACAGCGGATCCAGAGCGGCAACTACGGCTATTGCATCGTCGTCGTTACGCTTTCACCTAACGTGCGACGGGGCTGAGGCGTTGAGTTCACAGAGATCGCATTGGTGGGGCTTCGGGGAAGGTCCTGGTTCACCTACTCAAATTTCTCAATCGGAGATTCCGCTCGTTGCTGCGGTGCCTGGGATTTTGGTCTCGTTAATGTCGGCGAAGTGTCCTGTTGGGGTTTTACGATCTAGGAATCGAACCCTTTGAAAGGGTTGGGCTTTGGCAATCAGATGAATACTCAATATCTCGCGCTCTCCGAGAATCCAACAAGGATCGATGAGTTCACTGTGTTCAGAATTTTGGTCGCAGAAGGGAAAACCGCGACGTCCTCGCTGAGGTAATTCGCAAAGGGCACAAAGGTAAGTCAGAGTCGGGGGGTACTGGCGGAAGGAATGGATACCTGCCTGACATGGAAGTAGTTCGGGCGGCAAGGTTTTCGAGATATAATTGTGTGGAGCAACGTGGTAGCGTCTCAGGTCTACGCGCGCGATGCGGAGGTCATTCGGAATTGCGGAATGAGCATGAACTTCTCATGGTATGTGACTGCTGGCCAACGTCCAGCCTTTTCTCGATGGGCATGTGTCGCGACCCGCTGTGTGCGATTGGGTGAGAATCCACGTATCGGGTGGGGGATTCTGTCCGGCCGTGTTGGTTCGTAACGCAGACTCCGCATCCGATTGCGGTTGCCAGATTATACAGCGCTGGAACAGTTTTCGCTCACGCCGAGTTGAGTGATCGGGAGCTTGAGGTTCTTGTCTCGAGGTATCGCAACCTCGAACGTGCGAACTCCGATCGCCGTGATGGACGCGGGTTGTCCGAGCATTTGTCAGCCCCTCATCAGCTGTGGATGATCGCCGGACATCGAATCGATGCAGATTCGCTTCGAGCTCGACAAATACTGGCAGCTACGGTTTTGAAAAGCGTTTGCCAACCCGAGAGGCCTGCTCATGACGAAAACAGGATATCGGTAATGCATTTTCGCTATTGGCATTTCAAACCTGATTCACCCACACCCTGGGTTGGTGCCGTGCCGTACCATTTCGTTCTTGTATGCACAATAGGATTCAGATCGACGATAAATGTGACAGTGGTGATTTGGTCGTCACAACCGAGAAGCGCGATCTTCGATAGTGCGTGCGGAGATAGCGAAACTGGGCGAGCGGATGCGAATCCCACATTGCGCTGAACAAGCCACCGTCTTCGAATGAAATGTGTTCCCGGTCGGGTTGAGATATGCACCCAAGGAGGTTCTTTTGCCCGATCTCCGGTGACACGTAGTCTCCAAGCTCGGCATTAACACCCTCAATCGAAAAACGAGCCGAAAACGGAATTCGACACGTCCGCATCGACATTCGCGCTTGCCATGTCCGTTATCCGCACAACTGCGCGGGACGCCGGTCAACTGCACCTGGGCAACCGCAAGCGGCGACAAGGCAACGACACACCCTTCGGCCAGGATGGACACTCACATCCAACTGGTCGACGAAGATCGCGGGGGCGCTTGTGTTTGCGTGTTTTTGTTAGGTGGGGGTACTGGTGGGGTGGTTGTGGTCGGTGCGGTTCGATGCTGCTCGGTAGTAGGCGAATACGGCGGTGCCGAAGGCGAGCCAGACGAGGCCGCCGATTTTCGCTGCGGGGGAGGCGTTGACGAGGACGTAACCGATGATCAGGAATCCGATGATCGGAACCGCAAGGTGCAGAGTGTAATTGCGCGATTTGTTGCGGATGACGTAGTGCACCACGACGGAGATGTGGAGCATGAGGAATCCGAACAGGGCCCCGAAGTTGACCAGGGAGGAGATCAGATCGATCTGGCCGACGAAGAAGAGAACGAGAACAGCTGAGAGCGCGGACACGAACAGCACTGCTGCGCTGGGTACTTGACGTTTGTCGACTTTGCTCAGGAATGCGGGCAGTCGGCGGTCGCGACTCATCGAGTACAGCAATCGAGATGTCGCGGCCTGCGCTGCCATGGCGTTGGCGATGCCGACGGCGAGAACGTTCACGATCAGGAATGCGTTGGCCCACCCGCTCGACGATGCTTGCTCGACCAGGGTGAAGAATGCGTTGCCGGCTTCGGTTTCGTCGAACGAATCACGTCCTGCGGCAAGCATACTGGCGAGTAGGGTCTGCACGACGAACAGTGCGGCGACGATCAGCAGGGCAATGATCATGGCTTTGCCTGCCGAGTTCCGGCTTCCGGAGGATTCCTCGGACATTGTCGAGATGCCGTCGAAACCGAGGAAGCTCAGTACCGCGATGGACAGCGCGGAGGCGATGAGAGGGCCGGTGACCTTGCTCGAATCCCACAGCGGTGCGGCGGTGTATTCCGCGCCGGGAATCGTGCCGTGGTTGATGGCGACGACAGCGATGATCACGAAGGCGACTACGAAGATCAGTTGAACGGACAAAAAGAGTCTGTTCATCAGTTTCAGTGAGGTGATCCCGAGGAGATTGACCACGGTGTTGATCGCGACGAAGATCAGCGCCCACATCCAGCGTGCTGTTCCGGGGAAGAGTCCGATCATCGATTCGGCTGCGAAGACGTACAGCAGCGTGGGTACGAGCAGGTAGTCGAGCAGAATGGCCCAGCCGGCGAAGAACCCTGCGACCGGATGCACCCCGCGTCCGACATAGGAGAATACCGATCCGGCGAGCGGAAACGAGCGCGCCATCTGGGCGTATGCGAGGGCCGTGAAGATCATCGCGACCAGGCCCACCAGGTACACCAGGGGAACCATCCCGCCGGAGGCGTTGTAGACGGTTCCGAAGATCGCCCACGGTGCGATCGGCACCATGAACACCAGTCCGTAGATCAGCAGGTCCGTCGTCGAGACGGTTCGTTTGAGTTCCTGCGTGTACCCGTACGCCTCCAGTTGCTGCTGAGGGCTCAGTTCTGACGAAGAGTCGGTAGCGGTCATGATGTCCCCTGTCGGGTCGTGTCGTGTTCAGCGAGAAACGCGGCGACCACGGCGCGGAACTCGGCGGGTTGTTCGAGATGGGTGCAGTGGCTGGCACCGGGAAATACCTGCGCCCGGGCCCCGGAGATCTTGTCCACGAACGGTTGCCACGTCGCGGGAGTTGCTTCGTCGTACTCGCCGGCGATTACCAGGGTCGGCGCCTCGATTCGTTCGAGGCGGTCGATCACGGTCCAGTTCCGCATCGTGCCGATGACGTGAAACTCGTTGGGCCCGTTCATCGTGTGATAAACCGTCGGTTCAGCGATCATCTGGGCTTCACTGTCGAGGAAGTCCTGCGGCATGGGCTGGAGCCGGCACACGTGCCGACGGTAGAACTCGGCGACAGCAGCCACGTAGTCCGGATGCCCGAAGGTTCCCTCCCGTTCGTGGACGTCGAGAGCATCCTGCATCCCCGGAGGCAGTGCACGACGCAATTGCGCGGCACCGTCCAGCCACAACTGCATCGATGCGGGCGAATTGCAGATGGCGAGCGAGATCAGACCAGCCGGCTTCGTCACCGCGATCTCCGCCCCGAGCATCCCGCCCCAGGACTGACCCAACACATGATAGGTGTCGTAGCCCAGGTGATCGATCATCGTGAAGAACTCGTCGACGAACAAACCAGGCGTCCAGAAGGCTCGGTCGACATCGGGAAGATGATCGCTACGCCCGCAACCGATCTGGTCGTAATGCACGATGACCCGCCCGGTCTCGTCAGCCAACTCGGCGATGTTGCGCACGTAATCATGGGCCATCCCCGGTCCGCCGTGCAGGACGACGAGGGGAGCAGCATCGACGTCGAGCTCGCGCGGCGTCGTGACTCGGTACCAGGTGAAGCCGCCTGCAAACGGTACGACACCCTCGGTGATTATTGACATGAGGAAAGTGTGAGACCTAAATGGTCTAGGCGCAAGGCCATTTACACTGGGTTAACACTCTCGTTACCCACCCCTTTACCCGCACCGCGAGCAGGCAGGAGCAAGCATGGCCGGCACGAATCCCATCCCCCGCGGCCCCGACGCTCCCCGAACCGGAACGTTGAAAGCGCCTCTGAGCAGCACCTCACGAGTCGACGACATCGAAGCCCGACTGGTCACCGCCATCACGGTCGGCGAATACCTCCCCGGCGCACGACTACCCGCCGAACGAAACCTCGCAGCGACATTGGGAGTCGGCCGCGAAACAGTCCGACAAGCACTCGCGCGGCTCACCGCACGCGGCCTGCTCGACACCCAACGAGGCCGCGGCGGCGGATCCTACGTCCGCCCCTCCTCCGGCAACGACACCGACACCAGCGCACACCGCGAACTCACCGCACGATGGGACACACTGCGCGACACCATGGACGCAGTGAGTCGACTGCACGGAACCATCGCCGAAGCCGCAGCCCAGAACCGCACGCCAGAGGACATCACCGCCCTACACGCCTGCCTGGCCGACTACCGCAACGCCGCATCCGGCCTACCCTCGCAACAAGCAGACTCCCGACTCCACCTCACGATCATCGACAGCGCACACAACGCAACACTGCGCGACGTCCTGCTCCGACTCGAAGCCACCGTATCGATCGGAGCACCCCACCACCTCTGGGGCGACACCGACACCATGGCGATCATGGAACCCCGAGCCCTCACCGACCACACATCACTAGTCGAGGCGATCTGCGCCGGACACAGCAACCACGCCCGCGAAATCGCCCGCCAACACACCCTCATCGACCTCGAAATCATGGAACGAGCCATATCCCAACGCCAACCCCACACATAAACAAAAACCCCACCGCTTGGTATGTCCGCGTTCGTGGATATGAGGCACGGAGGCTAATTTCATATAGTGGGCGTCTGACCGGTGCATTCCTATTGCGGTAGTCGGACCGAGTTCAAAGGGCAGTACGAGAGAAGGCAGATCTCGTTCGCAAGCTATCTGCCGTCGTAGAACCTTTACTCCCTGCCCGCCGCTGTTGAAGCTGTAATCATGCAGTGGTGCAAAGGATGTCAAATTGTTCATGGGGTGAAGGGTATCCGCTGTCAACCGCAAAAAATGGCTGATAATACTGTTGGTTCGGTCGGGGGATCGCGGATTCACCCAGGTCCGCGACAAGCAAGAACTTGCGTCGCATTCATCGCCGACGCTTTCGCCCTTTGTAGAGGACCAGCAATCATACTGTTCGACAATGGAACTGAATCTTCGGGCGATCGCGTCCAAAGTGGACAGAGCCAGTTCGCTGTCATAAGCGCAGACGCCACTAGTGTCGGGTACGGGAGAGTTTCTCTCGGATGAGTCCACGCCGGCGCATAGGCGCCGTTCTACGTCGCGGCGCCATGTGGTCATCTTCTGTGTCCTCGGCGACGTCCTTGGTTGCCTCTGCCTCAGCCGCCGAAAGTGGCATCAGGGCCGAGTCCGAGTCTCGCCGCCTAAAATCGACCCCCGCCTCCGTCTAGGCCCCACGTCTCATGTCGATGTAGGCAGTACCGAAAGCGCCAACACGGCATGGGCACTCGACTTTTCGTTACCATGGAGCTGGGCCCAAGCGGGTTCGCTCTTCCTCGCTCGCATCTGGACGGTTCGGCGCGCAAAGCAGCCCATGGTTCATTGCAATCAAGGGATTGTTCGGCATATAATCGCCAAATGCCTCGAGCACGTTACAAAAATGTGGTCGACAGGTTAGCTGGCGACATTCGTTCTGCGCGACTCGCGCCCGGTACCAAATTGCCTACGCATCGCGAACTTGCAGCGGATGAGGGGCTGGCTCTGGCGACTGCGTCGCGTGTGTACGCGGAACTAGCGGCAATGGGTTTGGTGAGCGGAGAAACGGGCAGAGGTACCTTTGTTCGAGAGACGTTCTTGCCGCCTGGAACTGGAATGGACCAGCACGCGCCGGCGCTCGACTTGGTAGATCTGAACTTCAACGCGCCGTCGTTAGGAGGGCAGGACGAATTACTACGCCGAGCGCTCCGCAATCTATCGTCGCAAGGTGATCTCGAAGCCTTGTTGCGATATCAACCTCACGGTGGTCGGCGTCACGAACGAGGAGCAGTGGCCCGGCATCTACGCCGCCACGGCGTTCCAGCAACCAGCGATCGGGTCCTAATCGTCAGCGGCGCCCAGCATGGACTGGCGGTGACCGCTATTGCACTTTTGCAGCCCGGCGACGTAGTCGCGATCGACGCACTGAGCTATCCGGGATTCAAAATGGTCGCAAGGGCTCACAGCCTCGAACTGGCGCCGATTCCGATCACATCGGACGGCCCCGATCTCGGCGCTCTGGCGCGACTGTGCGCCACGCGAAGAGTCCGTGCGATCTACACAATGCCTACGCTTCACAATCCACTCGGTTGGGTCACAACCCTGGAAGTGCGGCTACAACTAGTCGAGATTGCCCGAGCATATGGACTTCACATCATCGAGGACGCTACGTACGCTTTCCTTGCAGAAGGCGCACCCGAGCCTCTCGCGGCACTCGCTCCGGAGCTGACAGTCTACGTATCGACGCTCTCCAAGAGTGTAGCCACCGGATTGCGCTTTGGTTTCGTTGCGGCCCCGTCGGTTTCCGTGCCGCTGATCGAGAGGGCCATTCGCGCAACAACGTGGAATACGCCGGCCTTGGTCACCGCGATCGCATCTGAATGGCTTGACGACGGAACTGTCGCCAGGCTCGAAGAGAAGAAGCGCGCAGACGCGCGTAGACGTCAGTCGGTTGCTCGCGAAGTATTCGAGGGTATCGACGTTGTAGGCCATCCAACATCATACATTCTGTGGATCCCTCTGACCGGAGAGGCGCGAGCGGATCGCATCGCTGCCGAACTCATGCATCAAAACGTGTCAGTCTCCACTGCTGAACCATTCGCAACGACGCAAGACATCCCCCATGCCGTTCGGGTGGCGGTGGGATCTGTCGACCTCGATGTTCTCCGTGCGGCACTCTGCAAGGTTGCCCAGGTCGTACGCGAACACACAGTGCTCTGATGCACTGAGCTTCCTCGCATCCGCGAACAAGGAATTAGTGGCTGCGTGCTCGCGTAAGTCTGATCAAATGAACAACGCGCCGTGGCGTTGTTCATGGCGGGTGACGTCATTGTCTCGCGGCTTGCTTTCGGTCGCAGATTGTATCCAGGACATTTAGTTGATTGCACTTTGTCGGCGTGCGTACTGTGCTCCACAGCACAATCATTGGACAGGCGGCGTGACTGTCGAACGACTCGGGCGGATGCTGCCACTATCCAGCGACGAGATGTCCAGCGTCGTAGCCGAGCGTTCCATCAGTTCAACATGGCCTCACCTCGAGCTGGACGCTGCCCACTTCGAGTCGAGGGCTCAACAGGTCGCCAATCTGCCTGTCTGTCAACCGTTGCGGAAGAAGGAGTGAATCACGTGCCAGTAGTACCGCTGAATGTCATTATCGAGGACGCGTTCGACAAACGGTACGGCGTTCCTGCGGTCAATATTTTCAACGACCTGACTATGGAGGCCGTGCTTGCCGCCGCCGTGGCAGAGAGATCGCCAGTCATAATCCAGACGTCGGTCAAGACAGTTCGCAGTGTTGGTGCAAAGACGCTATCGGCGATGTGGACAGCGATGACTGCCGGAATCGATGTCCCTGTCTCGCTTCACCTCGACCACTGTCCTGACAGATTGGTCATTTCCGAATGTCTTGAGCAAGGATGGAATTCAGTTCTATTCGATGCATCAGAACTTCCTGTTGCGGAGAATCAGCGCCAAACGATCGAAGTTGTCGCTGAGGCAAGGCGTTACGGCGCCCATGTTGAAGGCGAGATCGAATCTATTACGGGAGTGGAGGACGGCCACGGGTCCGACGACGAGGCGGAGCGGCAACCACTGCAGGTAGTGCTCGATTTCGTTCGAGAAACAGGGGTCGATGTCTTTGCGCCCGCGATCGGGAACGCACACGGTGTGTACAAGAAGCGGCCCACACTCGATTTCGATCGAGTCGATGACATAGTTAAGGCAGCCGGTGTGCCCATTGCGCTACACGGAGGCAGTGGGCTGAGCGAGTCGGACTTTGCAAAGCTGATCTCACGAGGCTGTGCAAAGGTCAATATCTCGACGGCGCTGAAGATGACTTACATGCAGTCCAGTCTGGAATTCTTGCAAACAAGCGAAGTCGAAGACAAGTGGGACCCTCCATCTCTGTTCGGGCACACGGCCCGCGAAATCCACGTAATGATCTCGCAACTCATGCGCCAGTTCGGAAGTTCAGGGACCGCATGAGTAGCAATGCGACTCGCGCTCTGATCTTCGACTGCGACGGCGTGCTTGCCGATACCGAACGATTCGGACACCTGCCAGCATTCAACCGCGCATTCGAAAGAACGGGGGTTCCGATCCACTGGACCGAAGATGACTACGCAACCCTGGTGCTCATCGGAGGTGGCAAGGAACGAATTGCAGCGGCTCTAGCGGACGCCAACTTGTCCCAGGGCTCCGAACGGCTGACGCTCGTCCACACCATCCACAAAGCAAAGACTGAGATCTACCGAGCAATGGTGGAAGCTGGAGTGATGCCACCGCGACCGGGGGTTGCCCGACTCATCGGATCGGCGCTGACAGCCGGATGGAAGGTAGCAGTTGCATCCACGTCAGCACCAGAATCGGTGAAGTCAGTCCTGGATTCGGTAGTGGGATCCGAAACATCCTCTCGGATACCAGTGTTCGCAGGTGACGTGGTACCCAAAAAGAAGCCGGCGCCGGATATATACCAGCTGGCACTCGACCGACTTGGTGTTACACCTGAGCAGGCGATAGTGATCGAAGACAGTGCCGTCGGGTTGCGCGCTGCGGTATCGGCGAACCTGACCTGTGTTGTGACGCCCAGCAGTTACACCCTTACCGAGACATTCTCCTCCGCCGCAGCTGTGGTCAGCTCACTTGGCGACCCGAATGAGCCGCTGAAGGTGATCTCCGACAAATACGACATCGGCTTCGGCGACGTCGTCACTCTCGATTCACTCAACAGGCTATTGGGAATCTGCCATGCAACCTCAACCACGACGAACAATCCCCGGGAGCACCGATGAACTCAGTTGAAACAGTCAGCGTCGCAGTACAAATCGTTGCTGACACGGCGCTGAAGAACGAAACCTACTTCAGTGAACTGGACGCTGTCGCCGGTGACGGAGACTTCGGCTATTCCTTGGCGCGCGGTTTCGAGTCGGTGTTGGAAAACTGGGATACATTGGATAATTCGAGCCCGTCTACCTTCCTGAAAGGCGTTGCCTCGATCCTGGCAACCCGACTCGGCGGCACTTCCGGGCCCATCTGGGGAACTGGCTTTTTGCGCGCAGGGAGTGCAGTAGAAGGCCGTTCGGAACTGGACCTCGGCGACGTGCTCGCACTGATCGATGGTGCGATCACAGGTATCCAGCAGCGCGGAGGCGCGTCGATCGGTGACAAGACCTTACTCGACGCCCTCGGTCCACTACGCGATGAACTCGAGGTTTGGTCCGACCGCGCGGCACCGCCCGGAGAAGTTGCGAAGGCCGTTGCCGCAGCCGCCCGCAGAGGGGCGGAGAGTACGAAAGAGCTTCAGGCAAGGCGAGGACGCGCAAGCTACGTCGGTGAGCGCAGCATCGGTCACGAAGATCCAGGTGCCGTAGCGGTAGCCGTCATCACGGAGAACATCGCTCAAATCTGGCAAACGACTGTCAACGAATCCAACATCTGACACTGAATTTAGGAGACATCAAAATGAAGCGGTTCGTCAACGATCCGAAGGACTTCGTAGCAGAGATTCTCACTGGTATCGCCCGGGCTAACCCGGACACACTCCGCTACGAACCGAAGTACAACCTGATCGTCCGTGCCGATGCGCCCGTCGACAACAAAGTGGGCATTGTGCAAGGCTCCGGTTCCGGTCACGAACCCGCCCACGTCATGAACGTCGGCCCCGGCATGCTCGATGTAGCATGCCCAGGAGATGTGTTCGCCGCTCCGCCACTGGACTACGTACTCGCGGCGATACGCCAAGTAGCAACAGACGCAGGAGTGCTACTTCTGGTCAACAATTACACCGGTGACCGTATGGTCTTCGAAATGGCCCAGGAAATGGTCGAAGCGGAGGGAATTCAAGCTCAGCTCCTTTTCGTCGATGACGATGTGGCAGTGCAGGATTCCACGTACACGATTGGTCGACGAGGCGTCGCAGGTAACTTCTTCGTGATCAAGGCGGTCGGGGCAGCTGCAGAGAAGGGGCACACACTCGACGAGGTGCGCGCCATCGGTGAGCGCGTAAATGCAAACATGCGATCGATCGGTGTCGCGTTGACGGCATGCTCGCCCCCGGCAAAGTCGGCCCCGTTGTTCGACCTGGCAGCTGACGAAATCGAATTCGGAGTCGGAATTCATGGCGAGCCGGGTCGCCGACGCGAAAAATTGAGAACTGCCAACGAAATCGCCGACGACATGGTGGATATGGTGGTCTCCGACAAGCCGTTCAAGCCGGGATCGCAAGTGGCGCTGATGATTAACGGACTCGGATCCACACCGATCAGTGAGCTCTATCTGCTCTACGGTCACGCGCACCAACGATTGGCGAGCAAGGGCATCGACGTCGCGCGGTCATATGTCGGCAACTATTGCACCGCTCTTGACATGGCAGGTGCCTCGGTCACGATGTTGGAACTCGACGACGAGATTTCATCGTTCTTGGATGCGCCGGCGAGCACCGCATTGCGGATTTTCTGAACGTAGCGACGTCATGCGATTAGGCATCCTGACAAGCGGTGGAGACTGTCCTGGCTTGAATGCGGTCATACGAGGAGCGGTGTTGCAGGGCACGCGCGAACATTCTGATGAGTTCGTAGGTTTCAAGGATGGTTGGCGTGGTGTGATAGAACGAGACTACGTTGAATTGGATTGGCGCGCGGTACGAGGCCTTAACCGTTTGGGTGGAACAGTTTTGGGGACTTCTCGAACCAACCCCTTCGTGTCTGGCCTCGACGACCGCACCGTCTACACCGCACTAAAAGAATCAGGCATCGACGCTCTCATCGCTATTGGTGGAGAAGGTACGCTGTCGGTTGCTGCAAAGCTGCAAAGTGGAGGGGTTGATGTCATCGGTGTCCCGAAGACGATCGACAACGATCTCTCCGCAACCGACTACAGCTTCGGTTTCGACACGGCAGTAGAAGTAGCAACTGAGGCAATCGATCGTATTCAGACTTCAGGAGAAGCTCATCGCAGGTGCATGGTCGTCGAGGTTATGGGCCGAAACGCCGGATGGATCGCGTTGCACGCTGGTATCGCATCCAGTGCGCACGCGATCCTGATTCCGGAAGTGAAATCCTCGATAAGCCAGATCTGTCACTGGGTGGAGAGTACTCGCGAGCGTGGTCGTACACCGCTGATCGTTGTTGCTGAAGGATTCGCATTGGATGTCATGGACGCACCGCACCATCGGCACGGACTAGACACATTCGGTCGTCCACGTCTGGGCGGCATAGGTGACATCCTCGCACCGTTGATCGAATCCGAAACAGGCATCGAATCACGTTGCACCACTCTAGGATACATCCAACGCGGCGCTGTTCCGACTGCGTTCGATCGGGTGCTCGCAACTCGGATGGGAATGGCTGCGGTGCGTGCGGTTCACGAGAGTCGATGTGGAACCATGGTTGCTGCACGTGGAACTGAACTCGTGAGCGTGCCTCTCAAAGATGCAGTCTCGGAACTCAAGACGGTTCCGGTGAACCGCTGGTTCGAGGCCGCAACTTTGTTCGGATGACGGCAGTCTAGAGGACGACAGGAACATCGCGCTGGGGCTATCCGGAGCTACGTAGCCCTATCCAACCGTTGAATCTCGACGGCACCTTCAACTTGATTTCGAAGGTTTTCTTCGGGTTATTTCGTTATCTTGCAGTGCATTCCGGAACTCTATGAAACGACCAAATGGCGGAGCAGTTGCGTGTTATTGACCAGCAGTGCCGACCAGATCACGAGGACCCGGTCAAGGCCCAGCGTGATTGCTTGACTCGATCCTGATCACGAATTCGGGGTCGGCACACAGGCGGTGGTTGAACAGAACGCACGAGCTGGACCGGCTCCTGGCCTGAAATCGAATGAGCCGCCAATCGCAGGGTGCAGGGTTGCTCGTGTATAGCCCGGATGGTCGATCTGAGTGAATCAACACGGTGGCGGATATCGTTGTGTCACTCAGCGCGGCATGGGGGCGAAGTCAGTTCGAATCGGCACTTTGGTGGTGCGCTGACCTGATGCTCGAGCCGCTGCGACACTTCGGATGTCATACCCTTCGTGGAGCATCTAGAGGTGCGACGAAACCGCCGGATCCATTGCTGTGTAACTGAATTGGTGCAATATCGACCATGTCGGTCGAGGCTCGATGAGGCTTGTCTCTCCGAGTTTGTCGATTCTTCATTCATCGGATGGCGCTGCGAGACGGTAACCAGCATTTGATGAAGGTACGGAATCTGAAGTGTCAACATGCCGGCATCGCTTAGACCTTTGGTTTCTGTCCGGTATGGCCGCTGGATCGTCGTCGTTGATGGCGGCGCCGCTCCGAACAGATATACCCGCGCTGGGGCGGCCGTTGGTTAATTCGGTTTTCCCTCAGTGAAATGCCGGCAAGGACAAGGAACCACATCAAAGATCCTGTGGACGTCCTGATTTGAGAAAACCGTGATTCGTAGTTTCATTGTTTACCGCAGTAGTTCGTCGGGCGTTTCGCGATCATGTCGGGGTTGGACAGCCAGGCCCGTTATTTCATTTCGAATCCTTGGGCGAGCATGCCCTTTCGGGGACGGAGCCTATCAGCGGTGGAAAGTAGGAATATCTCGGCGGCACGGCAGTCGCGGGTAGCGGTGCCGTCGGCGTGTGCAGTGTGGGTGATCAGATCGAGGCATCGGCGTCGGTGTATGTGCGCGTCGGGTTGTTTCAGAAGAAACTCGATGGCGCGCCGATGATTTCTGGACTCGGTGCCGCCCGCGTTTGCCTGGCATGAGAATGCTAGTGCCGGACCGCGTTGGTCGCTGTATATGGGTCGGCGCCGGTATTGCATGTGCAATCGGGATTGTTCGAAGGCCGGTTGCGGGTCATAACGGTCTGGCTTTGTTGTGGACGAGGTCGAAATTGTTTTCATAGCAGTCGAGTACGCGATACCCCCACTCTGGCCAGAGTGGGGGTATCGCGGCGCAGACGATCATTACCGCATACCCGGCGGGAAGTTGCGGTGCGGTGGGGGCAGTGCGTAGTGACTGGTAGCGCAGCCGCGGATTGGCGTGGTGGTCGCTGTGACGTAGAAGTTGGCAGAGGAACAGGTTCGAGACGAGATGGTCTTCGGGACAGGCTTTGACGAAGCCGCCGTCTGTGCGGCGGGCGCGCAGCAGTCCGTAGTGTTCGCGGTAGTTGGCCGCTTCGAGGAACGTAATTCCCGTGGCAGCTTGAAGCAGCAACCAGGGTAGGACTTCCCACCCGAACGCGGCTATCAAAACTGTGTAGAGGGCGGAGCTCAGCGTCCAAGCCTGAATGATGTTGTTTGTCGGTGACAGAAAATGACTTTTCCTTGTTGGCGCAGTCGAGCCGCCTCAATCACCCAGCTAGATCGCAGCCCTCCGATGATGCTGCGCGGGAGAAGGGCCCAGAAACCTTCTCCGAACCGGGCACTCGCCGGGTCACGCGGGGTGGCGACGTTCACGTGATTTCCGTGGTTGTTTTCGATGTAGAAGTGTCCGTAGAGCGATTGAGCAAGAAAGGTTTTCGCTAGCCACCGTTCGAGAAAGTCGCTCTTATGGCCGAGTTCATGGTTGCGTTGATGCTAACGTCGGCGACCACGCCGACTGTCATGGCGAGTGCGATTCGCTCACCTGTTGCCATGGGAGCATGAACCCAACACCAACACGAGAAGATGAGCCCGGCGTAAGGGCAAGAAAAGATAGGTGCACCACCGGTAGTAGGGTCCTTCCGCAGAGTGGTGATCATGGTGCCGGGCGGGGATTCTCCGTCTTCGCCGACTGCGACAACGATGAGCGGGACGACAAGAACCAGGACCCATGCGCGGGTGGCCCAGAACAGTCCCAGGCGCACGTGCTCGACGAGAATCCACGACAGGAATGGACTCGTTGGAAGCACCAGCCCCAGTGGCCACAAACAGCGTTTGCGGTCCCAAAATCGGGGGCGTCATACTATTGATTTTTAGTCGAGCGTACGAGATGTGTATCTCATTTTGCTGTAGAAAGCTACAGATAAATAGGTACACATAGTCTGCTCACTTCCCCGGAGGCCTCGATTATTGTCGCCGATCGGATTCCAGTTGGTACTGGAGCGATATCGACGTGAGCAAGTGTGCCCATGGTGACGACGACGATGACGTGCAGTTCCCGCAGGTGTGGAAAGGAACGAGCCCCGAACGTCTCGCGAGGAACCGGTTCGGCTGATCGACGACCGGTTCGAACGCCGCCATGATCGACATATGATGGGTGGTCAAACCCTCTCGAACCCCCACGTTCCTCCGTTCAGAGTTTGACAGATTTCGCGGTCTCCAAGTTGTCGGAGGTGCAGTCGACGATCGGGGTGGTGTTAGAGTCGCGATGCGTTGATTCCGGTGGTCCCAGATCACCGGATAGTAGGCGGGAAGCACAGTACTGATCGAAATTGTCCCGCAGCGGTACGCGGGAACGACCGCGGTCACCGGCACTGAGTCCGATCAGGTTCGGGGAAGCGAACGAAACGAAAGTGCCATCGGGCTTCCAGAGGACTTCGAAGGCCTACCGACGTGGCCGCGCTGCCTGCGCGGTCGCTTGTCGACTCAGCAGGGGCAACATCGACGGGATGCAGATCATCCTCACGATCTGTCCTCGTCGTTTGCGAACACCCGAACGAGTCGACAGGTCTCTGTTGACGATTAGCGAGGACAGGCCAGCGGATGCGTCGGACATCGGTGACTGCATTGACCGTTACATGCGCTGTCGCGCTGTTGGTGGTGTCGGTGATCGCGCTGATGCTGGGCACCGCCCACATTCCGTGGCGCGAAGTTTGCTCCATAATCTGGGCCGAACTCAGTGGCGGAACCGTCACTGCGGTCGAATTGCCTAACTACCGCATCATCATTGATTCACGTCTACCTCGGGTTCTGCTGGCAATCGTTATCGGCGCCGGTCTCAGTGCTGTCGGACTTGTGGTTCAGGCGATGGTTCGCAATGCACTTGCTGACCCTTATGTCCTCGGAATCTCCTCCGGCGCCTCGGTCGGTGCCACTTTGGTGGTCTTGTTCGGGGCGTTTGGCGCCCTAGGGATCTACGCTCTGTCCACTGCTGCATTCGCGGGTGCTCTAGCTGCAACGTTCTTGGTATACCTAATGGCGAGGTCGTCGGTCGGTTTGATTCCACTGCGGCTAGTTCTCACCGGAACTGCTCTGGGTTATGGCTTTTCCGCGATCACTACGGTTCTGGTTTTTCTCGCCCCCCACGGGGACAGTGCACGCAGTGTCATGTTCTGGCTACTCGGTAGCCTCTCGGCCGCGACGTGGCAGATGGTGCCACTGGCAGTGACGGTCGCCGCGACAGGCTTGGGAATTATCGCAGTCTGCGCGCGACGGCTGAACGCACTGGCGATGGGGGATGAAGTCAGTGCTGCGCTTGGTCTGGATGCCTCCAAGTTTCGCTTGCTGCTCTTCGTCGTTGCGGCAGCGATGACGGGTTGTTTCGTCTCAATCTGCGGCGCGGTCGGCTTCGTCGGTCTGGTGGTACCTCATGTCGCCCGAATGATGGTCGGCGCCGACCACACACGGTTGATCGTGGTGACCCCTGTCCTGGGTGCGGTGTTCCTGGTCAGCGCTGACCTTCTGGCCCGGACAGTGGTACCCCCGCAGGAGCTTCCTCTCGGTGCTATCACGGCAGCAGTCGGCGTGCCGGTGTTCGTGCTCTTGATGCGACGACGCGGTGCGCTCATGGGGGCCGGTTGATGCGCGTGGAATACGACGACGTAGAGGTCGCCATCGGTGGGACCGTGATCGTGCGCGAGATTACTATGTCGATCGAGTCGGGGCGGTTCGTCGGCGTAGTGGGACCGAACGGAAGCGGTAAGTCGACGTTGCTGCGCTGCCTGTATCGAGCACTATCCCCGACGGGAGGAGTCGTGCGGGTGGGTGGTATCGACAATCAGGTTGTCAGCATGCGCACCAACGCATTACAAGTGGCCGCATTGACCCAGGATTCTCCGCTGCAGTTTGATTTCACATCGGCGGAAGTGGTTGCTACTGGCAGGCTTCCGCACGGGGGACTTTTCTCGAAAGGACGGGCGAACGATGATCTGGTCTGCGAGGACGCGATGATCCGCGCCGACGCACACCATCTGGCGGAGCGAAGTTTTCTGTCTTTGTCCGGAGGGGAACGTCAACGAGTCCTCATCGCCCGCGCGTTCGCACAACAACCGAGTGTCCTCGTGCTGGACGAGCCGACCAATCACCTCGATGTCCACCATCAATACGCAGCGCTGTCCGCTGCCAAGACACTCGGTGTCACCATTGTCGCCGCTCTGCACGATCTCAATCTTGCCGCGCAATACTGCGACCAATTGTTCGTCCTCGGCGACGGGCGAATGGTTTGCTCAGGTACCCCAGCCGAGGTGATAACCCCCGAAACCCTACGGCGCTGGTTCGACATCGGCGGTCATATCATCACCCACCCCCGACTTGGCGTCCCCCAGATCATCTTCGACGAGAAAGAGAACTGATGACACATCCGAAATGGGCTTTGACACTGGCAGTCGCCACGTTGGTCCTCAGTGGCTGCGGCGCTGAAGTCGAGTCCGCTGCAGGACCCGAGGGTCCTGCAGTCACTGTCGCCAATTGCGGAGAACCGCTGACAGTAACTGGTGTACCCGCGCGCGTCGTGACCAACGACACCGGCATCACCGAAATGATGTTCGCACTCGGTCTCGCCGATCACATCGTGGGCTATTCAGCGCAGGCCTCCAAGGCAGGGGACATCGAATCCTCGCCGTGGAAAGCAGACTTTCAGTCCACCCACGACATCGGCGACGCTTTCACTCGCGAAGCCGTTCAGGCGGTGAATCCTGATTTCGTTTTCGCTGGCTGGAATTACGGATACAAGGAGTCGACTGGACTGACGCCGGACTGGGTGCGCAGTATCGGTGCCACGCCGTACCAGCTTACCGAGGCTTGCCGCCAGCCCGGCACAACACAGCGAGGCATCATGGATCCTCTCGATGCGTTGTACGCAGACATAGAAAACCTCGGCGATATATTCGATGTCCGCGACCGTGCCGACTCTCTCGTCGCCGAGTACCAATCGCAGATTGCGGTCGCGAACGCGACGGTGCCGACCGGACAGGAACCCGCACGGGTGTTCCTCTACGACAGTGCCGACCCGGCGCCGTTCACTTCCGGCCGTAACGCCGCACCATCGCAGATCTTTCGAGAAGCCGGTGGAGTCAACATTTTCGACGATATCGACAATTCGTGGACTACGGCATCGTGGGAGGCCGCAGCGCAGCGTGACCCTCAAGTGATCGTCATCGTCGACTACAATTCGGGTGTAGGGGAGACTGTCGAGGTGAAAACCGAACAGCTGCGCCAGAATCCGCTGATGTCGGGAACAATCGCGGTCCGAGAGAACAACATCATGGCGTTGCCCTACGCCGCGCTGGTCGAAGGCCCACGAAATCCCCAGGCCGTTGGTGCCATTGCCGAATTCCTGCGTTCGAAGGGATTGTGAACTGCCACAACTCTTTGCGGTGGTACAGGTAGTTGCTGCCCTCCTGCAAGACCAGGTAAGAGGGCAGCAACTACAGCAGGTCTTAGGTGGCTGGGATTCATTCGTTCTCGGACGGTGAATAGTCCTATCGCACTAGGTGACTTCTGCGTTGCGAGAGAGATGCTGCATCCTGACCGGTTCGTGGCCATGCCGGCCTGCCTTTGGCTATGGACACATAAGCCGATACTGTCGATCGGGGTGAGTCTCACGGGCAATACTGGCGGTGGACCTCGAGCTTTGTGAGTATTGACAACGGTTCGGGGATCAACGTTTCGACGATCGTGGGCGCGTTGTTGTCCAGGGGGCTGCCAGGTCAATCCGGATCACGAGGCCGTGCGAACGATGGGGCCTCGCCGGGACGGTTGATGTTTGGCGGGGAGATGCGAACAATGCACTCCTCCGGTTCTTTTGGCGGGTGCGCTGGTGCGGGGGTACTAGGATGATCGGAAGATGACAGGCATCATTGGATCATCCCGTTAGCGTGATCATCACCGGATACCAGAGGTGTGATAACGATTTGGGGGGCACCTGTCGGCACCAGATGTCGCCTCACGACATGGAGCGATCACCCCTCATCGGCGACCGTTCCTATAGGTTCACTGCACCGACAGATCGTCTAGGAGGGCGACGTCGCGCAGCAGTGTGATCGCACTTCGAACCAAAGGCACGGCGGTGACGGCACCAGAACCCTCACCGACTCGTAGGCCCAGGTCTATTAGTGGCTGTAGGCCCATCTCGTCCAACGCCAGAGATTGCGCGGGTTCGGTGGATCGGTGGCCGGCGGCGAACCATGCCGCGGCTCCAGGTGCGATTCGGTCGGCGGTGAGGGCACACGCGACCGCCATGAGTCCGTCGAGGAGAACTGGAACTCTGAGCTGAGCCGCAGTGATCAGATAGCCGGTTGTTGCCGCGAGGTCCGCGCTGCCCAGCGCGGCCAACGTGTCGACAGGGTCACTGATGCGCTCACCTACTCGGTCGAGTGCTTGTTGCACAACGCCGACTTTGTGTTCGAGCATGACATCGTCGATACCTGTGCCTCGGCCTACGGTTGAGTGAGCTGTGAGCCTGAGATGAGCCGCTATCAATGCGGCTGCCGGCGTCGTGTTTCCGATACCAAGGTCGCCGCTGAGGAGAAGCTGCGCGCCCGCCGCTACCTCTTCTCTTGCTACTTCGGCACCAACCTTCAATGCCTCGGAGACTTCGTCGGCGGTAAGCGCGTCCTGCTGATGTATCGGACTGCAAGATTTGCGGATCTTATGCAACTGAAGCGCGGTGCGGAGGTCATCAGGAATGTCATCAAAGTCGTCGTCTACGGCGATATCTAGCACTCGAACAGATACGTTGTTGGCGGCAGCCAAGGCGTTGGTGGCAAGTTGTCCACACACGGCAGCTCGGGTGATGGCGCCGGTGAGTGCAGAAGGGAAGGCCGATACGCCGTGGTCAGCGACCCCGTGGTCGCCGGCAAAAATAACCAGCCGGACCGCGTCCAGGGCGCGAGGAGGGACGCAACCTTGTGCCGCCGCGATCCATACGCCAACCTCACCCAGCTTGCCGAGCGATCCAGGTGGAACGGCGAGCTGGGCTAGACGACGGGTGGCCAGTTGCCGGAAATGTCGTGAGGGCTCCGGCACCGTCACGTCATCGTGTCGGGTTGATGCTGAGATAGTCATCGAGACGGCTCCTTGGCAGAAAATCAGGTGACTGGTGAGGGCAGTGACGCAGTATTTCCATGCGCGACCGGAACGTGCCAGCGCTCAGACACTTTGATCTGATGACCGGCGATACCGTAGTGATATGTGCCCGATCTGCATCGGACTTCGCTCTTCGTTCAACGGGCGTATCACCGTCGACAGCAGTCGGACGTGCCAAGACGGTACCACTTACGCCGCACATCGCATTGTCGACTTTCGCGAACTCAGGGCATGCACTGGAGCAGAGTAGACAGTGCCGCATCGCATTCGGTGTTGGATAACTGGTGAATGAGCGGCAACGGCGCCGCGACAGAGTGGACCTTGCGAAACCAGTTGATTTTCCGAACCGTCCAAACCGATTGCTTCACTGGTCCATCGGAAGATGCACCAGCGCAGACCATGCCGGTATCTTTGAAAGAGAATTCGACGTTCGCGAATTCCATGGTGACACGGATTGCGCAGTGTTCGACTTGATGGGCACATGCGATCGACGGGGCAGTGGTGTCAATACTGGCGAGATTGCGCGACTGGCGAGATTGCACGCATGCTCGGTGTTTCCGATTTGGTGCAGGCGCTAACGAAGGTCGGGTCGCGTCTGTGAAATATGATGTGCCAGAACGCCGATCTAAAGGACCCTAAGGTGCACTGAGTCGCGTTGGACCTGAAGAGAATCCGTTCTTTCTCTGATAAGTCAACAGTGCAGGCGGGTGGCGCTCCGACGTGCCAGGTGCACCACCCGCAGGCCCACTGGTTGCAGGGGCGGAGATCAGCGAATTGTTCTCAGCAAGCGTCGGCGCCTGCCGTCGCCACGGTGATGTCCTCTTCGACCGTTCCGGCGCTGACACCGATCGCGCCGATAACGGTGTCGCCATCAGTAAGCAAGAGGCCGCCACCGAATGTAACCATACCGCCGGCAGTCTGCTCCAGGCCGTACAACTCAGCGCCTGGTTGCACCAAAGGCATGAGTGCGCTGGTGGGGGCATTCATCAGTATGGAGGTGCGGGCCTTGCGGATCGAGATATCGATGCTGGCTTTGATGGCGCCATCCATGCGTACGAACGCAACGAGGTGGCCGCCACCATCGACAACGGCGACATTCATCGGTTGGCCGATTTCATCGGCTTTGGCGATTGCCGCATCGACGATGATTTTGGCTCGGGACAGGGGGATTGAGGTCATGACTAACCTTCCGATTGACGGCCGACTGACGATTTCAATCGACGGCCGACTGATGAGTAGTACGGACGACGGGTGTGACTGCGAGGCGAGCATAGTGCCAGAGGTCGCCCGGTCACGGACAACTCGTCGGATTCGGCACGAGAAGCGGCAACCCTAATCGAAAGTATGTGCCGAGGGTCAGGAAGTGGCTAGAGAATCTGTGAGGCGGCCATGAGGAGGGCGCAACCACCCACAATTCCTGTGGGCCATCACACAGCATGTGTCGCTGGGACTGGGTCCACACATGTCCAGGAAGGTGCTTAACGCGATGTCCAATGCTCAAATCTTCACTTGGGAGTTCCTCGGAACTGCCGTGCTTTGCCTCATCGGCAACGGTTCGGTGGCAGCCGTCGTGCTCAAGAACTCGTATTCGCAAGGAGGAGGCGGCGACTGGTTGATTATCGTGCTCGGTTGGGGTTTCGGTGTTTTCACCGCGGCAAGTATCGCCCAACCATCGGGGGCCCATCTCAATCCTGCAGTAACGCTCGCCGTCGCGATCAGTGGTGGCATTCCCTGGTCGTCGGTACCGATCTACATTGTCGCTCAGGTTCTCGGCGGACTCGTCGGAGCGACGTTCTGTTGGGTCGTATTCAAGCTTCAATTCGACAACAACGACGACAACAGCGGAACACGAGGGATCTTTTGTACCGCACCAGCGATCAAGAAAACTCCATGGAACCTGGCAACGGAGGTCGTAGCGACGTTCGTATTCATCCTATGGATCTTGGCTAACCCCCAGGCGAACTCGGCTCTGGGATATGCGGCAGTCGCCTTCGTTGTCATGGCTGTTGGATTCGGACTCGGCGGTCCTACCGGCTTCGCGATCAACCCTGCCCGCGATCTCGGGCCACGTATCGCCTACGCACTTCTGCCGATTCGAGGAAAATCCGACGCGGGTTGGGGATACTCGTGGGTGCCGATTGTGGGACCACTGATCGGCGCGGCGCTCGCGGCATGGCTCGCTATGGCTCTCATCTGAGAGTGCGGGCGCCGATACCGCGGTCCGGTTTTAGTTCTTCCGAGCCAGATAGTCGATTCAGACAAAAGTGAGGACGACCATGGCAGTGCATTTGACGCGGATCTACACGCGTACCGGTGATGCGGGGACTACCGCGCTGGGCGACATGTCACGGGTAGCCAAGTCCGACGTGCGAGTCGGCGCCTACGCGGACTGTGACGAAACAAACGCAGTCATCGGAGTAGCTATCGCATGCGGCGGTCTGTCAGCGCGAGCTGCGAATGCCCTTCGCACAGTGCAAAACGACCTCTTCGATGTCGGCGCCGATCTGTGCACACCTGTAGCGGACAATCCCGAGTATCCGCCGCTGCGGGTCACCGATGCGCAGGTCGATCAACTCGAAGCTTGGTGCGATGAGTTCAATGCGGATTTGCGGAAGCTGAGCAGCTTCATCCTTCCTGGTGGTACGAGAGCTGCGGCGTATCTGCACCATGCGCGCACTGTCGCCCGGCGTGCCGAGCGCAGCGCATGGTGTCTTGCCGGGGAAGCTGAAATCAACGATGCCGCGTTGCGGTACCTCAACCGGCTTTCCGATCTCCTGTTTATCCTTGCCCGAGTAGAGAATCCGGACGGTGACGTGCTGTGGCGACCAGGCGGGCAGACGCACCGCGACGATCCAACAACAGGGCAGACCGAAGCCCCCGAACGGAAGTGAGAAGGCGATGAGTTCACGAGTATCTACCGTCCGCTGGAACGGCTCGCTGACCGAAGGCTCGGGCACAATCGAATTGTCGTCATCCCAGCAAGGACATTTCAACTACGCTCTCGAGTCTCGCGCTGCAGTCAAGGCCACGGCGACATCGCCCGAGGAGCTGCTGGCAGCCGCTTATGCGTCGTGCTACGGCATGCAGTTGTCTGCCTTGCTGACAACGGAGTCGTCAGAGAGCAACCCGATTTTGCTGGTGGAGGCAGAAGTATTCCAGGGTGGACCCGAGGTCGACTTCGGGATCACCGGTATCACACTATCGGTGACGGGCCGCGGTCTGACGATCTCCGACGAGCGGTTTGTCGAGGTTGCAGAGACAGCGTCATCGGTCTGTCCGATCGGCAGAGCGCTCGGAAGGGTGGAAGTGACCGTCCACGCACGGGTCGCCTGAATGATCGAGTGCGCTGATAGGTGTCTGCGAACGTAGAGATTAACCCACAGGTGACGATGGCTGCTGTCCATAGCGCCGGCCATCGTCGGCAACGCCCGATGGTGCGCTCCGCGACCATCGGAGTCGCGCGGTAAACAGACCTCGCCACCGTCGGTTTGAGTATCGGCTATCGAGATATCGCAGCCGTGGTTGGTCCGCTCGATATCGACCGGTTCCAGCGATTCTCTGGTGCACGCACTGGCACTCGACTCTGGGACTCGGATCCGGTGCCGGCAAGTCGAATTCAACCAGTGCTTTCAGAGCGTCGGACTCTTCGATAGTGATGCGTCATTGCCCGAAGGGAACACCAGGTTTTGACGTTACGTCGGTAGAGTTCGACAGGATTCTGCACTTCTATCTCGAGGGCGACTGGGAATCGGCTAGACCTATGGTGGGTCTACGCTGCCGCGTCGGCGTCAGACGAGCCGATTAACGTCGACAGCCAGCGGCAGCACGACACCGTTCGGTACTTTGGTGCCGCTGTTCCATAAAACCGTGGTCGCATCTCTTGCTGACAGCAGATCAAGAATGCTGCAGACGATGTCGCCGTGAGTCACGACGACAATAGGCCCAGGATGGTGTACGAGGTCCGATAGCACGCAGCGAACACGACCGCTGGGATCCTCGAGAGTAGCCGTGGGTCCGTGGGATGGAGTGATTCCGTCTACGGCAGTGGGCGGAGTGTCGGCGGCCCGGCGTGCCCATCCTCGCTCACGTAGCCTAGCGTCGACGTGAACTGGTGCTCCCACAATGGCAGAGATGGCGCGGGCTGTCTGCAGTGCCCGCACTGCATTCGAGGAGACTACCAAACGTATTTCTTTGTCGCGCAACTGATATCCCGCAGAATGCGCTTGAATTACACCACGTGGGGTCAGTGGCGGATGTGCGACTTCGCGTTGCATCCACCCAAGTGCATTCCACGTCGATTCTCCATGTCGAACCAGCCATATTCGCGGTGGCGAGATTTTGCTGGCGAGGCTGATCACCGTCATCGGGTATGCCGTTTCTGTCAAGCGCTCACGTGGTTCTCGGACTCGATCGGATCTAGCGCCGTTCACGTTTGGGTAAGTACGGGCACGAAACCGGCAACGGCTCCGATGACGGTGGTCGCGGGTGGCTTGACCCGAGCGACGGTGGCGAGGGATGCGATCGAGTCCAGAGAGCCTCGCAATTCGGCCTGGGTGTTAAGGCTGCCGTCGGCGATAATTGCTGCGGGGGTTTGCGGTGACATGCCCGCGAGTAGAAGTTCGTCGGTGATAGCTTGCAGATGCCCGACAGCCATCATGAGTACGATCGTCGTATTCGTCCGCGCGAGTGCTCGATAGTCGACGGTGCAATCAGGGTGACGCGGAGGGACGTGCCCGGACACAACGGTGAATCCCTGGGTGAGTCCTCGGTGGGTCACTGGGATCATGGCACTAGCTGGGGCGGCGATGGACGAGCTGACGCCAGGAATCACTCGGACCTGCAAGCCGTGAAGTGCACAGTGCTCAACCTCCTCGCCACCTCGGCCGAAGACGAACCCATCGCCGCCCTTCAGTCGCACGACGTTCAGATTGGCGCGTGCCTTGCCCACTAGCAGTTCGTTGATCCGACTCTGTTCAGTTTGCCGGCCACCTGGAATCTTTGACACATCGATGATCTCGGCGCGCGGTGCGATATCTGCGAGGATCGACACCGGTGCCAAACGATCAGTGATGATGACGTCGGCATCTGATAGCGCTTGTCGCCCAGCAAGTGTGAGTAGGCCAGGATCACCGGGTCCGCCGCCGACCAGGGTCACAGATCCGATTGCTCGTGCGGATGGATGGGTGTCGCCAGTGCGCTCGAGGGCGCTGACACAGAATACTCCTGCATTGCGTGCAGCGATTGCGACGACGGTGTCGAGGGCAGGATCGCCTGAACAGGCGAATACGAGGTCCACCAGAGCCAGGTCGTCGTTTTGGAATTCGCGGTGACGGAGATCGACTGCGCCCCGCACTGACAATTCGGACAGTATTGGGGTGGGCGTGGTGGTCACGATCATGACCTTCGCCTCGGCTCGAACCAGCGCAGTCGCTTTGGAAATCGCTGCAGATGACGAACCGACGACTAGAACGCGCCTTCCGTTCACTGGAAGATCGACGGTGATTGTCAGGTCAGGTGAAGCTTTGGCCTGCAGAGGATCTCGTCCGAAAGAATTCGTTCCCGTGACGTGTATGTTGCTCATAGTGATTGCCTTCGTCTACTCGTGGACCGTCGATGACCGAGGTACAGAGAAAGTGCGATGAGGTTCGGATCTACGTAGGGCGTCCGCGACAAGCGCTGAGCGTTTGTGAATACCCAATTTGGACATGATGTTGTGCACGTGAAACTTCACCGTCGCCTCGGACACGAACAGGTTGGCGGCGATTGCCCTGTTGTCTAGTCCGTCCGTCACAAGCTTGAGTACTTCGCGCTCGCGCCTGGTAAGGCAAGAATATGTTGCAGCGTCTGCATCACTTTTCGTTGCCCTGATCTCGGCGAAGATGGCATCGAGGTTCGACACGTCCAGGCCGTGTTGGCCGGAGGTGACCCGGAGAATCGTAGCAACTAGTTCCGAAGAAGAAGTGCGACGATCGATGAGCGCGTGGGCGCCGTCGCGGATGAGCTGTAGAGGGCTCACGGTTCGATCCTCGCCGTCGGTGATCGCGACGATGCGGGCCGTGGGGGACAAACGAGCCAAATCCGTCAGGGATGCTCCAGCCTCAGCGCCGATGATAATCAGGTCTGCCTTGAGGGCTTTCAGGCGGCTGACTGTTGTTCTGTCGTAGGGAAGTTCGGTGATCATTCGATGCTCGGAGACACGCGCGAGGACGTGGAGGAGTCCGTGTCGGACAAGCTCGTCGTTCATGACGAGTGCTACACGTATCCTTAGTTTGGGAACAGCAGGCGCGGCGCGCGTGATCGTGCCGCCTTGGCCGTGATGGACTGGCTGATGGTGCGAGGGATCGGGTGTCGTCCAGGCTCTTGGCGAGCACACGTCGGGACTCCGTTCGGCCGATGGCGCGGTAGGGGTGACTCATAAGCGAGTGTGGGATGGGACACCACTTGTCTGGCGGGAAAACTAACCCTGCGATGGTTGCATTAACGTTGCATGGTGCGCAACGGACTGTTGCACTGCTATCGCTACCTGGGTGACAAAATGCAGTCCCCGCAGAGTCCACCGCCAGGGACCCGGTAAAACAGACAGCAGTTGTGGCGCCGAAATCCGCTATCGGTGAACGCGCCGGCCTCTTTCAGCATGGGTGTATTCAGAAGTTCGCGGACAAGTTCTCGCCCAGCGGGTTCGAGATCCGGACGTGTCATCGCGAGAACTGTGACAGCACCGTTGGCTGCGGAGGCGACGTTGCCTCGTAACACTTTGTGCGACATCGATGATGACGCCAAGAAGCCGGTATTGATCGGTGTGATGACTCCGTTGAGAATGCTGTCGGAGATTCGTATTGCAGACTCGTGTGCACTGGTTCCCGAATGCCAATCTATTACCTGGTAAGAGAATTCGACCGAATGCCCCTTTAATTGCCAGCGCGGCAAATCGGTACCGGAGGGGGATGGCGTCGAACCGAACGCGAGTGTTGCGCCTATAGCCGGCGAGAGAAGTCTCGCGACCATGCTGATCTGCAGCGATGATGCTGCTGCGGCAGCAGGGACACATGTGGGATCGCACTTCGACATTTGCGCCATCGTCAACCGGGTTTGCGCGATGAGCTTTCGGAGAGTTGCGGATTCGAGGAGTTCCGGCAAAGGTCGCCACACCGGTCCGTCATCGATCTTCAGGACGAAATACTCGCCGAACTCCGACATGTCTCCCAGCCTGGAATCCGGTTTCGGCATGCTTGTATTCATAGTGTGCAGAGGCTAGTACGTATCGGGTAGTGCGTGTAGACAATTTTTCAACCCGATCTGGTAGACGATTCTGCCGAACAGGCGGTAGACAACCTGACCAACAGGTCAGTATTTTCTTGAAACAAGCCGAGTTCTCTGACCAATGTGGCCATAATAGAGAGTTTTCGCACGAAAAAGAGGTTGCAACGGTGTTGCAACGTGACGCAGATAACTATATCGATGCGTCTGGCGTGCAGGTCATTCGCTTTTTCGGCTCGGGTGAACTGCCACCCCCCACATACGGAGCAGTGGATGACGGAACCAGTCCTTGACCCAACGGTTGACTACCCGCTGAGCATCAATCGACAAGATCTTCTTTCCACCCCCACAGGCAAGTCGATCAGTGCGATTACGCTCGACGCTGTCGTGGCCGGAGAGGTATCACCTGAAGACTTGCGAATCACTCCCGCCACGCTGCGCCTTCAGGCGCAGATCTCGGAGAAGGTCGGCCGAAAGCAGTTGGGCGCCAACCTGAGGCGGGCGGCGGAGATGACCCAGATCTCCGACGCCCGGGTGCTTGAGATCTACAACGCCCTGCGACCGAACGCATCGACCAAGGCCGAGCTCGAAGAGATCGCCGAGGAGTTGACGTCGCAGTACGGAGCAGAGCACCTCGCGGCCCTGGTGCTCGAGGCGGCAGATGTCTACGAACGTCGCGACATTCTGGCGACGAGCGAATAGGAGAGAACGAATGACCGCATCACCCGTGTCCGAAGTAGCCGGCGAAGGACCACGTCGGTCCGCTCGCACCATCGTCCTTGAGGACCGCCCAGTCAACCTCGACGGATTCGTCGAAGAGTGGCCCGAGGTCGGCCTGGTCGCCATGGACAGTCCCTTCGATCCCCAGCCCAGTATCAAGGTCGAGAACGGGGTCGTCGTCGAAATGGACGGGGTCGCCCGAGCGGACTTCGACTTCATCGACCAGTTCATCGCCGACAAGGCCATCGACGTCGAGACGACAGAGGCGTCGATGGCCATCGATGCTGCCGCGATCGCGCAGATGCTCGTCGATCCCAATGTTTCTCGCAGTGAAGTCATCGCGGTCACGAGCGGCCTTACACCGGCCAAATTGCTCGCGGTAGCCAAGGCTATGAACATCGTCGAAATCATGATGGGCATGCAGAAGATGCGCGCCCGTCGCACCCCCGCCAACCAGGGGCACTGCACCAGCGCGCGGGACAACCCGCTGCAGGTCGTCTGCGACGCGGCGGAGGCGTCGATTCGCGGCTTCTCCGAGGTCGAGACGACCCTGGGCGTGGTTCGCTACGCGCCGCTGGTGGCAATGGCGCAGCAGATCGGCAGCCAGGTGGGCACCGGCGGCCCGTTGACCCAGTGTGCGCTGGAAGAGGCTACCGAACTTGACCTGGGCATGCGAGGAATCACCGGGTATGCCGAGACCATCTCGGTGTACGGCACCGAACCGGTGTTCGTCGACGGAGACGACACCCCGTGGTCAAAGGCCTTCCTTGCTGCTGCCTACGCCTCCCGCGGAATCAAGATGCGCTTCACCTCCGGCACCGGATCGGAGGTTCAGATGGGCAACGCCCAAGGAAAGTCCATGCTGTACCTCGAAATTCGATGCATCTTGATCGCCAAGGGAGCCGGTGTTCAGGGGTTGCAGAATGGCTCGATCTCGTGCATCGGTGTTCCGGGTGCTGTTCCCGCGGGCATCCGCGCGGTGGCCGCCGAAAATCTCATCGCCTCCGCAGTCGACCTCGAATGTGCTTCGGGCAACGATCAATCCTTCTCGCACTCGCCGATGCGCCGCACGGCACGCTTGATGCCGCAGATGATGCCGGGCACCGACTTCGTGTGTTCGGGCTACTCCACGCACCCCAACTACGACGACATGTTCGCCGGTTCGAATCTCGACAGCGACGACTACGACGACTTCAACACCATCCAGCGTGACCTCCAGATCGACGGTGGATTGCGGCACGTACGCGAGGCAGACATCCTCGCGGTGCGTCGCCGCGCGGGCGAAGCACTGCAGGCGGTGTTCACCTACTTCGATCTCCCGCGAATCACCGACGCCGAGTTGGAAGCTGCCGTATACGCTAACGGCAGCAAGGAACTACTGCCTCGCGACGTGCTCGAGGATCTCAAAGGCGCGCAACAGATCATGGATCGTAACGTCACCGGTCTCGACTTCGTCAAGGCTCTAGAGGCAACCGGGTTCTCCGATGTCGCCGAGAATCTCCTTGCGGTACTGAGGCAGCGTGTATCAGGTGATCTACTGCAGACATCGGCAATTCTGACCCGTGAACTGAACCCCCTTTCCGCGGTCAATGACGCCAACGACTACAGCGGGCCGGCTACCGGATATCGCCCCAGCGGCGCTCGCTGGGAAGAGATGAAACGTCTGCGCCACGTGACCAGCGCGGCCAATCCGGAACAGGAGGTCGAGTGATCATGACTGCAACTGAGCGACGCTCGCTGTCTTTCGTCGAGGTTGGCGAAGCGGTGAAAGGTATGCGCAGTGACGAGGTCGTGCTGGCAATCTCCCCGGCCTTCGCAGACTTCTTCAGCCAGACAATCGTCGGGTTGCCGCACGCTGAAGTGGTGCGCCAGATGCTGGCCGGTATCGAGGAGCAAGAAGTGCATGCCCGGTGTGTCAGGGTAAAGCACAGCGCCGACCTTGCGGTACTAGCTCACACGGCGGCGAAGCTGTCGGGCTCAGGCATCGGCATCGGCATCCTCTCTCGCGGAACCACGATGATCCATCAGCGTGACCTTCCTCGGTTGTCGAGTCTCGAGTTGTTCCCCCAGAGTCCGCTGCTGACTCTGGAGACATTCCGAAACATCGGCTCCAACGCTGCTCAGTACGCCAAAGGTGAGTCTCCGGAACCAGTTCCGACGCTCAACGACCAGATGGCGCGGCCACGCTGGCAAGCCAAGGCGGCACTGTTGCACCTGAAAGAAACTGAGCGTGTCGACAAGCGGTGCAAACCCACCGAAGTGACGCCGGATTTCTCTGCTTCGGCAACGGGATAGAAAGAGTCCAGAAGTGACGAACGTATCCGTGGTGGGCGTCGACATCGGCAACTCGACCACCGAAGCCAGCGTGGCCAGCATCGATTCGGCGGGGACGGTCTCGTACCGAGGCGTAGCCCTGACGAGGACGACTGGCATCAAGGGCACGGTGAAGAATGTGGAGGGCGTCGTCAAATCGGTGATGTGGGCCCTCGATGATGCCGGTATCAGCCCCGCCGACCTCGACGTGATCCTCCTCAACGAAGCCACACCAGTGATCAGTGGGTTGGCGATGGAGACCATCACCGAGACGATCGTCACCGAATCGACGATGATCGGGCACAACCCACGAACGCCTGGTGGTAAGGGACTCGGAGTCGGAACTATCACCGATTTCGAGTCCCTACCGGAGGTAGGGCCCGGCGAGCCCGTACTAGTTCTGGTGCCGCATATCTTCGATTTCGATCATGTTGCGCAACAGATCAATACGGCCGTGCTTCGTGGCGTAAACGTCACCGGGGCGATTCTCGGCAACGACGATGCCGTCCTTGTGGCCAACCGGCTTTCGGTACCAATCCCAATCATCGACGAGGTCGGGCGGGTCGACGCGGTCCCGGTCGGCATGCTGGCCGCAGTCGAGGTAGCTGCCCCGGGGCAATCAATACGTACTCTCTCCAACGCGTACGGATTGGCCACTATCTTCGGGCTCGATCCCGAGCAAACCCGAGTCGTCTCGCCTGTTGCCCGCGCACTCACAGGTAACCGCTCAGCTGTCGTGGTGCGGACGCCGTCGGGCGATGTCGAGGACCGAACGATTCCCGCGGGCTCGTTGGACCTTGTCGGAGCGAAGCGGTCGGCAGTCGTAGATGTGTCACGAGGAGCTGTGGAGATCATGGCCGAGGTGGAGCGTGTCAGCCCGCTTGTCGACGTGCACGGCGAGGCTGGCACGAACACTGGGGGGATGATTTCCGGGGTTCGCCAAGGCATGGCCGAGTTGTCAGGTCATGACCTCGACGATGTTCGCATCCAGGATCTCTTGGCAATCGACACCCATGTGCCGCAAGAGGTTCGAGGTGGCGTGGCTGGCGAAGTCACCCAAGAGAACGCTGTCGCACTGGCGGCAATGGTGCGAACAAAGGAAAGTGGCATGAAGGCGGTCGCGGAAGCCGTTGAGTCGGCTCTCCGCGCGCAGGGCGCTACCAAGGTCACTGCGATTGTTGGAGGCGTCGAAGCGGAAATGGCGGTGCTGGGTGCGCTGACCACGCCCGGCACTGACAAGCCGTTGGTGGTTCTCGATCTCGGTGGCGGCTCGACGGATGCAGCGGTGCGCGGAATCGACGACAAGACCGATGCCACGCACCTTGCGGGTGCTGGCGACTTGGTCAACAAACTGATCGACGCCGAACTCGGTCTGGACAACCTGGAGCTAGCTGAAGAGGTCAAGCGATGCCCACTGGGAAAAGCTGAGAGCTTCTTTCACGTCAGGCTTGAAAACGGGGCAGTCAAATTCTTCGACAAACCGCTTCCATCGACGACCTACGCCCGCGTCGTTGCGCTCGGTGAGGACTCGATGAATCCGATCCCGACCCGCCATTCGCTGGAGCGAATACGAAATGTGCGCCGCACCGCTAAGGAAAGGGTTTTCGTAGTAAACGCGTTGCGCGCGCTCCGCGCGGTTGCCCCTGCCGGAGATCTCCGCCGTATCGGATTCGTTGTCCTTCTGGGTGGGTGTGCTCTGGACTTCGAGATCCCCGAAATGATCGCTGATGCCTTGGCTCCATACGGAATCGTGGCCGGCACCGGAAATGTCCGCGGTACGGAAGGACCGCGGAATGCGGTTGCCTCAGGCTTGGTGGCCTCCTACGCGGCACGAGTCGCCGCTGATCACAAGCCAAACGAATCCGCGGCGGTACGCATCATGAATGAAGGAGTTGCCGCCGGTGCTTGAAGGTGGACAACCGCAGAAGCCGGTCATCTCGATCTTCAGTTGTGGTGACACCGCTCTGGAGCGTGAGGTGCTCGCTGGTATCGAGGAAGAGGGGGTTCCTTCGTCTATCGATCGGCGCGGCGGTGAGACGCACAGTGATGCGTACAGCCTGGCTGTGGAGGCTTCTCGCTTTTCTCCACTGGACGTCGGGATCGGTATCGGCCGCAGCGGCGAGATCTGCGTTCACTACGAGAAGTTCACCACAGCGATAGATGGCCTGTCGTATGCTGCCGGTGACGGCAACCGGGTAATCGCTCGGATTGCTGGACACAACGCAGCGCGACTGGTCATTGGTATTCCGTTGCGGAAGGTCCGGTCATGAAACAGAAGGCCCGATCATGAAAGGGCCCGGAAATAATGATATCTCGGCCACTCGTGATGGTGTGGTGAAGGCACTGTGCGCACTTAATGACACGACCAAAAGGCAGCAGTCTCTGCTCAATAGCTGTTCGGATGCCGAATGGCTCGGCGAAGATGAGCGACGCGCGGTGCGCAGTCTACTTGATGCATTGATCGAGCACCGGCGACGTGTGAGGGTGATGATTCGGCTATGGCGCAGTCTCTGCCTTGATGATGTGCTCGAGGAGGGGCTGGTTCGCGAGACCTCTCAGATCATCGACGAAAACCGCTATTTCGTTCCGCACGTTGACAAGTGGCGAAATGCCGTGATTAAACGAGAAGGTCTAGAGCGCGAACTGTTCTGGCGCGGCATGATTGATCTCGCACAGGCGAACCTCGGGGAGTCCGTTGTACTCGGCGAGCAATGTGTGCAGTGACCTCGGCTCCTGTTCGGGTAGCACACGCGGTGGTTGTCGTTGGTACCAGCGCAGGCGGGTGGTGGGCTCCTCAATGGCGGCAAGCGCAGAACTGTGTGAGTCCAGCTTGTTGTCCGGTCTCTCCAGACTTCCGCGCGAGGCGGTGTTTTGAGAGGTCAGAGGTGATCGCTCCGTGGCCATCGATCGGGCCGCATCTTGGTTATTATCTCGATGCTCGGCCGCAGTGGCCGGTCATGCAAAGCTCTGTGGCGAAGGCGGATACGTTGTCATGACGGTGTACTTCATCGGTGCCGGTCCGGGGGCGCCCGATCTGATTACTCTGCGCGGTGCGCGAGCACTTGCGTCGTGCTCCGTATGTCTGGTAGCCGGCTCTTTGGTACCAGAGGAGATGCTAGAGATGTGTCCGCCCCACGCGACCATCATCGACACAGCGCATATGCCGTTGGAGCAGATCGTCGCGAGTATGGTCAACGCTCATCACGCCGGTGTCGACGTTGCTCGGCTGCATTCGGGTGATCTCTCATTATATTCGGCGATCACCGAGCAAGTGGCCGCCGTCCGCGCGGCTGATGTCCCCGTCGAGTGGATTCCAGGGGTGCCGGCGTTCGCAGCGGCAGCGGCTGTGCTGGAGAACGAGTTGACGGTTCCGGGAGTCGGTCAGAGTTTGCTCATCACCCGGGTGTCCACCTTGTCGACAGATATGCCTGTTGGCGAGGATCTCGATTCGCTCGCGGCTTCCGGTGTCACCCTTGCACTGCTTTTGGCGGCGCATCAGGCCGAAAGCATCGCCAACACGCTCATTCCACATTATGGTGCTGAATGTCCAACAGCGACTGTGGCTTTCGCGACTCAGCCGCAACAGAAGATTGTTCGGTGTCAGCTTGCAAATCTGCCTGCCTCACTTGCCGATTCCGATATTCGACGCACCGCGGTAATCTTTGTCGGTACTGCACTCGCTGCTGAACAGCCCGATCGGGTCGACAGCTACCTGTACTCGATGGCGCGTATGGCCAAGTTACGTAACCGCAACCGGGTTCCCGAGATCGGTTGATGTGTCTGGCTTCTCAGTACTTAGATGCGCATTCATGGTCTCGACCCGCGTGGCGAGATTTTCCAGTGGTCAGCTGACTGGAGGGCCGCATCGACCGGAAGTCCGCTTGCTCAAGACACCTGGTATCAAGAATAGCGGTGGGATCACCGGAATCTTGAGTTAGGTGCATGACAAACCACCAACCAATGTCATGGTAGATGGCAACCTAACTCGTTGATGCGATCGTGACGTCGATAGCGTCTATGCAAGTGCCTGCGTGGCCGGCAGCTTTGAGAAATGCCTCACTGTGGGACCCAATCCGACTTTGCTTGGGGCACCCTATGGCCCACACACGCAGGTAGCCCTGCGCGGCCTCACGTCTACAAACACTGACACCCTGGTTCAGGACCAGGGGTCGACCCGCGAGTTGGAAGTTGCACGTTACCGAGGCTGGCGGACTTGGGTTGCCGAATCCACATGACTGCGAACTGTGCGTTGGGTCTCGTCATGGTCGAGCGCCCGTCCATCTTGTTGGCCAGGTCGTCGTCGAATCGCAACGTCGACGACGACCTGGTAAGCCGTGGTTGCGCTAATTACACTCCGACAGTCAAAGGCGACCGCAGTCAGTGAGTCTCAGTCAGTTGTCGGCCCTTCATGACGTCGCGAAGTGTAGACGAAGTCCCCGGCCGGACGGCGGACATGTGTAGTGGACGACGACCCGACGATCAGCATCGTGCGCATGTCGACAACGGAGGGATCGAATTCGGCCACAGTGGTCACGGTCAGCGATTGTTCTGGACCGCCGACGTCGCGTCCAAGGATCATTACTCTATTCCCAGTTCCTGCTTCAACGAGAAGTTCTTTCAACGCGATGACCTGCCATGTCCGGCTCTGTGAACCAGGATTGTAGATGGCAATAACGAGGTCGGCGGCGACCGCGTACCGGATTCGCTCGGCGATCACCTCCCATGGTTTCAGTCGGTCGGACAGCGAGATCACTGCGAAATCGTGACCGAGGGGTGCGCCAACCGCGGCGGCTACCGCGTTCGCTGCCGTCATACCTGGGACGACCCGCACCGGGACGTTGTTCCAGGCTTCCTCGGAAGCGACTTCGAGAACCGCGGAGGCCATCGCGAACACACCAGGATCGCCGGAGGAGACAACCACGACGCGCGCCCCATTCTTTGCGAGATCTAAAGCCATGCATGCCCGTTCGGACTCCACGCGGTTGTCGCTGGAATGGATTCGTTGTCCAGAGCGGGGTGTGACACGTTGTAGATAGGTTTTGTAGCCGACCAGATCGGTAGCCAACGCAAGTTCGGTCGCAACCTCAGGGGTAGTCCAGGCATCGGCTCCGGGACCCAAGCCGACGACGACCACTTCACCTCTCGCCGTTGCCGATCCCGAAGATGTCGGGTTGTTGAGCAGGCCCGGAATCACGATCATAGAGAAGTAAGGCACCTCGGTCGCGTCGACTTGCTCGACCGGCATTACTCGCTGCCCGTCGGTAGATGCCCTCTCCACATACCACGCTCGGTCGAGTAAACCTGCCCGAGTGAGGGCCTCTCGAGCCTTTTCGAAGTTGCTTCCGAGTTTCATGATCGCAGCAGCTTGGCAGTCGCGTAACCTGCGCACTAGTTCCTCGAGGGGGAGGGTGCCGGGAAGTACCGTCACTGTCTCTTCGGCTTCTACCAAGGGGAGTCCGACAGCTGCGGCCGAAGCGCTGAGAGAAGTTACGCCAGGGATGATTTCGACGGGGAAGCGAGTGCACAGCCGTTTGTGAATGTGCATGTAGGAGCTGTAGAAAAGTGGATCCCCTTCGGCGAGTAGAGCAACGTGACGCCCGGCCTCGAGGTGCTGTGCCAGGGTGGCGGCCGCATCGGTGTAGAAATCGTTGAGCGCCCCGCGGTAGCCGCCAGGATGATCGGTCGCCTCTACGGTCACCGGATACATTAATTGCTCGTGTATCTGTCCTTCCCGCAGATAAGGCTGAGCGATTGACAGAGCGACACTGCGCCCGTGCCGGGCACAGTGAAACGCGATCACGTCCGCATCTCGGATTGCCGTTGCGGCACGTACTGTCACCAAATCGCTGTCGCCGGGGCCGAGCCCCACGCCACAGAGCGTGCCGGGACTGCGCGGGGGATTCATCATCAGGCCATGGTAAGGCGTGTGCGTTGGGTGATGGAACCGCAGCGCCCGCCAGGCGCGAAGTTCAGCGAAAACCTCACCGCTGGTTGAGGTCATGCGGCTATACGGCACTGACAGCAGCGATTGTCCGTAGGATAATTTGGTGCTAGATGCCGTTGTTGCTGCCGCTGTGTTGTTCGTCGGCACGAACATCGACGCACTTGTCACCGGCACCATGCTGACCGCTGCCGCCTGCATGGGCAGGTCGGCCGATATCGCCCGCATCTGGGGCGGGCAGCTCATCGGGCTTGTGATACTGACCGGCGTATCGATGTTCATGGCGACAGGATTGCGTGTGCTGCCGCCCGTCGTATTCGCGATCATCGGCCTCGTTCCCTTGGGGTTGGGTATCAAGAGGATGGTCTCGGCGATCTGGTCGGCTCCTGACGGAAGTTTCCAGGCACGTGAACCAGTCGGGTTTGGTGGGTGCGTCGTCCTGGCGTTGGTCTCCGGGGGAGACAACTTGGCGGCTTATTCTGTTTCTTTCCAAGGCTTTTCGACATCACGAATAGTAGTTACACTTTGTGTTTTCGTAGCCGGGGCATTGCTGTGGTCGGTAGTCGGAACTATTGCGGCATCAAGACCGGTCGTGTTGCAAACACTGTCCAGGGTCGAACGATGGTTGGTTCCAATACTCTTCATGGTCGTCGGGATACTTGCGATCACTCGGGCCTTGACGATCGTTACCAGGTAGGTAACCCGCAGCAGCGGCGGTGAAAGATTCGTCCTGGACGATGACTGTGTGATGTCGGCTGCTGTTCCAATAGGCACGCGCCCGATCGATTCGTTCGGAAACCTGTTAGATGGGTGCGCTTTTAGAGACGAAACTGCACTCGACGTTAATGTTCGAAACGTACAGTTGCGTCTACCGAGGTCGGCAATTGCTCACTTCGAGTCGACGCGTGACCGCCGGCGACCTGAGCTGTGCGCCATTGCGGCGCTGGAGGGGTCGAAACCTTTTACTCCTATGTCGTACCTAGCGCGAAGACAACGCCGATGCCGTCGTTGTTGGTCGCCATCAGGTGGCTGGACAGTTATCGGAGAGTGGATTGTCTCGCAAACCATGATCGTCGAGCGAGGCAAACCACGGACGGACATTGAAGACATGCGGCGCTTCGGAGAGGCTGATAGGGCTGATTCGTTCGTGGTCGGCGAAGGTAGGAAGCGGCCCCGGTGGCGCACGTGAGGAAGGCAGCGGTATCTCGATTGCCACATAGCTACAGGGGTCTTAAAGGGGGATCGCAAGATGCTGCTCGGCTATATCCTCGCCGCGTTTGTCATTCTGCGGTAGATGCCAGCGCGTTGACAGCGGCTGCTGTTATCGCGGAGCCGCCGCGTCGGCCGAGCACGGTGATGTACTCGAGATCGGTGCGCGCGGCGAGTGCGGCGCTCGATTCTGCGGCGCCGATGAATCCGACAGGTGCACCGACGATCGCGGCCGGCATCGGACCTCCCGCATCGATGAGTTCGAGTAGCGCGTAAAGAGCCGTGGGTGCGTTGCCGATGACGACCACGGCCCCTTCAAGCTTCGGGGTCCACAGTTCGACCGCGGCAGCTGTCCGAGTCGTCGCCATCTGCTGGGCCAACTTCGGAGTACGTGGGTCGCTCAGTAGACAGAGCACATCGTTGTCGGCAGGGAGTCGGGTCCTCGTGATGCCCGACGCGACCATCGCGACGTCACAAAGAATAGGTGCGCCGCCAGCGAGTGCGGTACGCGCGGCGCTGACCGCGCCCCCGCTGATGCGGACATCGCGAGTGAGGTCGGTTTGTCCTGCAGCGTGGATCATGCGAACGACGACAGATTCGGCGTCGGCGGTGAATCCGCTCAGATCGGACTCGGCGCGAATCATCGCAAAGGAGCGCCGGTAGATCTCGGCGCCGTCGGTGATGTAGTCGTAGGTGGTGGTCACAGGCACCAACGTAGGTTAGAGCCTCATGCTGTCGGCGAGCGACTGCGAAGGGAATCAAACGTCGGGTCAGCGCCAGAAACTCAACCTTCGGCCAGGTTTTGGCGGCGAATACTTCCGGCTCGTGACGTGGCGGCTAGATTTTGACGATGTCGTTCTTTCTTCCGCAGCGAACCTGAGGTCGCTGCGATGCGCACGCTACGCCTGATCGGTATCGGGCCTGGTGATCCCCGTCAGATCACCATCGAAGCCATAGAGGCGTTACAAGATGTCGATGTGTTTCTGTCGATGGACAAGGAACGTACCAGGAACTGCGGTGCGGCAAACAAGTCGCTTAGCGATGCCAGACGGGAGATCTGCGCGCGATATCTGCAGGGGCGTGAGCCACGCTTTGTCGAGATCGACGATCCGCCCCGTGCGCCCAATCCCGAAGACTACGACGCCGAAGTTCGCCGGTGGCACACGGAGCGCGCAGTCCGAGTCGCCACTGCTCTGGCCGAGCACACCGCCGAGGACGGGATTGCGGCATTTCTGGTGTGGGGAGATCCATCTCTTTATGACAGCACATTGCGGATTGCCGAACAGGTTCGTGAACTTGGCCAGCTCAAGTTGCAGGTTGAGGTGGTAGCGGGCATCAGTAGTGTCGCGGCTCTGACTGCAGCGCACCAGATTCCGGCCAACCGGATCGGAAAGCCCATTCACATCACCACCGGGCGCCGGCTGGCGGAGGGCGGTTCGGGGCAGTGCGGCAATCAGGTGGTCATGCTTGATGCAAACTGCAGTTTCCAGCACAGCGCAAATCCGGGTGACCGTATCTGGTGGGGTGCCTATCTGGGGACTCGCGACCAGATTCTGATCTCGGGAACTATAGAAGAAGTCGGTGCCGAGATCGTAGCTACCCGCGCACGAGCGAGGGAACAAATGGGTTGGATCATGGACATCTATCTGGTGCGCAGCAATGACGATTGAGCCGGATGATGCCGTGCTCGCTGGCGCCGAGGGTTGTGATGCGGCTGAGGGCATGACCGAAGACTGGCTTGCCAAGGTGCATGCAGAGTGGGTTCGAGCCGTCGAGCGCAGTCTCGACTGGAGGTGGGTGCGAAGTGGAGACTGAAGGTAGCCAGACGAACGGCAGCATCGGGCCGGCGGGAACAAACCGATCCGAACGTGCAGAGCGTGTTTCGTGCCTCCAAATGGTGCGCATGATCCACCATGATGTTCAGGTGCGACGTGGTCCGTGCCGGCGGCGCAAGGCCTTGCAATCGACGCGGCGTCACCGTTTCCGCCTCGGAGTTCTGCGTGGCTTGTGACGTCGATAGACGCCCGATGTGCGTGAACTGGTTGCGACCGAACCGATTTACAGGGTCTTACGGAACGGCGGCCTCATATCTGCTAGCCGGACCGGGTGTCCGTTGAGCGTTAGCTTGGCTTGGTCAGGCGCGTCTTCTGTTCAGGAGTCGGCTTCGTCGCGTTCCGGCCTTCCAGTCGGATAAGGTGAGCTAGATGCCAGCGATCTGCTGCGTCGAACCCGGACTATAATTCGAGATGATATGTCTGCGAGTTTATTTCGGTGTGTGAGATAACTAAGTGAACCGTCTAATGCTGCTTCAGGCGGTGGCCAGGAAATGGCTATGTGTTCTACACTTCCAGGAAGATTTTGACGAACATTCGGTCTGTCGATCACGCCACCGCTGCCCGTGGAGGCGGACGATTGAGCCGCGCTGTCAATGCCGGCAAACCGACTAGAAGATGCTCTATCACGACACTGTCGTACGTGAATCAGCTTCAAAAGAGGATCTCAGCTCGCATCCAGCAGAGTCGATCGGTGCGAAGGTTTGCTTCGGTCGAAGTTCGGTGGGGGCCAAGGCTCCCGAATCTTTGGGTGCCTATTGGGATCTGCAATGATTCTGAATCCGTGTTTCGGTGCACGTCAGGATGATTCGACCCTGGAGGTATGGCGAAGCGCTTCGTCGAACAGCGCGGAGTCCGTGACAACGGCAGCCGCGCGAAACTGGACGTCCGAACGGCGCGGCGCAGCAAGCGTCCCTAAAACTGTTGCACTACTATGTTTTTCGACTGAAGATTGACGTTCGCGGCGTAGGCGGTTGAGGCGATTCAGGAGGCAAACTAGTTCGCAGATAGACGAAGTAGACCTCTTACGTGAGATGAAACGGTGATCCATTGGCGTATCGGATCCTGAGAACAATGGACAGGCGTCGCTTGATGAATCCGAGTTGACGGCACGAGCGCTTATCGCTGGATCGCGAGGTAAGTCGTTGTCGAGCATCGTTTTCCGCACAGATCGATCGGAGCATTGGGGAACTGATTTAGGCCAGGAGTGTTGGAAAGATCAGAAAGGATCCAGAACATGGTGTGGAGAACGGATCCGCCGGTCCTCCCACACACAAAGCCTGTTGGCGCCGCCGGTGTGTAAAGTGCGTTATTTCGGCCAATTGCCTGATGTCTCGTCCCGACGAGCGAGTCGACTCATCAGATGCTGAATCCTCATCGGATCTTCATCCACTGGACAGGCGGGTGAGCACACATTCTGCCTAGGGCGCCCAGAGGGAACACGGCAACTCCATCAACCACACCTAGGCACTGGCAGTGCGCTGACCCGTCAGTCCGACAGCCACAGAACGGACCCGCAATCATGAGTAAGCCAATCGATATGTCTGGGGAACGTGCACCCGCAGCAAGGACGATGCGGCAGCAATACAGAGCCGCTGTCACCAAAGCGAAAATACTCAACGAGTCAGCCAAAGTGTTCGACGCTATCGGATACAGTGCCACCAGTATCAACGACGTGATCGGCACGAGCGACCTCACCAAAGGCTCTGTGTTCTATCACTTTCGATCCAAGGAGTCGATCGCTCAACACCTCGTCCACGACTGGTCCAGCGCCGCCGAGGCAGTATTCGCTGAAGCGGGCACGGCCGCCGAATTGCCGGCCGAGCAACTGCGATCCGTATTTCTCAATCTCGCTCACCGTGTCGAGAATGACTTACTTCTGCGCGTCGGAATGAAACTGACAATCGAACCTGCAGTCGAGGGAGCACACCAAGCATATCGGGAATTGGTAGATGCGACCGCAGGCGTCGTCAACGCGGGTATTGCACACGGCAGCATCGCCGACACCGCTCGCAGTCGTCGTCTCGCCTGGAACCTGTGCGCCGGATTGACCGGCGCGGTGAACGTCGCCCCAGTTTCTAGAGAGGGCATCGACTTTCTAGCCAGCATCGACGACCTGATCGCTGCGCATCTAGGCCTCGTTGTAGAGCGATGAATGGCCTGGCAGTTGATCGCTCCGGTCCTGGTCGACACTCCGAGTTGGTGATGATGGGAAGGGCCAATCCGGCTCGTACCGCTGAGACCGGCGAGGATGCGGACATTCAGAAGCAGTTGGCCGCAAAACCGTCATCCAGGCCAAAGACAGGGTGCAGAGTTCGGCGGGCCAATGGACCCGCCGCACATAACCGGCATTTAAACACTGCCGATCGCGGCCCAACCATGATGCTGACCAACGGTGTCGGGGAACTCGGCCACGAGATGTGATGCGCGGCAACCTGGACCAACGATCGTGCAGTGCTGTGCGATGTCCAGACACTATCTGTCGGCTTGTATCGGTCCCAGGTTATGTTGGCGGGCTTTGGTGGTGCTCGTGACGTGGTGGTTTTTTTGAACCAGGCCGTCAGAGTGGCTGGGGGCGCGCCACAGGGTTGGCATGTCACTGCCGTCGGTGTTGCTGAGGTTGCGGATTCCGTCCGCGTCCATGGCAAGGATGTTGGCGAAGTGTCGTCGGTTTGCTTCGTCGAGTCCATCCGGGAGGTTGTCTCCACCGGTGATCGATGCAGCGGCGGTGTCTAGGTAGCGGGCGATACGCAGGAGCAGCAGTCGAGGGACTGAGACTAATAATTCGTTAGCGTCGGCGCAGATCATGCCGAGGGCGGAAAGCAAAGACAGGCCGGCTGCAGTTGATTTGTCGCTGAGGTTGATGTGGGCGACTTTGAGGGCTTCGGCCAACGTTGCGGTGGTCAGTCCTACGGCGGCGACGGGCATGGAGATAGTGCGTTCAAAGTCGATCAGGTTGGTTTCGGGGGCTTCGTCGGAGAATGACAACGCCAGTGATTGCGCGAATGCGGCGAGATGTTCGTCGGTGAAATCTTGTTGCGCGTCGTGGCGGCTGACCCGCATCAGTGTGGAGAGTTCAGAAAGCTTGGCATCGAGAATCTTCTGGGCTTCGATGTCAGTTATCGTGAGTCCGAGATCGACCAGGGCCGCACGGAGGTCCCTTGATCGGGTGGCCAGCCAGGTGGATCCGGGACTCATCGTCTGTTTCCTTACTCGTGATGATAATTCGTCCTTGGTGAGCATAGATCGGTCCACACTGTTGTGCGGGCATCGACGGGCCGCGATAGACGTGGTTGGCATTTTCCTTGTGCTTGTTAAAAGCCTACGAGGCCAAACCACCTACGCGCTTGAACACGGTCAAGAGGGTCGACCTCTCGCCAATGCACGGGAGTTCGCGTGCACGCTTGATCGCGAGAGCAGTGCACGCACGAGAATCGAGAGATCCACCGTCACACGCCCAGCAGTGGCCGAAGGTTGATCGAGACGAAAGCGAAAGCATGCCAGCGCCGGAGATCTTGCGAGGGACCGTTCTGGTGCTGCTCGCCATCTGCATCGTGTTCTCGATCATGGCGCCAAACAGTTTCCCAGAGTGGGGCAACATCCGACAGATCATCCAGAACGTCTCCATCCTGGCCGTGCTCGGAATCGGATTGACATTCGTCATCGTGACCAGCGGCATCGATCTCTCGGTTGGATCCATACTTGTGTTCTCCGGAGTCGTCGCAGCCAAGACCATGGCCGCTGTCGGTGGAAACGGTTGGGGGGTGGCGAGTGTCGGAATCGTGGTGTCGGTACTGTGCGGGCTCGCATGGGGATTACTGAACGGATTCTTGATCGGGAAGGCCAAGGTTCCCCCACTCATCGTCACCCTCGGTACGCTTGGCGGAGCACTTGGGCTGTCCCAGGTCGTCACCGGCGGCGTTGACATCCGAGACGTGCCACCCGTCTTGGTCGACACCATCGGCTACGGAAATCTTCCCGGCACGACCGTCCCTTTGATCTCCAGCATCGCACTCCTTCTCGTGGTGACTTTCGGAATCGTATTGCACCGCACCAAGTTCGGTCTGTACACGTTCGCTGTGGGATCGAAGGAGCAGTCGGCCAGGCGTGTCGGAATCAAGGTGGACATGCACCTAGTCAAGATCTACGCTATGTCGGGCGCGCTGGCAGGGCTCGCAGGCATACTGTCTCTATCGCAGTACGGCACAACGGCAATCGCCGCCAGTCTCAGACCAACCTGAACGTGATCGCCGCAGTCGTGATCGGCGGAACCAGCCTCTTTGGCGGTATCGGCACGATGTTCGGCACCGTCGTAGGCCTCTTCATTCCCGCCGTTCTCCAGAACGGGTTCGTTATCGTCGGCGTCCAGCCCTTCTGGCAGCAGGTTGCTGTCGGCGCCGTTCTGATCGCCGCCGTCTACTTCGATCAGCGGCGACGTGACGCGGCCAGCCGTGGCCAATCCAGCAGTTCGCTCAAGAGACTCTGGTCCCGAAGTCCGTAGTTCAACCTCGCGAAACTCCAGTCACCACTTCACAAGAAAGCCCATCATGTCCACATCACGCACCACTGTCGTTGCACTGAGTATTGCTTCCGTCTCCGCGATGTTTCTCGCCGGGTGTTCGTCGAACTCGGGTGGCGACAGCAACAAGATCGCGTTCATTCAAGGTGTCAGTGGCGACGAGTTCTACATCAGCATGCAGTGCGGTATCGAAGCAGCCGCGCAGAAGGCTGGGGTCGACGTCGACGTTCAAGGACCGGTGAAGTTCGATCCCACGCTGCAGAAGCCCATTGTCGATTCGGTCGTCGCATCGCGGCCTTCGGCGATCTTGATCGCACCTACCGACGTTGCAGCGATGCAAGCACCACTCGCTGCAGCCGCGAACGCCGGAATCAAGATTGTCCTCGTCGACACGACCCTCGATGATCCCTCGATTGCGGTATCCGCGATCTCGTCGGACAACAAGGGCGGCGGAGCCGAGGCATTCAAGGCGATCGCAGACTTGAATCCCAACGGAGGAAAGATCCTCGTTATCTCGACGGACCCGGGCATCTCCACCGCCGACGCGCGCGTCGCGGGTTTCGAAGAAGCCGCAGAAGCGAACAAGGCCTTCGACTACCTCGGTGTGCAGTACAGCCACAACGATCCAGCCGAGGCGGCGCGCCTTGTGTCTGTTGCGCTTTCGAAAGATCCCGATATCGTCGGCATCTTCGCGGCCAACACCTTCGCGGCCGAAGGTACCGCGACCGGAGTTCGGCAGGCAGGTAAGCAAGATCAGGTCAAAATCGTCGGGTTCGACGCAGGCCCTGCTCAGGTGAAGCAACTCCGCGAGGGAACGGTACAGGCGCTGATCGCACAGCAGCCGGACACCATCGGCCAAGATGGAGTCGAGCAGGCGCTGGCCGCAGTGGACGGCGAGCCTGTCACTGCTGATATCGCAACGGGATTCCACGTGATCACTGCCGCCAACATCGACGGCGTCGGTGCGCAGTACATCTACAAGTCCGCTTGCTGAACCGACCAAGTACCGCGGTGGTGCTCCTGGCGGCGCGTGCCCGGGCGCACCACCGCTCACCATCGAGACTAGAACGCGGTCACGATCGCATTGCGGCGCTTCCTGAGATACCTCCGGAGGTCATGCAGTTGCTCTGCCGTCTGTCCACATTCGCTGCTCGCCTCAGTCGGTGTATTCGCTCGAACCCCGAGCGCACTACTCATCTGTACGCCCAGTAGTCCGAGCGCCCGAAGAATTTGGATTGCATTGAAGATCGGAGCATCGGTGCCCGGTTATGAAGAGATCTATAATCGCCGCTGGCGTGTTATCGCCGGCGACGTCGGTCAGTCGACACCAGGTTGGTCAACGGTTTGACGCCGTTCATGCGATCGAAGTCTTAGGGGCGGGCGCTGCGGTCGACGAGCGATTGATGACGCCGCATCGACCGGAGACAGAATCTTATGTGCTGTAGGAAGATTGACAGAACCTTCCGTAGCTCTGCCCGACCAGCTCCGCGAGTCTGCGGCTCGCATCCGTAAGTCGCGAGAGTGGATATGCGCCATCTGAGTGGTCAAAGCGAGTTCACGGTCGGGGAAGTCAACTCGCCGTCCCGAAGGCGTTGACAGCGTCAACGCCGGTGGCGATTTTTTCTACGACAACGCTTGGCGCGCCTGTCATGGCGGTCGAGACGGCGAACGCGTCATCGAAGACGTCTTCCAAATCTAGGATCTCGACGTGAAGTTCTTTTGATAGCGCTTGTTGAACAATTGTCCGTCCGATAAATGGATCCCCTCCACCACTGGATCCGAGAATCGCTGCGCAGGCTGTCAGGTCCACCAGATTTTCATGATTCAGTTCGAACCACCTCGTGCTCCCAACAGGAGGTCGCCGACTGCTTTTACCCGGACGCGCATCGCGTTCCCGGGCAGGTAGGCAAGTGGTACTTCATCGACTTCAACGACCCGGATACTGTCTCTGGATGCGCCGGCGGTCATCGCCTTGTCTGCCGCCTCTTGCTTTGCTGCCGTCAAGACAGATTCCCTCTGGCCCGCTGGTACCGCGAAGATTCGGTCAACTTCGCCACCCACTTGAGCGATAGCGGCCCCGATGGCGTTCGCAACAGCGAAGTTCTCTGGGCGATGAACAACGCTGGCACAGTCCAACTCTGCCGGCACTAGAATGGAGCCACCTCCGACCGCCACTACCTCGACGGGGTCGTCCGAAGTTCGCATCTGGTCGACGGTCTGATCGAACTGCATCTTCATGAGGCCTAGTACTGCTGCGATCGTCGAGTCGTCGAGGTGCGCGACGAGACTTGCGTCGCCGATATCGGCGAGGTCTGCTGCTACGACGACGTCGGTGGCTGTGAGCGTAGGTCCTCCAAAGACCAAGGATTCCTGCGAGATTCGATATCCAACTGAGTCTGGTCCTACAGTGATCGGGGCGGACGGACCTTCTGGCAATCGGATTCTCGAGCCACCTCCGAGTCCGATTGACAGTACGTCTGGCATCCGAAAATTCGTGCGAATTCCCTCTATCTCGACCGCGCGTGCGGCCTCGCGGGGAAATCCATTCTGCAGGACACCGACGTCCGACGTCGTGCCGCCGATGTCGATCACTACACACTCGTCGAGGCCCGTTAAGAACGCTGCGCCGCGCATTGAGTTGGTTGGGCCTGACGCAAATGTGTTAACTGGGTATCGCCTTGTGTATTCGAGATCCATGACTGTCCCGTCGTTCTGGGAAACGAAGAGCGGGGCATCTATCCCTAGTTCCTTGAACGCGGCAACGAGTGCTGAACAGATCTTTGTTGCAAGGTGACGTAAGGCAGCGTTGAGGACTGCGGCATTTTCGCGCTCGAGGAGTCCAAGTCTGCCGATTTGGTGGGACAAGGTGACTGCAAGATCGGGGTGCTGCTCCGCGATGAGTGTTTCGGCGAGGAGTTCGAACTCGGAATTGACCGGGGAATATATTGACGAAATGGCGACGCTGTTGGCGCCGTTTGCTACGGCTTTGCCCACTGCCGCCATCAGTTCGGTGGGTTTGAAGTCGCTGATGACCCTGCCGTCGAACTCATGGCCGCCGTGAATCATGAAGACTTGGCCATCGATGGCGTTCAGGATCCGTTGGGGCCAACCGACCAGAGGAGGGAGCCCAGTTCCTGCCGGTAGTCCCAACCGCACGACGGCCGTCTTTGCGAGGTGCTGGGCTTCGACTAGTGCGTTGACGAAGTGAGTGGTACCGATCATGACAGCGTCGATATGATTGATGCGGTCGGCTGTATGTCGTAGTTCGGTTACAGCTTTCGTGATACCGCTGGTGACATCCAGAGTCGTCGCTGACTTCGTAGCGGCAACTACGGTTGTGCCGGACATTAGTGCTGCGTCAGTGTTTGTTCCTCCGACATCGATTCCTATTATCATTGCTTTTCTCCGCTCGCGTCGGTTCGACTTGCCGAGGCTTGAGCAGGTCGGCTCCGACGCTCAAGACAGGCCCTGTGGGTGCCAGGGAGACGAGAACGAGATCGTCGACGCTATGGCGACGACTCCGTTGAGGTGTCTGATACCCGTCACGCTACGAGTGACACACGCTGTTGTCAGTAGGTATACTGCTCTTCTCAGGTTCTCGATGGTAGTCGCTCTGACACCCTCGCATCAGGGCTGTTGAGTGATGTTGAAGCCGAATCCGATCCGCGAGTAGCTGAAGGTTCGGTATTTCACCTCGGACCTAGACAGGTTAGCTACGAGGAGTTTTGGAGCGTCGATTCGTTGGTCGTGAATCCGTCAACGTGCACAGTCAAGTCGATGGGGATTATCGAATGTGGGAGCTACGCCGCGAAGATCTCGAGGCTGTGGCGGTTGGCGCCGGCCTTCTGGGTTCAGGCGGTGGCGGAGATTGCTATTGGTTCCAAAGAATGGCTGACCATGCGTTCGAAGGAATCGAATCACTGCAGATTGTCGAAGTGGCTGATCTTCCAGACAATGCATGCGTGGTCAGTGTTGGGATGGTTGGATCCTTAACGGCACTGAATGAGAAGCCTCCTTCCGGCGCTGAACTCACGCTGGCAGCAAAGCGCTTGCTGCGGGATGTTCGGAGCGACAGATCAATTTTCGTTGCAGGATTCGAATGCGCAGGCACAAACGCGTTTTCGGCTCTCATAACGGGAGCTACGTCGAGCATCCCAGTCGTTGATGCTGACGCAATGGGGCGTGGTTTATCGTGGCTCGACCAGACAACGTATGACTCCGCGGGTGTCAGCATCTGTCCGTTTGTGCTCACTGATCCGAGCGGACATACCGTTCTGTATGAAAATTTTCGGGGACGGGATGCCGAGAGATTCATCAGAGATTCGGCGGTGCTTATGGGAGGGTGGTGTGCCTGTGCCGGCTATCTCGCTGATCGAAATCAAGTCGCGCGATTCGCGGTGATCGGTACCCTTTCTCGCGCGCATGAGCTTGGTCGTTCGACACTCCGAGGCGGTCGGATAACCCCGGAGCACCCATTGGTCGCTGAGCACAGGGGACGAGTTATCGGGAGTGGTCGCGTCTCGGAGGTGGTGTGGCGAGTCATTTCTGAGGGCGGCATCGGATCGATTGTCATTCGCTCCACCCACCCCCAAGTATCGGTTCTCCGGGTGGAAGCCCGCAATGAGTTCCTACTTGTCCTCGACGCCGGAGTTATCGTTGCCCGCACGCCGGAGATCATCTGTCTACTCCGCACCCGTGACGGATATCCCTTACTGGCCGAGAGTATTTCGGTAGGAGAGGAAGTTGAAATCCTGGTGCTCCCTCCGCCACATCGCTGGACGGACCCTAAGTTCTCGAAGAGCGTCGAACCCAGCGCGTTTGGTCTATCGCATGAAATCTGAGGCAATCGGGGGATGCACGGTACGTCAACTTCTCACACTTCCTTTCTTGGAAAGGGGACAGCTGCAAGGCGGCGCCGCGGGTCTCGAGCACATGGTGTCCGATTCTTGTGTGGTCACTCCTGCCAGCCTTGATGCTGTGCAGAAGTGTTCAATAGTTTTCCTGACTTCGACTGACACGTTGGAGGCCGAATTGGCGCTCCCTCGGTTGCGCGAGCAAGATGCCGCGATAGTGGTTGTCAATCAGGATGTCTTGCTCTCCACACAATGGTTGTCCGACAGGCTTGATCTGCCTTTACTGCGCCTGGATAGCCGCGATCTACTGGCGGTGGCCCTGCAGGCCAAAGTACATTTGCGGCATCAAGACGTGGACCATGGACTGGTGTGCTCGACCGTCGCACGACGATTAGTGCGTTCCGGTGAAACCCCTGCGGCAGTCGTCCGAGTTCTGACCGCACAGCTATCGTGTGCCATCACCATCGTCGGGCTGTCGTCAGTGGTGTTGGCGGGAGCACCACTACCGGTTGACCTGCGCATCGACCTACACGCGCCGAGGTGGATTAAGCATGGGGACCTGACGTACATTGTCGTACCCTCACCTCAAACGAAAGGGCCTGTGTCGCAGATTTGTTGTGTCATACACGCACCAGGTCATACGCAGGCTTCCCGTATGGCGCTTTACGAGGACGCGGCGCAGTTGGCGGTCCTACGATTGGCGGCTTGGTCTGCGCAGTCGGCGCTGGCCGCGGCCTGGGATCAGGCCAGTCAAGGGGCGCTTCTCACTCAGCTGATTGACACAGAGGAACTGAGTGGTGTGCGGGCGCAACAAGCGCTCGCCCTTGGATGGAAGGTGGATGGGTATCACGCCGCTGTGGTCATTCGCCCAGAGTCCGTAACGACTGCATCTTCCCATCCTGCCGAGATTCTATTCGAGCTCCAACGGAGCCTGTCGCAACGCGGCTTTTCATCTCCGACCATCCCATTCGGGGACGGCTGGGTATGGTGGATTACCGAGCCCGTGGAGCCTCAACCAGCGTCTGTGCGGGCCAAGATGAAGGAGATCAACCAACTTCTTCGAAGTCTGCAAGAGTACGAGTTAGTGGCGGGTCTCAGTTTGTATCGAATCGGAGTGCGGGGTTTGGCGCACTCGATATCTGAGGCCGGAAAATTGGCGCGACTCGCAGGACGAGGACCAGGTCGTCGAGTTCTCGAAACAGCGGAAGGTTCTAGCCCTCGGCAGTTTGTACTGGCTGCAGTTACAGATGAATTGGCACATCGCCGGGCACACATGCTGCTGCAACCATTGTTGGAACCGAAGCAGCAGTCTCTGATAGATACGTTGAATATCTACCTCTTGAATGAATGTTCGACAACGGCGACATCGGCGCAGCTTGGTCTACATCGCAACTCCGTGATCAAAAGGTTGGTGAGAATCGAGTCAATTCTTCAGGTCGACCTTTCGGATTCAGATACGCGCCTGGCGCTCCGCCTTGCTTGTAAAGCGCTCTGACAGCTTAAACTTGGGCGGTTGGCTTGATAGGCCGACACGATCCTCCGGTTGGTGTGAAAGTCTCCTCGATCGACCGTCTGAACCGCCACCGGTGGTGGGGGCGCCAGTTGGTCGACGAAGGTCGGAGATCTGTGGCTTCGTTTTCGGCACTGAGGTTTTCAGATCGTATTGGCACAACGGGTGTAAAACTCAGCGGTGTCCGATTGACGCAGCGAAGACCCACCATCGTGGCAACCTTGCACCGCGCCGCCTAGGCCGAGATACCACCAACCGTAGGAGTTAGTGACAAAAAGTGACGGCTTCATGGCTCCGACAGGCAAGGCGATGTTGAGAACCTCCCTCACTAGTTGACGAATCCTTCGGTCGTCGTCGGTGTTTACGATCGTAGGTCCTCTCGATCCGGTCACGATCGCCACCTGCAAGTGTTCCTGAGTCGACCACCGATCGACGGTCGAGGACATTCTTCTGCAGCAGTGACAAGAATGATTCCACCGCAGCATCGCGACTGCGCGCTCCGGCCCTGTGTCAATGGCCACGAAGTTCTCCCCGTAGGCGGCCAGTAGTTCTCCCCGCTGGTG
>NZ_JARVSY010000052.1:0-62482 GCF_030208925.1 Rhodococcus sp. MEB032
CGCCGTCCTCGCGCTTGCCGTACTGCTTCTCGATTCGGCGGATCGCTGCCCGCACCGCATCGCAATCGGCGATGTTCTTCGACGCCAGGCCAAGCAGGATCCCGCGGGCCTTGTCCACATCGGCCGGGGTCATGTTCTTGGGTGGATGCTGACAGAACGACGCGACCTGACGGGCTTTCAACGCATCAACGTCACCGCGGTGAAACGCATCGCCCACCACGGGTTCGAGCATCAGCAACCGCGCCAACCCGACCAGCAGGCCGCACTCACCGATCTCCAGATTCGTCGACCCGTGCAGCCATTGCGCGATCGCCCGAAAACCCTTCCCGCCGAGAACTTCCCGGGAAAACATCTCCACGATCAGCAGCACCATCCGCGACTGCAACTCGTGTCGGGCGCGCACCAGATCGAGAACCTCACCCTTGAGGTCCTCGCTATCCAGTTGCCATGCTTCCCGACTGTCCATGCTCGAAGTTTAATCGAACATACTTTCGATAACCAGAGACAAACCGGACAACTTCAAGAAGACCTACACTCGAGAGCTGTTGAGATGCATCGCTATTCGCGCAACCGCCGACGCGATTCGTTGACAGAGACTCGCAACTCCCCCAAAGGCACTTCACGACCCGACTCACTGCGCACCTCGACGCGAACGCGCTCACCAGTAGCGTCGTCGACCACCTCCAACGGTCCACCTTTTCCGCCGTGCAGATACTTGTCGCCCCACTGCATCAGCGCGAGAACCGCCGGCAGCAGGTCACGGCCCTTCTCGGTGAGCACGTACTCGTGCCGCGTCCGCTTTCCAGGCTCCTTGTACGGCACACGCTCGAACAGTCCCGCCTCAGTGAGTTCTTTCAGCCTCGCCGACGCAACCGCCTCGGTAATGCCGACTCGCGACGCGAAGTCGTCGAAACGCGTTGTGCCGTAATAGGCCTCTCGCAGAATGAGCATCGCGGATCGAGTGCCGACCACTTCCATGGCCCGCCCGATCGAACAGTGCGTGGCCCGCCAGGCGTCGCGATCTTCGAGCACTCCAGTCAGTCGTACAGCGTCCATGCAATTCACCATACCCCCTGGCTTGCCATAACCATAGCCAGAGTCTAGATTGCTGACTATGGAACTTCATAGCCAGCCGGTGCGGATCGGACCCCTGCTCGCGATACTGTCGGGGGCGCCGTTTGTCGCCAGCCTCGATCTTTTTGTGGTCAACGTGGCCTTCGGCGACATCGCCAAGAGCTACCCGGGTCACTCGCTCGGCGAGTTCAGTTGGATCCTCAACAGCTACGCGATCGTCTACGCCGCACTGTTGATACCCCTCGGACGCTGGGCGGACAGGATCGGGCACAAGCGCGCCTTCATCGCCGGCCTCGCACTGTTCACCCTCGCCAGCGCCGCCTGTGCCTTCAGCCCGTCCTTGTGGGCACTGGTGGTCTTCCGTATCGTCCAGGCAGTCGGCGCCGCAGCGCTCACCCCGGCCAGCCTCGGGCTTCTGATCAATGCGCTTCCCGCCGCGAAACGTCAATCCGGCGTTCGCATCTGGGCAGCCGCCGGCGCTGCAGCAGCTGCATTCGGCCCTGTCGTGGGCGGCATCCTCGTAGAGGCCTCGTGGCGCTGGGTCTTCCTGATCAATGTTCCAGTGGGCATCGTGTTGCTCTACTTCGCAGTCCGACTCGTACCGGATACAACACACAAGGATCCCGATGCCGGTATCGACTTCGTCGGCGCTGCCCTCCTCACCGTCGGAATCGGCTCTCTCGCCCTGGCACTCGTCCAGGGTCCGGACTGGGGATGGACCGACAATCGCGTTCTGATCGCCTTCGCCGTGGCTGCCGTGACACTACTCTCGTTCTGGTGGAGCAACTCTCGTCACCGGACTCCGTTGATTGCTCCGGATCTTCTGAAGATCCGCTCGTTTGCCTGGTCCAACGTCACCGCCATCCTGTTCAGCGCAGCATTCGCCGCGGGTCTTCTCTCGAACATCCTGTGGCTCCAGGAAGCCTGGGGATACTCCGCTCTGCGAACCGGTTTCGCCGTCTCACCGGGTCCGCTTCTCGTTCCGCTGTTCGCCATCGCCGGCGGATCGCTGACGCGCAGGTACTCGGCGGGACGCGTCGCCGCACTCGGCAGCCTTCTGTGGGCAGTCGGAACCGTACTCGTTCTCGTCTCGGTTGATACGACGCCCAACTACGCGACCGGACTCCTACCAGGCTGGATCATCGCCGGGATCGGTGTCGGTCTTGCCCTGCCGACCATTCTGTCGCAGGCCACGGCGGATCTGGCACCTGCCAGATCGGCCACCGGTAGCGCAATCGTCAGCATGAGCCGACAGATCGGAACCGTTCTCGGCGTGAGCGTTCTGATCGCGGTTCTCGGCTCTGCTGTCGACTACGACACCTTCCGCCAGGCCTGGTGGGTGATCTTTGCCGTCGCGCTTGTGTCTGCCCTGACATCACTGGGAATGACACCTGCGACCACACCCACCCCGGTTGTCCCTGTTGAATCCGCCATCCCTGAAAGGAATTTGTCATGAGAGACGCAGTTATCGTCGAAGCCGTTCGCACTCCGATCGGCAAGGGAAAGGCGAACGGCGCCCTGCACGGCATCAACGCCGTCGACCTCCTCGCCCACAGCCTCAAGGCGGTAGTCGAACGCACTGGAATCGATGCAGCACTGATCGACGACGTCATCGGTGGAGCGGTAAGCCAAGTCGGTGAACAGAGCCAGAATGTCACTCGCACTGCCCTTCTCGCCGCAGGCTACCCTGAGTCGGTACCGGGAACCACCGTCGACCGACAGTGTGGAAGTAGCCAACAAGCAGTTCATTTTGCCGCTCAGGGCGTCATTGCCGGTGCGTACGACATCGTTGTCGCTGCCGGAGTCGAGTCGATGAGCCGAGTCCCTATGGGCTCGAGCAGCATCGGGCGCGAATCACTCGGCGTGGGTTTCGAAGAGCGCTATCCGGACGGTCTGGTACCGCAGGGCATCAGCGCCGAATTGATCGCTGCCAAGTGGGGACTGAGCCGCACCCAACTCGACGAGTTCTCGGCGTCGAGCCATCGGAAAGCCGCGCTGGCAACCGAGAGTGGTTACTTCACCAAGGAACTCGCCACGCTCCCGCAGCTGTCGGTCGACGAGGCCATCCGCCCCGGCACCACGGTCGAGACCCTGGCCGGCCTACGGACCGCCTTCGAATCCGACTACTACGCACAGCGATTCCCACAGATCGACTGGTCCATCACCGCGGGCAACAGCAGCCCGCTTTCGGACGGCAGTTCGGCGGTGATGATCACGACCAGTGAGATCGCCGCGAAACTCGGCCTCACCCCGAAGGCACGATTGCACAGCTTCGCAGTTGCCGGCGACGATCCGCTCTACATGCTCACCGCGGTCATCCCGGCTACGCAGAAGGTCCTGGCCCGTGCGGGATTGACGGTCTCGGACATAGATCTGTTCGAGGTCAACGAGGCCTTTGCCCCCGTCGTCCTCTCGTGGGCAGTGGACACCGGCGTCGACCTGTCCAAGGTCAACGTCCACGGCGGCGCCATCGCGCTCGGCCACCCACTGGGCGGCAGCGGAACGCGGATCATGACCACCCTGGTCAACGCGATGGAGCAGCGCGGCGCGCGCTACGGACTCCAGACCATGTGTGAGGCAGGTGGGTTGGCCAACGCGACCATCCTGGAGCGCCTGGGCTGAGCAATCCCCGATGGACGGCATTCCGACATCAGTGACCGAGTGCCGTCCATTCGGGATCCGGCTTGCGCGCAACGACCCGAAACACGATTCCGCCCCGGCCGCTGCGCTGCACCTCGTCGATCAGGAAACCGGCGTTTTCGAGGTATTCAACCGGTTCACGGGTGAGATGATCGGCACCGAACCGAACAAAAAGCGGTTCGACGACCTTCATCAACGTTCGAGCAACAACGTTCTTGCTCGGTCCGTGCTCGGCGAGGACGAATCGACCACCGGGTACCAGGACTCGAAATGCTTCGTTCGCAACTCGGTCCGGATCGGGGATCGTGCAAAAGGCGTAGGTCGAGACCAACGTGTCCACGCACTCGTCGGGAACATCGAGTGCTTGCACGTCTCCGAGTCGTAGGTCGACTTCGGTCTTCACTCCCTCGGAGACCTTGAGCCTGGCCTGATCGAGCATCGCAGTCGAGATGTCCACGCCGATGACGTAATCGACGTCGTCTCCGTAGAGAGGCAGGTTCAGTCCGGTACCCACGGCGATCTCGACCACGCGGCCATGCGCCTGGTCCACGGCCCATTTCCGGGCGTCACCGAGCACAAAGCGTTCGAAGCGCCCGATCTGTCGGTCGTAGTGCGCCGCCATTGCGTCGAAAGTCTTGGCGACCTGTGCAGTGTCTGGTTCACGCATAGTGCCCCGTTTCGATCGATCTTCTGTGCAGTCTTACACGCGGGCACCGGGTCGGGAAGACCTTTCGTGACGAAGGGCAACCGACCTCGCGAGGTCGTCCCTGACGGATGCCCCCGGTATCGTTCCAGGTGACCTGACCTCACCTACGACGATCATGGATAGAGACCTCGTGCGATCAAGTAACTGCGTCACCGGTTCGGTCCGGCCACCTTTTTCCACTGATTCCACTGGAGGTCTGTGATGGCCGGCGGACTCTTCGCCCTGCTCGACGACGTCGCAGCCCTGGCTCGTATGGCTGCCGCCTCGATCGACGACGTTGCCGCCGCAACCGGTAAGGCGACCGCCAAAGCGGCCGGCGTCGTCATCGACGACGCAGCCGTCACGCCGCAGTACGTCCGTGGGCTCGCAGCCGAACGCGAGTTGCCCATCATCAAGCGCATCGCCATCGGATCGTTGCGCAACAAGCTGCTGATCATCCTTCCGATCGCTCTGCTGCTGAGTCAGTTCCTCCCCTGGCTGCTGACGCCACTGTTGATGGTCGGCGGCTGTTACCTCAGCTACGAAGCGGTTCACAAGATCTGGGGTGCAATCTTCGGCCACGGTGACCACCACGAGGCCGCTGACGAGCATCCTCGCGACGAAGAAGCAGTGGTTTCGGGCGCCGTCCGCACCGACCTGATCCTGTCCGCCGAGATCATGGTGATCGCACTCAACACCATCGCAGGCGAAGGCTTCTGGAGCCGATTGGTGATCCTTGCCGTCGTGGCGGTCGTCATCACCGTGGTCGTCTACGGCGTCGTCGGACTGATCGTGAAGATGGACGACATCGGATTGAAGATCGCCGAGACGTCGTCTGGCTTCACCCACAAGGTCGGCCGAGGCCTCGTTCGCGGCATGCCTCACGTGATGTCAGTGCTCTCGGTCGTGGGAACCGCCGCGATGTTGTGGGTCGGTGGCCACATCCTGTTGGTCGGCATCGACGAACTGGGCTTCCACCCGCTCTACGACGCCGTTCATCACGGCGAAGAAGCAGTCAGTGACATCGCCGGAGTCGGTGGCGTGCTGGCGTGGATCGTCAACACACTTGCCTCGGCAGCACTGGGCCTGGTGGTTGGCGCCGTTATCGTCGCCGCTCAACTGGGTATCACCCGCATGCTCGCAAAGCGTTCTGCGACGGCTTAGCTGTCGTGCCCGTGGCGGAGCACCATCTGCTCCGCCACGGTGCGTATCCCGTCACGCAAAGACGAGGGTTCGAGCACCTCGACGTCGGCTCCCAGCCCGATCAGCTGCGAGAGCGCGACAGCTTCGCTCTCGAGTTTCAGCTCGGCACTGACCCATCCGTCGTTGTCCTCTGGCCCCACTTCGACTGCAGCGGCAAGCTCGCCCACCACATCGGGGAGCCGGCGCCTGCCCTCTGGTGTCAATCGCACGCGACACTCGAAGCGAAGCAGCGACCGGTCGAACTCGGCCATCGACGCCGCCCACCACGACGGCAGGTCGAAATCCACCGGCCGAGTGAACGAATCATCTTCTACCACGGCATTTTTGATGCGCCCGACTCGAAACGACAGCGTTCGACCGTTCATCCCCGCCACCAGATACCAAACACCGGCTTTGATGACCAGACCCAGCGGATCGACCGTCCGCTCGCGATCGCGATAGGCGAAGCGCAGTCGACGCGAGTCCAGCACAGCGGATGTGACGATCGGAAGCGCAGAGATGTCGTCGACGCCGCCGAACCAACCCGGAACGTCCACGAGAATGCGGTCCTGCCACAACCGTGCGCTCTCGCGCAGCGGACCGGGCAGGGAGCGGAGCAGTTTGGCGCCCGCCGAACCGACGGCGTCTGATCGTCCGAGATCTGCAGCGATGGACGGCACACCCAACAGCATGAGTGCGGACGTCTCGTCGTCCGTCATGCCGGACAACTTGGATTGCCAACCGTCGAGCAGACGGATGCCACCACCGGGGCCGCTCTCGGTCCAGATCGGCACACCGGCAGCCGACAACGAGGCCACGTCGCGGTAGATCGTCCGCACTGACACACCGAACTCGTCGGCCAACTGCTCGGCGACGACGCCGCGACTCCCCTGCAAACGCAGCATGAGTTGGAGTAACCGCGCGGATCTCATGGACCGAACATTACCGAGAATCACTGACAGAAGTTGTCAGGAATAGGGGTGCACAATGACCGTCATGGTCACCTGGAAGCAGTTCTCCGAAGAAGTACCCGCTCTTGCCGACGCGGTCCTAGCGCGGTTCAAAGCCCACAAGCATCACGTCCTCGCAACGCTGCGCAAGGACGGCTCACCACGGGTCAGCGGCACCGAAGTCGAAATCCTCGACGGGCGTCTGGTGCTCGGTTCGATGTTCGGCGCACTCAAGGCGAAGGATCTCATCCGTGACGGGCGCTACGCCCTCCACAGCAATCCCGGCGAGCACACCATGGAGGGCGGTGACGCGAAGATCGCCGGACTCGCACGCGAGGTGACCGGCGACGAGTTCGAAGCCGTGCTCGCAAGCTACACCTACGAAGTTCCGAAGCCTCTGCACCTCTTTGTCCTCGACATCGACGAGGTGGTGCACACGACCGTCGACGACGAACACATGTATGTCGATCTCTGGAAGCCGGGCAAGGAGATCACCCGCTTCACCAAGTGACGTTCTTCTCGCAGTGCTCGCCGTTGGCACACGATTCCACCTGAACGGTGGCGTGGGAAAGACCGTGACTCTCGAGGACGGTGCGCGCGGATTCCAGAACGTTCGACGAATTCGCGTCACTGGTCAGGTGGACTGTCGCGACATCCATGCCGGTGGTGAGCGTCCAGACGTGTAGGTCGTGAACACCCATCACGCTCGGCAGCGCCGCCAGGTCGGCCTCGACCGCTTCGACGTCGACGTCGGCCGGCGAAGCCTGCGTCAGAATGCGCAGCGATGCTGCGGCCAGTTTGATCGCACGCGGCACCACCCACAGCGAGATGAGAACACCGACGACGACGTCTGCCCACGTCCAGTTGAACAGCAGGACAAGGCCACCGGCGATCAGAACGCCGACGCTACCGACGGCGTCGGCAAGCACCTCGAGGTAGGCGCCACGCACGGCCAGGCTGTCCTTGGAATCGCCGCGCAGCATCAGCATCACGACGATGTTCGCGGCCAATCCGGCAGCCGCCGTGATGATCAGGGCGCCGCCCGGGATCTCGGGTTCGTTACCGATGCGGCCGATTGCCTCGTAGAAGACCCAGGCGGCGACGGCCAGCAGCATCACCGCATTGGCCATGGCGGTCAGCACTTCGGCGCGGTGCCAACCGAAGGTCCTGGCCGCGGTGGTGCTGCCCCTCTTCGCGAGCAGCAGCGCCGTCAGTCCCATGGCCATACCCACCACGTCTGTGAGCATGTGACCGGCGTCGGCAAGCAGAGCCAACGAGTTGATCAGGATACCGACCGTGGCCTCGAGTACGAGGAACGCAACGAGGATCGCAAGCGCGATCGCCATTTTTCTGATGCGTTGCGGTGACGGTCCTACGCCGACCGAATCTGCTGCCGAGTGGCCATGTGAATGACCGTGCCCTGCTCCCATTTGTCCTGTTCCCTCCCAAGTCCTTCTCAGAGCATATGCATACATTCGCATACATACAATGAGTTGCTCAGTGAGCGGGAAACGGCAGAGGTCAGTGATCCGGCTCGTAGGCGGGATGAGGCACGGTGGGCGGCAGAGTGGCGATCGACGAGATTCGCTTCATGCCCGCGACCTGCAACAGGTCGACGACCAGCGATCGAATCTGGGCGAACACCACCGTCGAGGACAAGCCCGCGTTCTCCACTATCGCCGGTTTCAGTTCCTTCGCGACCGAGCGCAGGACGCGCGCTGCTTCGGCCTGATCAGGCTGCTCCCCCGGCTCCGCCAGGATCATGTCCTCGAGAACTTCGACGGCTTTCGACAAGCGCTCGACCTGAGCCACCAGACGCGGATCGAGGATCTCGTCGTCCCTGACCAACGTCAACGAACGACGCGCGAGCACTCGAATGTTGCGCATCGCGTTGTCGATGGGATCGGCTGTCGCCATGAGCCTTTCGAGGCGAGGCCGACTGTTCCAGTACAGCGGGGAGATTCGGCTGATCTCGCGACCGCCGAGAAGGTTACTGCGCAACCCGTCGATGGCACCCTGAGTTGCGCGCGCCTTCTGCAGTGCCTTGACGATCGGGTCCGGGTCATTCGCGACGAGGCCGTCTGCCACCAATTGCAGTACCTCGGAAGCTGTTCCGAGGATCGATGCAGCATCCTTGCGCGCGCGTCGTACCGGGTGGGTGGGGATGATCGCGACCACCGCGATACCCACCAGACCACCGACAAGGGCATCGATCATGCGATCGGGACCGCCGCTGCCGCCCGGCGGGATCAGCGTCGCCACCAGCACAGCCGAGTTTCCCGCCTGCATGGAGAAGATCGGCCCGCTGTTGAGAAGCACCGCGACGGACATCGCCAGCACGACAACCAAACTGATCTGCCACGGTCCGCTCCCGATACCGGAGATGATCAGATCACCGATTCCGATACCGACCGTGACTCCCGCAACCAACTCGAACGAGCGTCGTAGTCGTGCACCCAACGACAGACCGAGCGAGACCACAGCGGCAATCGGCGCGAAGAACGGCGCGTGGTGCCCGATCACCGTGGTGGCAACCCACCACGCCAATCCGGCCGCCAAGGCACATTGAATGATCGGTAGCGCCGACGTCTGAAGCCGACGCACCGATTTGCGAGCCCGGTCCTTGATGCCGGCCCGGCTCGGACGGAAACTGCTAACCGAGGCCAAGCGCTTCGGCGGCGTTGGGATCGCAGTCTTCGAGCAGATCGAGGCAACGCGCGTACTCGTCGGCTTCACCGATCGTCTTCGCGGCCTTGGCCAGGACTGCGACGCAACGCAGGAAACCACGGTTCGGTTCATGGCTGTAGGGCACGGGACCGAAACCCTTCCAACCGTTGCGACGCAGTTGGTCGAGTCCGCGGTGGTATCCGGTACGCGCGTAGGCGTAGGCCGTGATGGTTTCGCCCTTGTCCAGGGCAGCCTCGGCCAGGTAGGCCCACGCAATGGAGGCAGTGGGGTGGTCGGCCGCTACCTGGGCCGGTTCAGCGTGGTTGAGCAGTGCCGATTCCGCGTCGTCGTCGCCGGGAAGCAGAGTGGGCTTGGGTCCGAGCAGGTCACCGAATTGGGTCATGCGCTCATTGTGCCCGCTACGCCTTTCTGCCACAGGACCGCCTCGCCGACGGTCGGAGTTATGCAGGCTACATACCGGTCGTTACCCTGACATGGTCATTGCTGCATAAGACCGAAGGGTTACCCGTGCCGGACTCGAAAGACGACAACTCGAAAAAGAGCGCAGCACCGAAGGGTGCGCCCGAGAAGTCGGCCCCGACCGAACCTGCGACTGTGGCGATCCAGAAGACAGACAAGGCCTCGAAAGCGGACGGCGACGCCAAAGCTGCCAGCGCACCAACCGTCGCGATCCCCAAGGCAACTCAGGCAACCACAGCAGCACCGACACCCCAGCCCAAGCCGGAGCCTGCCACCGTCGCGATTCCAAAAGCCGCGCAGCCGACACCACCACCCCGGCAGGCTCCGACCCCACCACCACCGCAGCGCGCTGCGCCTCAACCACCGCAGCGCGCTGCGCCTCAACCGCAGCAGCGCGCCGCGCCTCAACGTGTGGGTGTCGCAGCGACCCCACCGCCGGCTCAGCCGATGCCGACTCGCATCGAGCCCGCCGCGCCGGAGAAGACCAAGCGCAGCGGCAAGGGCTGGTACATCGCGGCAGCAGCGGCCGGCGTCGCCGTCCTCGCGGCGATCGGCGTCGCCGTATTCGTCTCGTCCAACAGCGGTAGCGGTGAAAGCTCACCCGAAGCTCAGGTCCAGACCGCCATCTCGACGTATGTCGACGCTCTGCAGACCGGCGACCTGGCAACGCTGCGAACGTCGACCTGTGGGGCGTTGGGCGAGTACTACCGCACCATTCCCGACGCAGCGTTCGCGCAGGTCCACGACAATGCCGTCGCGCAGAAGACGATCCCGCAGGTCGGAGCCGTCGACGCGGTGCGCATCACCGACGACACCGCGATCGCTCAGGTCCAGGCGAGTTTGCCGAGCACGGGCGAGCAGTCGTGGCGCACGTTCGACCTCGAGCGCCAGGACGGCACGTGGAAGGTCTGCGATCCCAGCAAGTAGGTACCTGAACAGAAAATGCGCGCCGGCGAGAATTTCGCCGGCGCGCATTTTGTTCTGTGAAGCGCAGTTGTGAAACCGATCAGCCTGCCGACACCGAGCGTCCGGCCGACTTCAGGTCGTTGCACGCCTCGACGACGCGAGCCGTCATGCCGGCTTCGGCCTTCTTGAGGTAGCTGCGCGGGTCGTATGCCTTCTTGTTTCCGACCTCGCCGTCGACCTTGAGGACGCCGTCGTAGTTGGTGAAGAAGTGTCCGGCGATCGGACGGGAGAACGCGTACTGGGTGTCGGTGTCGACGTTCATCTTGACGACGCCGAAGTTCAGCGAGTCCTCGATCTCCGACTTCAACGATCCCGATCCACCGTGGAAGACGAAGTCGAAGGGCTGCGAACCGGAAGCCAGGCCGAGCTTGGCAGCGGCGACCTTCTGGCCCTCTTCGAGAACCTCGGGCTTGAGCTTGACGTTGCCCGGCTTGTAGACGCCGTGGACGTTGCCGAAGGTGGCGGCAAGGAGGTACTTGCCCTGTTCGCCGATGCCCAGAGCATCGACCGTCTTCTCGAAGTCTTCGCTCGAGGTGTAGAGCTTGTCGTTGATCTCGGCTTCGACGCCGTCTTCTTCGCCGCCGACGACACCGATCTCGACCTCGAGGATGATGCGTGCAGCCTTCGAGAGGGCGAGCAGTTCCTTGGCGATGGCCAGGTTCTCGTCGATCGGGATAGCCGAGCCGTCCCACATGTGCGACTGGAACAGCGGGTTACGACCGGCGTCGACGCGCTCCTGCGAGATCGCGAGCAGCGGACGCACGTAGGTGTCCAGCTTGTCCTTCGGGCAGTGATCGGTGTGCAGCGCGATGGTGACGTCGTACTTTGCCGCGATCACGTGTGCGAACTCGGCGAGCGCAACAGCGCCGGTGACCATGTCCTTGACGCCCAAACCGGAACCGAACTCGGCGCCGCCCGTCGAGAACTGGATGATGCCGTCACTGCCGGCGTCCGCGAAGCCCTTGATGGCTGCGTTGATGGATTCGGAGCCGACACAGTTGATGGCGGGGAAGGCAAAGGAATGCTCCTTGGCCCGACCAAGCATCTCGGCATAGACCTCGGGAGTTGCGATAGGCACGGCGGGAGTCCTCCATATACGTGTCGTTCGGAGCGCTCGGCGATGTGAAAGCGCTTCGTGTGGTCCTAGCAGTATGGCAAGTCCGACTCGTCACGTCTCTTTGCGGTCTCGGCCCGCCGCCACCGACGCGATGACCTGCGGTGGTGGGAAACACTCAGATTCGGCCGGTACTCTGGCCACCGTGAATGTGCAGGCAGCAACTGAATCCGTGACGAACCTGGCCTTGCTGCCCGGCTTCCTCGATCCCGTGAACCTCTTGAATTCCTTCGGAACGTGGGTTCTGGTGGGATTGCTTCTGGTGGTCTTCATCGAATCAGGCCTGCTGTTTCCGCTCTTGCCCGGCGATTCGCTCCTCTTCACCGCAGGGCTGATCGCGGCGTCCAAGTCCACCGAGATCGAACCGTTCGCGCCGCTGTGGGTGCTCCTGGTGACCATTCCGATCGCCGCGATTCTGGGTGACCAAGTCGGGTTCTACATCGGCGCCAAGGGCGGAACTGCCCTGTTCAAGACGGACGACGCGCGGTTCTTCAAGAAGAAGTACATCGACGAGTCACACGCCTTCTTCGAAAAGCACGGCCCGATCACCATTATCCTGGCTCGGTTCGTGCCGATCGTGCGTACTTTTGCTCCGGTTGTCGCCGGCGCTTCGAAGATGAAGTACTCACTGTTCCTGACGTACAACATCGTCGGCGGCATCCTGTGGGGTGCCGGCGTGACTTTGCTCGGCTACCTCCTGGGGCAGATCGAATTCATCCGCGACAATGTCGACTACATCTTCATCTTGATCGTCCTGGTGTCGGTTCTGCCGATCGTCTTCGAAATCGGGAAGCGAATTCTGGCGTCGAGACGTGGTGAAACGGCGAATACTTCCACTACGGACAATTCGACGGTGACAGTCCCCGAAGACCCCACCCCCTGATTGCAGAACGAGGCGAAGAACTGACGACGATGACGCTCGCATCCGGCAGTTTCTCCCCGCTCGAGACTGCCGGGCCTTTGTTGGTCTGGATCATCGTCGTCACGTTCGTCTTCATCGAGTGCGCGATCATCCTCGGGTTGTTTCTCCCCGGTGATTCGCTTCTGATCACAGCCGGAATCGTTCTTGCCGGCCACGAATCCGGCGCGGGCCACGTGTGGGCGTTGTCTGTCGGTGCGATGATCGCGGCCATTGCCGGCAACCAGGTCGGGTACGTCATCGGCCACCGGACCGGCAATCACATCAAAGCCCGTAAGGGCGGCAAGTACTTCACCGAGAAGAACCTGCACCGCGTGAACATCCTGTTGGAAAAACACGGGTTCTGGGCGGTCCTGATTGCTCGCTGGGTTCCGTGGGTGCGCACCCTGTGCCCGATGGTCGCGGGCGCAGCCAAGATGAACCACACGCGCTACACCATCGCGAGCACCATCGGCGCGATCATCTGGGCGCCCGTGCTCCTGCTACTCGGTTTCTACGGTGGCTCGTTCCTCGATCGCGTGCCGTGGTTGCTGCCCGCCGTGCTGATCGTGATGATGGTCAGCTTGGTCATCGGTACTGCGCTGGGAATCTGGCAGTACCGCAAGGAGATGGCCCGACCGGCCGAAGACGTCGAGGTCGAAGAAGTCCTCGACTAGAAGCTGACTGCTCAGTGCAGGTGGCTCTGGTCCCACGCCGGCAGCGGGTCTTCGTAGCGAGTCCATGCCCGCGGTCCTTCGCGTAGTTCGTCATCGGTCAGCAGAGCCGGATCGAGGATTCGTGACGGCGCCGCCGGGTCCAGTTTCACTCCGATGAACACGATCTCCTGCCCTGGCACCTCCGCCGCCGACGCCCACAGTTGAGCCGGTTCGATGACGAGGTTGGGGCCTGCCTGCGACCAGATCGCGGCGAACTCGGGCCGACTGGCGATCCAGCAGAATCCCTTGCTCCGCAGGAGTCCGGCGAACTGACCGAGCGCGGCCTCGAGTCGCGCCGGATGAAAGGGTCGCGAGGCGCGGTATGTGACGCTGCGTATTCCGTATTCCTCGGTTTCCGGGGTGTGCCCACCGGCCAGTTCCTCGTCCCAACCGGGTACCTGCGCAGCCAGTTCCGGGTTGTAGAGACCGGTTTCGAGGACACGGTCGAGGGTGACTTTGCCGTGATCCGTTCGAATCAGTTGAGCGGTGGGGTTGAGCCTGCGGAGCGTTGCCTCGACGGTTCCTGCCGCCCGCGGGCTCACCAGGTCGGTTTTGTTCAGCAAGATGACGTCGGCGAACTCCACCTGATCGACCAGGAGATCGGAGATGCTGCGTCCGTCCCCCTCCCCTGCTTCGAGGTTGCGTTCGTCCAGTCGTTCGCCTTTTGCCAGCTCGCCGAGGAAGGTCGACGCGTCCACCACGGTCACCATGGTGTCGAGCTTCGCGAGCGAGCCGAGGCTGAATCCGTCCTCGAATTCCCAGTCGAAGGTGGCCGCCACCGGCATCGGTTCGGAGATGCCGGTGGACTCGATCACCAACTGATCGAACCGTCCTTCTCGCGCGAGAGCGCCGACGGCGTCGATCAGATCCTCACGCAGCGTGCAGCAGATGCATCCGTTGGTCAGCTCGACCAACTTCTCTTCCGTGCGGTCGAGATGACCCTGGCCCGCGACGAGGGCCGCGTCGATGTTGATCTCGCTCATGTCGTTGACGATGACGGCGACCCTCCGGCCATCGCGATTGGCGAGAATGTGGTTGAGGAGTGTGGTCTTGCCTGCGCCCAGAAATCCGGACAGCACGGTTACCGGTAGCTGCTTCATTCCTTAATGGTAACCATTGTCATTATCGACAACAGTGGGCGGGCCTACTGCACTGCAGAGGCACTACCCGAGAACTGGCTCTCAGGCCTCGGCAAACCGAAATGATCACGAAGGGTCGTACCCGAGTATTCGGTCCGGAACAGACCGCGATCCTGCAGGATCGGGACCACACGCTCGGTGAAGATTTCGAGTCCACCCGGGTAGTACGGCGGCATGACGTTGAATCCGTCAGCAGCACCGCTGGTGAACCATTCCTCGATCGTGTCAGCCACCTGCTCGGCGGTTCCGGCAAACACCCGGTGCCCGCGCGCACCCGCCAATCGATGAAGGAGGCCACGAACCGTCGGACGCTCGCGCTCGACGATGCCGGCGATCACCTGCAATCTGCTTTGCTTGTTGTCGGTGACATCCCCTGCAGCCGCGAACAATTCGACAGGAACCGGTGCATCCAGTTCCAGATTCCGAACATCGGTCCCGGTGAGTGCACCGAGTTGCGCGAGCCCGTACTCCGGCGAAGTCAACTCGTTGAATTCTCGCTCGAGCGCCTTGGCTTGTTCCTCGGTGTCACCGATGAACGGGCTGATTCCCGGCAGAATCTTGACATGATCGGGGTTGCGCCCGAACTGCGCAGCCCTCGACTTGATGTCGGTGTAGAACGCCTGCGCATCGGAAAGTCTCTGGTGCGCTGTGAAAATCGCCTCCGCGTACTGACCGGCAAACGCGCGACCGTCGTTGGACGCACCGGCCTGCACCAGCACCGGGTATCCCTGCGGAGTTCGCGGTGCGTTGAACGGTCCCCGCACCCGCAGATGCCGGCCGACGTAGTTGATCTCGTGAATCTTGTTTCTGTCCGCGTAGATTCCGTTCTCCCGGTCCAGACTGATCGCGTCGTCCTCCCAGCTGTCCCACAACCGCACCACCGCGTCGACGAATTCCCGTGCGCGCGAATACCGGTCCCCGTGATCCGGGTGCTTGGCCAGCCCGAAGTTGGCTGCCGCCAGATCCGTACCCGTGGTGACGATGTTCCACCCCGCGCGTCCGTTCGAGATGTGGTCGAGCGAGGCGAACAGCCGAGCCAGGTTGTACGGCTCGTAGTACGTGGTCGACGCCGTCGCGATCAATCCGATTCGCTCGGTCGCCACTGCAATGGCCGTCAACAAGGTGATCGGCTCCAATGTCCCTGCGGGACCGTGCTCGACGTCGCTGCGCAACGCGGGACCGTCGGCGAAGAAGATTCCGTCGAACTTCGCCGCCTCAGCAGTGCGAGCGATCTCCTGGAAATACGTGACGTCGAACAGACGTTCCGGGGTTGTCCACGGATGACGCCACGCCGCTTCGTGATGACCGGCGGGGTGGATGAACGCGTTGAGGCTCAGTTGGCGCGGAGAATCAGACATGCCTGAATGCTGGCAACTGCCGCCGCAGTCCGACAGGGTTAGGGTTCGCGTGATTCCAACTCAGGGTGGGCAGGTCGGTATCGTCACATGGGTGAGCCGCGTAGTTGTAGCCGAGTTCGTACCGTCCGGAGCGACAGCAACTGTTCTTCATCAGTGGTGTGAGGTGTTCGCCGAAGGCCAGCGTCACCTGTCCGGGACTGCGCCGACAGCGACTGCGCTGATGGAAATGATCGAGGCCGAAGACAATTCGGCCGATGTACGGCGTTGGATTGCACGCGACGCCGGCACCGACGAGGTCCTCGGCATCGCCCAGGCACGACGCAACTCGGCCGAAGCCGATCTCGCAGAGTTTCGGATGTACGTGACACCCCACGCGCAGCGACGAGGGGTGGGACGAGCGCTTGCCGAACTCGTCGAAGTCGACATCGCCGGGTTCGGCGTGCGAAGAATCAGAGTGACGGCGCTCGTAGGAAGCGCAGCCGAGCATTTCCTGCGATCGTTCGACGGTCACCGCGTGTTGCTTCGGTTGGCCAACCAGGTCCAGCACCTCAGTGCTCCCACCGCACACAGCGCTCGCCCCGGCTATCGAATCGTCAGTTGGCGCAACCGAACCCCGGACGAGCTGGTCCACTCCTTCTCGGAGGCATTGAACCGACTCCTCGACGCGCCGGGCGCCGAACTGCAGGTGCCCGAACGCAATTGGGGAGCCGACGAGGTCAGATCGTGGGAACAGAAGATGACGGACGGCTCTCAAGTGCTCCTGGTGTGCTGCGCGGTCGACGACAGCGTCGGCGAAGTAGCCGCAGCGACAGTGGTGACGGTGGACGAACATGACAGCACCCACGCATCGCAGCACGACACCGTGGTACTTCCCCAGCACCGCGGGCACGGTCTCGCTCAGTGGGTCAAGGAGCAACAAGCGTCTGTATTGGCAGCTGAATTTCCCTCCCTGCGAAAGATTTACACAACGGTGAACGCGGAGAATCACCCGATGCTGACCGTCAATCGGAGCCTGGGATACCAGACCGTCGCGGAGCGGATCCTGGTGGAAATCAGGAGAGCCGAGAGTGCGCCGCACAAGCCTCGGTGACGATCTTCCTCCACAGGAGCGGGTGAGACTGCCAGAAGTTGTGCGCGACACCGTCGACGACCTCGAAACTACCGTTAGGCACGAGCTCGGCCAGTTGCTGCAACGGCCACGACGGGCGAATGTCGTCGGCCGCCGCGAGAAATGTCATGGGCACTGGTGAGTCGGCCAACTGCCGAAACAGCTGTGGTTCATGGATCCATTCGATGAACGATTCTTGAAGCGATTGCCAGACAACAGGTTCCCAAGGTATCTGCGGGTCCGGCTCGATTCCCGCTTCGTACTGCTTCGACCATGTCCGGTCCTTGTGGAGGCCGTGCCCCGCGATGCCGACGACGCCGGACACCGATTCCGGACAGTCGAGTGCGTACCGCACCGCCAAGTCGGATCCCCACGAGTGCCCCAGCACGACCCAGCTGTCGATCTCGAACGTGCGTCGGACGAGTTCGAGGTCCGCAACGGCCTGCGCCATCGTATGAGCGCCGCCACCGGACCGGCCGACTCCGCGTGGCTCAGGGCACCACGCGCGCATTCCTTCCGGAACCAGCTCGTCGTGAGCAAGATAGTGAACGCATCCCGGGCCGCCGGAGAGAACCAGAACGTCCGCCCCTGCCCCACCGACATCGATGTGAAGACGTACGCCGTCCGTGTCGACCGCGTGCCCGGATTCCATGAGGGAAAAGCCTAACGCTTACGCGGGTATCCAGCCGCCGAGACGACAAATGCCGCCTCCATGAGCATCCACCCACCTACCTGCACCGAGAGGTCTCGCTCGGGCACGCTCGACGAGCGCACGGTTCCGGCGGCGAAGGTGGCGATGTCGCCGGACAGACTCGGCAATTGAGCATCCTTGGTCCAGTCGTGCCCGAACAGCGGCAGACCTTCGATCTGCAGTCTGTTGTTCCAGGCCGCTTCCGCGGAGGACAGAACGATCTGCGCTGCGAGTTCGCGCGCTCGCAGGTCCTCGTGAGTCTCCCAGGACAGGTTCACCACCACGAACGCGAGGTAGCGAGCCAGGATTGCGTTGAACAGTCCGCCGTCGCCTCCGCCACCGCCCGTGATGACTCCGTACTCGGTCATGCCGTCGTACACGGCGTCGACGAGTTTGTGGACTCGCTCGCGGTGGCGCGGTTCGCCCAATCGTGTCGACAACTCGGTTTCCAACCCCAGCGTGACGCCCTGACAGTACGAATAGATCGCGCGCTCGAGGGTGCCGTCGCGGCGGATACCGTCGAAGATCAGTCCGGAGTCCGGATCCCGCAGTGTCTCGTCGATCCAGTCGGCCGTTGCCTGCGCACGCCAGAGTTTTCCGGTGCGCGCCAGCATGATTCCGGCGGGTCCGTTTGCCGGTGTGTTGTAGAAATCGGAGCCTTTGCACCACGGAATACCGCCGCCGTCGGCCGGGGACCACGAATCGAAGAGTTGCGATTCGAGCGCCTGAACCGCGGTTCGGTGATCGACCGAGAACATGCGTTGCGCACGTTCGAGCGAGAGGCCCAGCCACGCCATGTCGTCGTAGTAGTTGTTGGTCCACGCCGAGACGTTGCGGACCCGCACACTGCGGGCAACCTTCGCGACCCGGCGACGACGCTTGGGGGTCGGGTCACGTTCGAGTGCGTCGATCGCAGTATCGAGCAGGTGCGCTTGCCACCAGTAGTGCCACGGCTTGAACATCCGCTCGCGTCGAACAGCAGGCCAGGCAACCACGCCGAGTGCTGTCCGGGGCATTCCCCACAGGCGCCGAAGGTGACGACTGACTATCGCGCCCTCAGCCGCATCGGCCCGCTCTGCCCACACTTCCTGCATAACTACCTATCCTGTCTGGTCGAGGCGCTACACGCTAGCCGGAATTCGCGAGCGAGATCAGCGGGAATCGGCGAGATCGGCATGCTCACGTACCCACGCGTGCATCGCGATGCCGGCCGCGACACCGGCGTTGATGCTGCGAGTCGAACCGAATTGTGCGATCGAGACCGTCATGGACGCAACCTCTTTCGCATGATCGGTCACTCCGGGGCCTTCTTGACCGAACAGCAGGATGCACTCCCGCGGCAGGCTTGCCGTTTCCAGCGGCACCGACCCCGGGGTGTTGTCGACGGCCACGATCGTGAGTGAATTCTCACGGGCGTACTCGACGAGTTCGCCGATGTCTGCATGGTGAACGATGTGTTGGTATCGATCGGTCACCATGGCGCCCCGCCGATTCCAGCGCCGACGCCCCACGATGTGGACCGCGGCCGCGGCAAACGCGTTGGCCGTGCGGACCACCGTGCCGATGTTGGCGTCGTGCGCGAAGTTCTCGATGGCGACATGCATCGTGTGACGGCGCGAGTCGATATCCGCGACTATCGCTTCCCGCGTCCAGTACCGATACTCGTCCAAGACGTTTCGACGATCACCCTCGGCCAGAAGTACCGGGTCGTAGCGCTCGTCGGTCGGCGGTTCCGTGTCGTGCTCCTCGGCCCAGGGTCCGACGCCGTTGGGATTCTCGCCCCACTCGGTGGGTCCCGGTTCACCGGCTCCGCCGGACACGTCGTCGGCTGCGACTTCGGTCATCAGAACACCTCGTTGGAATCTGCAGCCACGGTGAAGCCGTGCGTGGTCTGATCGTTGACACACGAGACGTCTGTCGCGGTGGTCGTACAGGTGAAACCCAGTTTGCTCAGCGGTTGACCGGCCGCCAACACCGGATCGGCGTCGGGGCCGCCAGAGGTGTACACCTCTCCGCCCGAACACATGAAAGCACCCTCACCCTCGTCGGTGACGCGAATACCGTTGCCCCAGTTGACCATGCAGCTCTCCGGCCGCGGCGGAACGGGAGTGGTCGTTCCCTCGCACCCGGCTTCGATTCTGGTGGGCAACTTGATGATGCCGCACTGGAAGTTTCCGTCGGGAGTGGTGAAGTAGTACGACTCGTTGCGCTCGAACTGCACGTCCGTGAGTGTCGTCGTCGGTGGCAGCGTCGTGGTCGGTGGTTCGGTGGTCGTGGGGACGACGGGCGCGACGGTGGTGGTTGTCGTCGGCACTGCGGTAGTGGTGGACGAACTGGGCTGCGCCGCTACGGTCGGCGCTGAATCCGCCTCCCCGCCGCACCCTGCGAGCACTAGCGCCGACCCGACGCCCAACAAGACGAACCCCACCCGAACACGAACCACCCGACTACCTCCACACACGTCATCTTGGCCCAGCAACAGCCGACAGTGCACTCTATCGTGTGGTCGACTAAGTGCTGGTGACGCGCTTGTTCATCAGCCGTGAGAGCCACGCGGGCGAGAACCGCGACGCGCTGAGGAAGAGCTTCGCCTGAGTTCCGACCGGGTAGTGAACCTTGTGCATCCGTCCGGCGCCGCGTGTGGCCGCCCACAGTTCCTGCGCGACGTCGGTTGCAGTCAGCTTGATACCCAACGATCTGGTGGCTCCGGTGTCCATTCCAGTGACCATCGCGGTCTGGACGAACAACGGCCAGAGCGCGAGAACACGGATGTCGTGCTGTGCCCATTCCAGATCGAGCGCCTCGGTCAGGCCGCGGATCGCGAATTTGGTTGCACCGTACGTCGCCAGTTCGGGCTGGCCGTAGATCGCCGAAGCGGAGCACAGATTGACCACCTGGGCGCCGACGGTATCGCGGAGGTACGGGAAAGCCGTGTGCGTGCCGTTGAGGGTGCCGGTGATGTTGATGTCGACCATTCGGCGATGCGCCGCAAGAGAAATATCCTCGAACCGTCCCGAGGAGAGCACGCCCGCATTGTTGATCAGGATGTCCAGACGCCCGGACTCCCCGGCAAAATCGGCCAGACACTGCGCCCATCCGGCCGGATCGGTGACGTCCAGGACATCCGTCACGACGCTCCCACCGAAACCGTCGATCTCGGCCTTCAAGGAGGCAAGGCCGGCGTCGTCGATGTCGAACGCGCCGACGCGGTATCCGTTGCGCGCGAACAACAGCGACGTCTCCCGCCCGATTCCAGCCGCAGCACCGGTGATGAAGACGTTCGGTTCGCTCATCCGGTCAGGCTATCCTGGATGTGGAGGAAATCTGATGAATCACCGTCGCGTCGTACACACCGTGTGTTTCATCGCGGTGGGGTATCTGATCGTGCTCGCCGTGTGGCTCGGATGGCTGGTCGAGCACACCCCACCTGGCACGCTGCCCTATCAGATCGGCGGGTTGCTCGCCGCTTTCGGCTCGGTTCTCGGATTCGGAATGGCATGGGCCAACCGCCCGACCCGCGCCGAGCGCAAACTCGAAAAGCACGGCCTCGAAGGGTGGGCACGAATCGACACCGTCACACCCCTGCGCCGAACCGTCGACGGCGAATTGGCCAAGCTCGCACTCCACCTCACGGTTCCAGGTTCCGATTCGTACTCGGGCCGGATCGAGTACGAGATCCGACCCGAGTACAAAGACAAGATCACTCCCGGATCCACGGTCACCGTCATGGTGGACCCGAAGAACCGAGACCGAATCATGCTGTGCCCGTGAAGGACTAGACGCTCTTCTTGCGTCCCAGCGCCAACATGCCCTCCACCAGCATCAGCTGCGCTCCCGCGTACGACGCCAGGATCACTCCCTCGGCAGCAGCGCGGCCGGCAGTCCCGCGGATGAACAGACGACGCACCACGATCAGTCCGTCCGATGCGGTGAAGAGCACTCCGCCCAATCCTAGCCAGGAGCGTCGATCCTTGTTCGGGACGACCACGTCGAGCACGGCGTTGGACTGCGGTGCCAGAGCGGGGTCCGCCGACAACGTCGAGGTGGTTCCCAACATCAATCCATATCCGGTGAGCGGCGTCGACACGCTCGGGGCCTTGGCACGGAGCAGTCCGGACGCCGTCGACCAACCGCTGATGCGGGGCCGCAGGGCAGCGCGGGTCGGCCGAGCGCCGCGGCGCAGCAGGAGCGCCGAGTAACTGGCCTGCATCACCGCGAACGAGGACGCGCCCTTGATCAGACGAGCATCGTTGTCCGGGTCGATCATGAACACGTCGCCGACAGTTGCAGCGGCGAGACCGGCCAGAAGCAGTGCGGTATCGGCAGTTTCCGTCTCCGAGCGCTTGCGCAGCACTCGGGCGGCCAGAGCGGGTGCGATCAACGGCTTCGCGATCTGCTGAACCCGCTCGTTACCGACTACTGCCCCGACCACTGTCGCTGCCGTCGCCGCCGCAAAAACTGCGTGCTCGATGCTCCACTTGCCCGCCATCACAATCCTCCTGTTGGTTACACGTCCAACAGCGACCGTACTGGGTCACTCAGGCGGCATCGCCGGATTTGACGTCCGCGCCGTAGACATCGACGTATTCCTGCCCCGACTGGTCACAGAGCACTGCCATCAATTCGTCCGTCGCCGCACGCACGACGGCCTGGTAGCCACGAAGTTCGCGGTACCGAGAGAAGTCGATCGGCTCCCCTACCGTGATCCGGACCTTGCTGAAGCGCCACATCCGCGTACCCGGCGGGTTGACTGCGTCGCCGCCGTGTACGACGACGGGAATGACCGGCGCCCCGGTTTCCAAGGCAACTCGAATCGCTCCGGTCTTTCCCTTGTACAGGCAACCGTCGGGTGATCGTGTTCCCTCGGGGTAGATCCCCCAGACACCACCCTTGTCTAGAATCCCGATGGCCGTGTCCAACGCCGCACGGGAGGCGTCGGCGCCGCTACGGTCGATCGGCACCTGACCGGCCCCACCGAAGAACCAGCGCTGCATCGCGCCCTTCACACCGGTCCCGGTGAAATATTCACTCTTCGCGACGAAGGTGATGCGTCGGCGCACCATGAGAACCAGGAAGAACGAGTCGACGACTGCCCGATGGTTGCCGGCGAGAATCACCGGCCCCTTCTTGGGGATGTGGTGCTGCCCCTCGATCGTCGGCCGCCCGAACAGCCAGAGGACCGGGCCGATCAGGACGTATTTGAACAGCCAATAGAGCACAGGGCATCACCTTTTCCGTCTAGTAGACAGTGTCTACGACGAGAATAGTAGACACTGTCTTCCATGACTGTCAGCAGCCTTCGCGAAACACTCGTCGCCACCGGCGTCGAGATTCTCGATGCCGACGGCGCCACAGAACTGACGCTACGGGAGATAGCGCGTCGGGCGGGCGTGTCGCACGGCGCCCCGCGGAGATACTTTCCGACCCACAACAGCCTGCTAGCCGCAATTGCCTCACACGGCCTGCGCGATCTCGCCGACAGACTCGATCCCGTCCTCGCCGGCAAACAACCCGCTCGTAGCCGATTGATCTCGGCAGCAATCGAATACGTGTCGTTCGCCCAGGAGCGACCGGCGATGTTCGAGTTGATGTTTCGCCACGACCTCCTCGAGGGCGCAGGCAGCAACCTCCGAGAGTCTTCTCTCCCACTCTTCGCCGCCCTGCAATCCCTGACCGAAGAGGCCGACGCCTCCGATCCCACCACATCTGCGTTGAACATCTGGACCGGAACCCACGGCATCGCAGTGCTGGCGGCAAATCGAAGCCTCACACTCGTCGCACCCGACCTCGATGTGCCGTCGCTGGTAGCCACCGCCGTGACGGACCACCTTCCACGGACTCGTTGATTTACATAGTTAACCTATGCAATAATATTCTTCGTGACAGACGAAGAACAGCAACTGCACGAACTACTCGTCGACCTCGTGAGCAATACGCACCGCTTCGCGAAGCTGGCAGGCTCCTTCGCGTCCGATCAGTACCCACGCGCCTGGCTGCGCGCACTCTCGTTACTCGAGGAATACGGCGAAATGCGGATCAGCGACTTCGCTCGACTCGACAGAAGCTCGCAGCCCTCTGCCACTGCACTACTGCGCAAACTCGGCGAGAACGGTTACGTCGAACGCCGCGCCGACCCCGAAGACGCCCGGGCAGTTCGAGTGGCCATGACGGACAAGGGCCGAAAGATCTTGAACGACGGTCGAAACGAGATCGCCGACGCTCTAGTCCCCCACTTCGTCGAACTCGGGCCTGAGCAGATCAAGAAACTGGCCGACGGATTGGCCGAATTGCGGTCCATCATCAAGACTTCCGATCCCAGCTGAAACACCCACCACTGAAAAAGGAGGTGGCCGTGAGCAACACGACCGCGACATCAACGCACCAGAACGAGGCTCCGCCGAGCCTCCTGAAACAACCGAAAGCGGTGTGGGCGGTAGCCTTTGCCAGCGTCATCGCCTTCATGGGCATCGGATTGGTCGATCCGATCCTCAAGCCGATCGGCGAACAACTCGACGCCACACCGTCGCAGGTTTCGCTGCTGTTCACCAGCTACATGCTCGTCACCGGCGTGGCCATGCTCATCACCGGTGTGGTGTCCAGCCGCATCGGCGCCAAGAAAACACTTCTTGCAGGCCTTGCCATCATCATCGTGTTCGCTTCTCTGGCAGGCGCTTCCAGCACCATCGGCCAGATCGTCGGATTCCGTGCGGGCTGGGGACTCGGCAATGCACTGTTCATCGCAACGGCGCTCGCGGCAATCGTCGGCGCGGCCAGCGGCGGCGTGGCACGGGCGATCATCCTGTACGAGGCTGCATTGGGCATCGGTATCGCAGTCGGACCGCTGGTCGGCGGAGTTCTCGGTGACATCAGCTGGCGCGCACCGTTCTTCGGCGTCGCAGCCCTGATGGCGGTCGCCTTCATTCTCATCGTGGTGATGCTTCCGAGCGCACCCAAGCCCGAACACCACACGTCCATCGCTGCGCCCTTCCAGGCGTTGCGGCACCGCGGGCTACTCACCGTTGCCATCACCGCGCTGCTCTACAACTACGGATTCTTCACGCTGCTCGCGTACACGCCGTTCCCCCTCGACATGGGGGCGTACCCGATCGGATTCATCTTCTTCGGTTGGGGCCTGATGCTGGCGATCTCGTCGGTTTTCCTCGCCCCTCGCCTGCAACGACGCTTCGGCACCCTGCCGATGATGATGCTGGCACTGACCCTGTTCGCACTCGACCTGGGCATGATGGCGCTGTTCACCGAGAACAAGATCGTATTGATCGTCGGTGTCGTCCTCGCCGGTTTGTTCCTCGGCGTGAACAACACACTCATCACCGAAACCGTCATGATCTCAGCTCCCGTGGAGCGGTCGACCGCCTCGGCTGCTTACAGCTTCGTTCGATTCGTCGGCGGCGCCGCTGCTCCGTGGGTAGCCGGCAAGCTCGGCGAATCCAACGTCCACATGCCGTTCTGGGTCGGCGCGGTGCTCACCCTCGCCGCCGTATTCGTCCTGTCGAGCGGACGTAAGGTTCTCGCTCACGTCGACGACCACGATCCCGCGCCGCACAGCGTCGACGAAGCACTCGCCGTCACCGTAGGCGACTGACCCATGTGAGTGGTTGAGGAGCGCAGGGACTCCTTAACCACTCACGGGGCGTCAGCTCAGGTTCAGATCTTCCAGGCCCAGCAGCGAGCGGTACTCGACGCCCTCGGCACCGATCACCGCATCCGCACCCGTGGCGCGATCTACGACCGTAGCGACTCCGACCACGGTGGCCCCTGCCTCGCGCAGGGCCTTCACTGCTGTCAACGGCGAATTGCCCGTCGTGGTCGTGTCCTCGACAACCAGGACACGCTTGCCGACGATGTCCGGGCCCTCGATCTGGCGCTGCATCCCGTGGGCCTTCGCAGCCTTGCGGACGACAAACGCATCGATCGGTCGGCCGGGAGCGTGCATCACCGCCATGGCAACCGGATCGGCGCCCATCGTCAAACCACCGACGGCGTCGAAATCCCAGTCCGCGACCAGTTCACGCAGCAGCGAGCCGATCAGCGGCGCTGCCTTGTGGTGAAGTGTCGCGCGGCGAAGGTCGACGTAGTAATCGGCTTCCTTGCCCGAGGACAACGTCACCTTTCCGTGTACAACAGCCAATTCGCGCACCAGCGCAGCCAAATCCTCACGATCGCTCATGAGTGCTCAGCCTACCGACCACTGCCTTGTGTTCGGCTTCTGCCTCTGGGCTACGTCCGGCTTCCGCCTCTGGGCTACGTCCGCCCGCGGCCTCGTCCGACGATGTTGGTCAGCCGGCGAACCAGCCCCTTGGGAACGAGACGCCCGGCCGTCGTGAGGACCTTGTACTGGAATCCCGGAATACTGATGACCTTGTCGTCACCGAGATCCTTCATCGACGCCGCAACCACCTGGTCGACGCTCAGCCACATCGGCTTGGGGATCGTGGACATCTCGATGCCCGCGCGCTCGTGGAACTCGGTGCGAATGAAGCCCGGGCACAGCGCCTGCACGCGCACTCCCGTCCCGGCCAACCCGCCGGACAGCCCTTCGGTGAACGAGATGACATAGGCCTTGCTTGCCGAATACGTCGAACCCCGCCCGGACAGCAGGCCCGCGACGCTCGCCACGTTGACAATCGTTCCGTGCGCCGACGCGATCATGCTGGGCAGCGCCGCACGGGTCAGCCGCATCACGGCGGTGACGTTGACGTCGAGTTGAGACTGAAGGAGCGCCGGATCGGCGGTCCAGAACTCGCCGGAGGTACCGAATCCGGCGTTGTTCACCAACACCTCGACGCCTTTCTCCAGACGAAGCGCGACCGTGTCGCGTCCGGCCTCCGATGCGAGATCGGCAACCAGAATCTCCGACTCGGTGCCGAACATCGTCTTCAACTCGGACGCGAGGTCGTGCAATCTGACCTCGTCACGTGCGACGAGAACCAGGTCGTATCCGAGGGAGGCGTATTTCTTGGCGAAACCGGCGCCGAGACCAGAGGTGGGTCCGGTCACCAGGGCAACGGGACGCACAGGGCGATCCGAGTGGGAAGTCGACATACCGGCCACGCTAGTGGTTATCGCGCCTGGACGGGAACCTTAAAGGTCAGTCGACCGGGCGAATTGTGCCCGAGCGCTGCGACGCCGGGCGCTGAGCCGGCTTGTCAGCCGCCTCGGGCTTGCGCAGCGATTGATCCGGACGTGGCGCAGATTCCCGCGGTGCGGGCTCACGCGGTGCGGACTCACGCGGGGCAAATTCACGCGGCGGAGCGTCACGGGGCGGCTGCTCTTGACGCGAACGGGGCTGTTCTACCGGATCCGGAGTTGGGCGAGACTTCTCGGCGCCCGGCCGCGGGCGGCTCGGATCGTGATCGACCTCGAGTTCGTTGGGATCGGTGACGGGAGGCAGGACATGCAGAATGCCGGACAGGCGCGCAACCGACTCGATTGCCGCGTCCCAGTCCCGGCCGTTACTGGTCACCGGAAGCGAACCGAGCGTCCACTGCCCTTCGCTCCACAGCATGCTGATCGACGGCGGAACCGATTCGGTGAACGCCACCATGCGCTGATCACAGACACGACGTGCGATCTCGAGATCGGTCGCGAAGACGACTCGTGAACCGATCGCACCCAACAGGTTCAGGTCGCCGTCCTTGGGCGGAGCCGTCGACTTCAACCGAAGATCGATGTCGACGTCCGACCCGATCTCGCGGCGAACAGCCACGATGGTTGCGGTCTCCTCCAGGTCGAACAGCACGAACTGCTCTCCGCGACGGCGGCCGCGGACGACGTCGGTAGCAGTCAGGTAGTCCTGCTTGGCCATGACCGCGCGGTGCCATTCGCCTGCCAGCTGATCGTCAGTGGCCGTGTACGTGTAACCCTGCGCCTTGGCCCAGATCTGACGCACTCGCCCGGATTGATCTCGCCTCGTCCTGTCGACGTACAGAAGCGCACCCGCGCCTGCGAGTGCAATTGCTGCCAGTCCGAACCACATTCCAGTCATCACCCTCCAGGGTAGCGACTCGCGGCCTCAACCTCCCGCGACACCCTGGTGGACTCGCCCGATGTGTCGTGAACGACTCAGTTGCCGAACTTCGGCAGCGACGTACTCAGAATCGTGTTGGCGGTCATCGTGCCGTTCTCCACCGGCGTGCCGTCGACGACGATGTTGTCTCCCGGTTGCAGATCGGCGATGGTGGCGCGGTTGAGCGCGATGAGCGTGGTGTCCGCGGTGGTCAGAATCGTCACCTGCGAACCCCCGATCGAATCGATGACCAACGTGCCGCCGTCGTTCGACTTCACGGTGCCGACGGCTCCCCCGGCGTCACCGATGACTTCGCCGAGCCCGCCTGGAAGCTGGCTGAGCGGAGAATCCGTCGTCGGAGTCGGCGCCGTGGTGCTGGCCTTCGGCGGTGTCGTGGTGGGCGCCTGCGTCGTGGTGGTCGGGGGAACGAAAGCGGTCTGGGTGCCCTTGTCGTTCGAGCCGAACGCCGAGAACGCGATGATCGCGATCACGGCGACCAGGATCCCGACCACACCGGCGGCCACCCACGTCGCGAGCTTGCGCTTCTTACCGCCGCCCGACGATCCATCGTCGATGAACGGCTGTTCCGGCGGAACTCCACCGCCACCACCGGCAACCGGATACTGCTGTGTATTTCCGTACTGCTGCGTGTTCCCGTACTGATCCGGGTTCCCGTACTGCTGAGCGGTGTACGGCGGATAGGCCTGCGTCGCACCAGGCGGCGGGGCCTGCGGATCGAACTGCGGGTTGTAGGCAGGGAACGCCTGAGTGGGATTCGGCTGCTGCCCCTGCTGCCCCAAGTACTCCGTGTTCTGATCCGGTCCGCCGTAGGGATACTGCTGTGCCCCCGGATACTGCTGTGCCCCCGGCGGCTGACCGAAATACTCCGTCGGCTGGTTCGGATTCTGGCCGGACACCGTCCCGTACTGCTCCGTCGGCTGGTCGGGCGTACGCCCCCACACCTCGGTCGCCTCGGGATCCTCACGGCGCGGCCCACCCGAGTTACGCGGATCGTTCTGATCGGTCATGCCTGGCTCACCTTCGGTTGGGACGAAAGAGCGTCGGAGTCGTTCGGAGAGGCGCGGGTGCACTCGTCCCCGGTTCGAGCATCCAGCCATCCAGGGTAGAACAAAATGCGAATGCCCCGCCGATCCAAGTGGATCGACGGGGCATTCCGCTTACCGAATCAGGAGAGAACCAACTGATCCGCGTCCTCGCTGACACCGACGTGCACGGTGTCGCCGTCCTGGACCTTGCCGGCCAGGAGCAGCTTGGCGAGCTGGTCGCCGATCGACTGCTGAACGAGTCGACGCAATGGCCGAGCGCCGTACAGCGGGTCGTAGCCGCGCACTGCGAGCCACATCCGAGCCGCACCGTTCACCTCGAGGGTGAGACGACGCGCAGCCAGACGCTTCTGCAACTGCTCGAGCTGGATGTCCACGATGTGCTCCAACTGCTCCTCGGAGAGCGAGTCGAAGATGACCACGTCGTCGAGACGGTTGATGAACTCCGGCTTGAACGCGTGGCGTACCGCATCCATGACCTGCTCCCGCGTGCCACCGGATCCCAGGTTGGAGGTCAGGATCAAGATGGTGTTGCGGAAGTCCACCGTGCGGCCTTGACCGTCGGTCAGTCGGCCTTCGTCGAGTACTGCGAGCAAGACGTCGAACACGTCGGGGTGTGCCTTCTCGACCTCGTCGAAGAGGACCACCGAGTACGGGCGTCGTCGAACTGCTTCGGTGAGCTGGCCACCGGCTTCGTAGCCGACGTATCCCGGAGGAGCACCGACGAGTCGGGCCACCGAGTGCTTCTCACCGTATTCGCTCATGTCGATGCGGATCATCGCGCGCTCGTCGTCGAAGAGGAAGTCCGCCAAGGCTTTGGCGAGCTCCGTCTTGCCGACGCCGGTCGGGCCGAGGAACAGGAACGAACCGGTGGGCCGATTGGGGTCGGCGACACCTGCTCGGGCGCGGCGAACCGCATCCGAGACGGCGACGACGGCGTCGGTCTGGCCGACGACACGCTTGCCGAGTTCGGACTCCATGCGGAGCAGCTTCTCGGTTTCGCCTTCCATCATCCGGCCGGCGGGGATTCCGGTCCAGGCTGCGACCACGTCTGCGACGTCGTCGGGCCCGACCTCTTCCTTGAGCATCACGTCACCGTCGGAGGCAGCTCCGGAAGCGGCTGCTGCCTCTTCCAGTTCCTTCTCGAGCGCCGGGATACGGCCGTAGCGCAACTCGGCTGCCTTGCCCAGATCGCCGTCACGCTCAGCGCGTTCGGACTCTCCTCGCAGGGTTTCGAGCTGTTCCTTCAGCACGCGCACCGAGTCGATGGCCTGCTTTTCGTTCTGCCAGCGGGTGCTGAGCTGATTGAGCTTTTCGCGGTCGTCCGCGAGTTCCTGACGCAGCTTCTCGAGCCGAGCCTTGGACGCGTCGTCGGTTTCCTTCTCGAGTGCCACTTCTTCGATTTCGAGTCGGCGAACCGTGCGTTCCACCTCGTCGATCTCGACGGGACGCGAGTCGATCTCCATACGAAGTCGCGATGCGGCTTCGTCCACGAGGTCGATGGCCTTGTCCGGCAGGAACCGCGACGTGATGTAGCGGTCCGACAGCGCGGCAGCCGCCACCAACGCGGAGTCGGTGATGCGCACGCCGTGGTGCACCTCGTAGCGCTCCTTGAGGCCGCGCAGGATACCGATGGTGTCCTCGACCGAGGGCTCACCGACGAGCACCTGCTGGAAACGACGCTCGAGTGCTGCGTCCTTCTCGATGTACTTGCGGTACTCCTCGAGTGTGGTCGCACCGACCAGCCGCAGCTCACCACGGGCGAGCATCGGCTTGATCATGTTGCCTGCGTCCATCGCGGATTCACCGGTGGCTCCGGCGCCGACGATGGTGTGCAACTCGTCGATGAAGGTGATGACCTGTCCGGCACTGTTCTTGATGTCGTCGAGGACAGCCTTGAGGCGTTCTTCGAATTCACCGCGGAACTTGGCACCGGCGACCATGGACCCGAGATCCAGGGACACGACGGTCTTGCCTCGCAGCGATTCCGGGACGTCACCCGCGACGATGCGTTGGGCAAGGCCCTCCACGATCGCGGTCTTGCCGACGCCGGGCTCACCGATGAGTACCGGGTTGTTCTTGGTACGACGCGAGAGCACCTGCACGACACGGCGAATCTCGGTGTCGCGACCGATCACCGGGTCGAGCTTGCCGCTACGTGCAGCTTCGGTGAGGTCGGTGGAGTACTTTTCCAGCGCTTGGTAGGTGCCTTCGGGCTCCGGGCTGGTGACGCGAGCGCTACCGCGGACGGTGGTGAAGGCTTCACGCAATGCGTCCTGGGTGGCGCCGTGCCGTACGAGCAACTGTGCGACGTCGGAGTCGCCGCCGGCCAGTCCGTAGAGGACGTGCTCGGTGGAGACGTATTCGTCGTCCATCTCGGTGGCGAGGTGCTGAGCAGCAGTGAGTGCCGCGAGTGCCTCACGCCCGAGTTGCGGGGTGGAGCTTGCGCCGGTTGTCTTGGGTAGGCGATCGACGATTGCCTGTGCTTCACGGTGTACGACCGTGGGGTCGACGCCTACAGCTTTGAGTAGTGGGGCAGCGATGCCGTCGGTCTGGTCGAGCAATGCGACCAGCAGATGGGCAGGCCGGATATCGGGGTTACCCGCCGACGACGCCGACTGCAGTGCAGCCGTCATCGCAGCCTGGGTCTTGGTTGTTGGTGTGAACGAGTCCACTTGTCACCTTTCTGGCGAAGTCGAACGGGAAGAGCCGCGACCGGTTGGTATTGCGACTGTGTCAATATGCTCAACGCGGACAAACTTGAGTCTATTCCGCTCAAGTTTGTTTTCGCCAGGCCGAGTTGGTTTCGTAGGTCACATTTTCAGCCGTACTAGAATTGTGGCGAGAGTTGCAGCTGGTGCGAAAGGGGGATGGATTGGATCCGACAGTGATCGCCCGTCTGCAATCCAGCCTCGATTCTCTGACCGACGACGAAGAGAGCCGTGCGCACTTCTCGGCAGTGTTCTACACCGGCCTCTTTGCGGAACATCCTCTGTACCGCTCATTGTTCCCCGCCGGGATGGAATCGCAGGGCCACCGTTTCTTCAGAGCCATCGAGTTCGTCGTGAAGAATCTGCCCCAGCATCGCCGAATCCGGAAGTTCCTCACCCAACTCGGCCGCGACCACCGTCGCTACGGCGTCGAGCGTGAGCACTACGAGGCCGCCGGCGTCGCTCTGAAGCGTGCGGTTCGGTCGATGTACGGCACGAGCGCGCACAGCCGCTACAAGTGGACGCCGGAGCTGGACGAGGCCTGGTCTCAGTTCACCGACCTCGTCGTCGGCACGATGGCCGACGGCGCCGAATCCGATACGACCCCGGCGCTCTGGGGCGCAACCGTGGTCAGCCACGAACGAGTCCTCGACGATCTGGCGATTGTGCGCCTCGAAGCCGACCCACCCATTCCGTACGGAGCGGGGCAATACGTAGGTGTTCAGATTCCCCAGCGCCCGAAAATGTGGCGGTACTACTCACCGGCGATTCCGACCAACCCTTTCGGTCAGCTCGAGTTCCACATCCGCAAGGTGTCGGGAGGATGGGTCAGCCCCGCGATCGTCAGCGAGACCAACGTCGGTGACCGCTGGGTCATGTCCACTCCCCTCGGCGGTCTCGAGGTCGACTTCACCAGCGACCGTGACGTTCTCATGATCGGGTCCGGCACCGGTATCGCTCCACTGCGGGCACAGGTGATGGAAATGTCTCAACGCGCGCACAACCCGCGCGTGCACCTGTTCGTCGGCGGCCGCTATCCCTGCGATCTGTACGACCTCGAAACCCTCTGGCACATCTCGCTCAGCAACCCGTGGTTGACCGTCGTACCGGTTTCCGAAGAACCCGAAAACCCTTGGTGGCACAACGGACCGGTGCTCGAACCACCGTTCGGAATGCACAGCCGGCTGATCGGACCGATCGGAAAAGTGGTCGCGCAGTTCGGTTCGTGGGCCGACCGTCAGGTGCAGATCTCGGGGTCACCGTCGATGATCAAGACAACCGTCTACGCCTTGCGTGCCGGCGGAACTCCGCTCGACCAGATCCGGCACGACCCGCTCTACTGACTACAGGAGAACTTTCATGGCCCAGCGAACCTGGTCGAGCACAGTCGTCGAACATCACCGTCTCCGTGAGGATCTGGCGGTTGTTCGTCTTGTCGGCGACGTCGTCCCGTTCCGACCGGGCCAGTACGTCGACGTCAGCATCCCGCAGAATTCGCGGTTGCTCCGTCGACTCTCCCCCGCACTGCCTCCCTCACACGACGGGAAGTTGGAGTTTCACGTCAAGACGGTTCCCGGCGGTTGGGTCAGCGGTTCGATAGTCAAGGACACCCAGCCTGGTGACGTCTGGCAGATCCTCGACCCGCGCGGCAACCTGTCCGTCGACGAGAACGGCCCCACCGTCATCATGGTCGCGGGCGGAACCGGCTTGGCCCCACTCCGGTCGATTATTCTCGATCTGGCTCAGACCCCGAACCCGCCGCAGGTGTACCTCTTCTTCGGCGGCCGAACGCTTCGCGATCTCTATGCGGCGGACATGTTGTGGCTACTCGCCGATCAGTTTCCGTGGTTGCAGCCCATTCCCGTCGTCGAAGATCTCTCCGACGGCGGCCCGCCCGACGGATGGTTCGACCGGTTGAACGTCGACATCGGATTCGGCGACGATCATCTCATCGAAGGCACGCTCGCCGACGTCGTCGCGTCGTACGGTGCGTTCACCGAACATCAGGTCCTGGTGTGCGGATCGGCGGCCATGGTTCGGTCGACGCGTGATCGATTGATCGAGGCCGGAACGCCGGCCGAGGTCATTCAGTTCGATCCGTACTGACGGTCAGTACGTCGGGTCGTTGCGAACGGTGTCGACGTCGATGCCCACTGCGCGAAGCCTGAATTTGGTGCTGTTGACCATGGATTCGCTGCCGACGACCTGAATGTCGTAGCCCGCCCAGTCCCCGAACGAGGTCACGACCTTACCGACCTTGCCGACGATGCGCCGCTTCATGCCGATCGGCGGCAGTGGCTCCGCTTCGGTGTGCCACCACGGATTCTCGTCTTCTTCGGAGACCGGGATGATCGTGAGCCACGGGTACTTCTCGGCCAGCTTCCACAGATGCGGAAGGTCGTAGAGATCGCACGGATGCTGTCCGGAGTAGAACAGTTGGACCTTGCGAGTGTTGCCGCGTCGGATCAGTTCGAGGATCTGAGCGCGAAGAGGCGCGACACCTGTTCCCGACGCGATCATCAAAAGGTCCTTGGAGTTCTCCGGAATCCCCAAGGCGCCGATGGGCGAACCGACCACCCAGGTGTCACCGACAGCGGTCTGGTTCACCATGACCGGGCTGACCCACCCGCCGGTGACCTGGCGGATGTGGAACTCGAGGATTCCGGTCCCGTCGTACGGTGTGGCCGGAGAGAGGTAGCGCCACATCCGTGGCCTCGCGGCGACCTGCACGCTGACGTACTGACCGGCGCGGTACTCCATCGTCTGGTCGAGTTGCAGCCGCACGACGGCGACGCCCTTGATGACCGGGCGGCATTCGATGACCGTGGCACTCCACGCGGGCGGACCGTCTTCCGCGTTGGCGGCATCCATCATCGCCGCCGAGATGATCGCGAGCGCGTTACGCCACGCGCTGTCGACCTCGTCGGTCCACATTTCGGCGCCACCGAAGGTCTCGAGTGCTTCGATCAAGGCATTGCCGACTGCCGTGTAGTGCTCGTCGGTGACGCCGTACTTACGGTGATCGCGGCCGAGCTGTGCGAGGTACTCGAGTATCGCGTCGGACTCGTCGAGGCGTTCGACGACGTGAGCGATAGCGCTGACAAGCCGGTCACGCTGCACATCCATCGCTGCCGGAAAGAACTCCCGGGTTTCGGGCGATCGAGCGAACAGGATCGAATAGAAGGTACGGGCGAGCCGTTCCGGACCATCTTCTACCGCAGCGACGGATTTGAAGCTCGACCGGACCAGAGAGATTGCTTGCGAATCCACGCTCATCCTCGTCCCGACTAGACGCGGCAAGACCCGCCGCGGAATTTCGTCTGCAGCTTATGTCACAAATGTCTGACTCGTAAATCATTCTGGACAAGTGTCACAATGCGACCCCATTTCGCGGTGTGACCGTCCCTTTCTTATTCTTGCGTGCAAGATAAACAAGAGCTTCGACACTCTCGATCGCCGAGCTAACGTTCAGCGAAATCTCAACCAGCCAAACAGGAGTCGTGCCGTGGATTTTGTTCGACAGGACGAATTGCCCACCGATAGCGGGCTTACGTCCCAGATCGCCTCCACTACCCCGACGCTGACCGAGCTTCAACGTCGGGAACTCGAGTGCGTCGAATTTTTCGACTCTCCGGAACTGGGACACCTCCCGACGTCTCGGCGGCGTGAGGCCTTGCGTGAACTCCATCGGACCGGCACCTACACGCACACAGCGGAGGAATTGCTCGTCGGCGCCAAACTCGCGTGGCGAAACCACGCCAGGTGCGTCGGTCGCGCGCATTGGCGGACCCTCAAACTCATCGACGCGCGCGATGCCGTCACGGCTTCCGCTCTCGCCGAAGCATGCTGGGAGCACCTGCGACTGTCGACCAACGGCGGCGCTCTGCAGTCGGTCGTGACGGTCGGGCCACTCCCCCGCGAGGACGGTCAGGAGTACCGAATCCTCAGCCCGCAACTGATCCGCTACGCCGGCTACCGGCAGCCTGACGGCACCATCCTGGGCGACCCGTGGCACGTCGATCTGACTGCTCAGGTCACCGCGATGGGGTGGAAGGGCGCCGGTACGCCGTTCGACGTTCTCCCCGTACTGATTTCGGTCCCCGACGAACCCCTGCAGTACTTCGACGTCCCGACCGACCTGGTTCTCGAGGTCGAGATCGAGCATCCCGAATACAGCTGGTTCGCTGATCTGGGGCTTAAATGGCATGCCGTCCCTGCGGTCTCGGACATGAACCTCGACATCGGCGGAATCGTTTATCCCTGCACGCCGTTCAGTGGTTGGTACGTCAGCACCGAGGTAGGCGCACGCAACTTCAGCGACACCGATCGCTACAACATGTTGCCCACCATCGGAGCGATGATGGAGCTCGACATGAGCCACGACCGCACGCTCTGGAAGGACCGCGCACTGGTCGAACTGAACCGTGCAGTTATCCACAGCTACCGCAAGGCCGGCGTCATCATGGTCGACCATCACACTGTCGCAAAGCAATTCATCGATCACATCGCGCGTGAGGACAAGGCCGGGCGCAAGTGCCCGACCGACTGGTCATGGGTGAACCCGCCCATGTCCAGCTCGCTCACGCCGACGTTCCACCGCCTGTACGACGAGCCCGATCTCGACATCCGGCCCAATTTCGTGACAAAAAAGAAGAAGGGCACCGACCAAGGCCGGTGCCCCTTCCACAACTGATCGCGCTCAGAAGGGGATCTGCCCCAATCCGACGCCGACCACGAGCATCGTGATCGAGATCAGGCCCGCTCGCCACAGAACCTTCTTGTGGTGATCCGCCAGAGAAACACCGGCGAGTGTGACCAGTAGCAGGATCGCCGGGACCAGCGGGCTCTGCATGTGCACGGCCTGCCCGGTGATCGAGGCGCGCGCCATCTCCACCGGCTCGATGCCGTACTGCGCTGCAGTCTCGGACAGCACCGGCAGCACACCGAAGTAGAACGCGTCGTTGGTCATGAAGAACGTGAGCGGGATACTCAGGACGCCCGTGATGACGGCGAGGTGCGGGCCCATCGCGTCGGGGATGACCTGAAGCAGCCACTCTGCCATCGCCTCGACCATGCCGGTTCCCTGGAAAACGCCGGTCAGCACCGCTGCTGCCAGCACCATCGCGACCACCGAGACGATGCTCGACGAATGGCGTGCGATTGCTTCACCCTGATCCTTGACCGCCGGGAAGTTCACCGCGAGGGCGATCGACGACGCGATCATGAACAGCACCGGGATGGGCAGGATGTCCATCACGAGTACGACGAGAAGGATCGTCGTCAGCGCAGCGTTGAACCAGAGCAATTTCGGCCGCAAGGTGTCCCGCTTGGGGTCGAGGCCGTCGATGAATCGTCCGGTGTCGCCGCCGTCGTCCTCGGAGTCGTTCGAGCCGCCGGTGCCGGCGCTACCGGTGCTGGAACTTCCACCGTTTCCGACCTTTTCGAGGATGCGCTCAGAAGTCAGGACCAAAGTCCCGATCCTGCGGCGCTCCATGATCCCGAGGTGAATCGCGAATCCGAGGACCATGATCAGGCCGACGATCAACGACGGCACCATCGGCACGAACACGTCGGAGGGTGAGAGTCCCAGCGCGCTCGCGGCCCGGACGGTCGGGCCGCCCCACGGAATGATGTTCATCGTCGCGTTGGACAGGCCGGCGATCACCGTCAGAACGACGGGACTGACACCGAGTTTGAGGTAGAGCGGAAGCAGCGCCGAGGTCACGATGATGAAGGTCGTCGAACCGTCTCCGTCCAGCGAGACCACCATCGCGAGCACTGCGGTTCCGACCACGAGCCTCATCGGATCGTCTCGCACCATCCGCAGGATGAGCTTGACCAGCGGATCGAAGAGGCCGACGTCGATCATGATTCCGAAGAAGATGATCGCGAAGAACAACAGCGCCGCGGTGGGTGCGAGCGACTTGATGCCGTCGGTGATCATGTCGCCGATTCCGAGGCCGGCCCCGGCAAGTAGTCCGAAGGCCACCGGAACCAGAGTCAGTCCCACCACCGGGGTCGCGCGTTTGGTGAGAATCAGGAACATGAACACCGCAACCATGAGGAAGCCGAGTGTGACGAGCATGATGAACTCCTTTAGTGCTGAATTGCCGAGAAAAACGGCACGGCAAATCGAGCCGGTGACCTTCGTGGAGGTGAAACGAAACTTCGGTAGTGCTCAGTTGATGCCGGGCGGATCGAGTGTTGCGTCGACGAACCGGGATTGATCGGTGAGGAATGCGGAGAACTCGGGTTCGGTGAGAACTGCACTGTTCCAACCGTTTCGGCGAGACAGCTCGTTCCAGCGCGGACTTGCCGCCAGATCCCGCACCAAATTCTGCAAGTGCTGACGCTGATCGTCCGTCAGGCCCGGCGGCGCCATGAGGCCGCGCCAATTGGTGAACGTGACGTCGACGCCAGACTCCGCCATCGTGGGCGCATCCACCGCCGGGGTACGGGCCGGCGAGCTGACCGCAAGGACCCGAACCGTGCCTGCCGCAATCTGATCGAGGTACTCACCGATACCGGTGGCGGCTACGTCGACCTGCCTCGTGAGCAGTGCGGGAAGCAGTTCGCCGCCGCCGTCGTAGATGCGGTACGGGGAGCGCGACGGATCGACGCCGACCGCCCGTGCGAACAGAAGGCGGAACAACCCGTCCGGTCCACCTTCACTCGAACCACCGCCGATCGAGATCGACGACGGATCCGCCACCCAGGCCTGCGTCAGATCGGCGAGAGTTTTGTACGGTGAATCTGCTGGAACCAGTAGCGCTTCCGGTTCTTCGACGAGTCTCGCAATCGGTGTCACGTCGGCAAGTGTGTGCTCGGACGGCAGTATCTCGAGCGAACCGAGAACTCCGAGCCCCATGACCATGAGTAGGTCGGGATTCCCGCTTTCGAGAGCCAACCGGTTGAGTCCGACGATGCCGCCCGATCCGGGCAGCACAACGACGTCGGCGTCGACGGTCCCTTCGTCGGCCAGTGCTTGCACCATGGTCCGGGCGGTCAGGTCGTAACCACCACCGGCCACCGAGGGCACCAGCACGCGCAGTTCTTCGGAACTCTCACCCGCTCGGCCACCGGCGACGAAGGACTCGACCGGAGTGCATCCGGTCGAGAGCACGAGAGTCATCGCGCAGGCACCGAGCAGGGCGATATGCCTGCTCAGCCGCTTCGATGTGCTCATGGCTTCGTCCTTGTCTGCCGGTACCGATGTGTGAACAGGTTTCATACTGACGCACTTTGTGACTGGGGTCACCATTGGGAAAGCAAATTGATTTGTGCTCATTGTGCTCACGAACGGCCGCTTTCCCGGCATCGAACTGAAGGCTAGGGTCTGGCTGGTGTCCTCAGGAAACGAGCAGGCGGAGCGAGAGAGCAAGTCGTCTCTGTTTGCCCGGCTGGTTCGCCGCCGGCACACTCTGGCGACACAACTTCTCGAACTGCAACTTCTGATCGTCGTTGCAGTTCTCGTGTGCGTCACCGCCCTCTCCCTCGCGCAGTCGTCCGCGAGTTTCCAACGCGAGGAGGGACGTCGCGCACTCTCGGCAGCGGAATCGCTCGCAGCCAATCCGGCAGTACGCGAGCTACTCCCCCAGGCGCAGACCCGTCTCCGCTCCGGACTACAAGGTTCGGTCGACTCGGTACGCGCCATCTCGGGCGTCACCTACGTCTCGCTTGCCGACGCCGACGGCAGTGTCGTCATTTCGACGCGTCCCGGTGATGTCGGCATCGACGCACGTCAGACGGAGGATCGGTCGTGGACGGGTTTGGTCGACACGCCCTCCGGCAAGGCCGTGGAGGCGCACGTTCCGATTCTCGGCAGCGAAGGAGCGATTACCGGAACCGCGATCGTCGGCATCGAGTACCCCTCGATCTGGACACGGCTGCTGCAGTCTGCACCGAATCTCCTGGTATACCTCGCGGTGGCATCCCTTCTCGGCGGCGTCGGGTCGATCCTGTTGGCCCGCAGGGTAAAACGGCAAACCCTCGGCATGGAAGCCGGCGAGATCCTGGACCTGGTTCGCCAACGTGAAGCAATGCTGCGCGGTCTCAAGGAAGGCGTCATCGCATTCGACGCGCAGGGAAAGGTGGTGCTGATGAGCGACAGTGCCCACCAACTCCTCGACATCCCACGCGGCAGCGCCGGTAGATCGGTGCGGGACCTCGGTCTCGACGACCGCCTCCAGAGTGTACTGACCTTCGGCACAACCGAATCCGATCAGTTGGTTCTTGTCGGCGATCGCCTGCTCGTCCTCAACACCGTCTTGATCGAATCGAAAGGCCGCACCATCGGGTCGGTCACCACTTTCCGCGACCGCACCGAATTGCGCTCCGTGGAAGAAGAACTCGACGTGACCAAAACCAGCACCGACGCACTACGCGCCCACATCCACGAGTTCGACAATCAACTGCACACCATCTCCGGCCTCATCCAGCTCGGCGAATACGACGAGGTGGTCGGCTACGTCGAGGGTCTGACCATGGAGCGCGCGCAGGTCAGCGCGACCGTGACCGAGAAGATCGCCGACGTCGGCACCGCCGCACTCGTGATCGCCAAGATAGGTGCTGCTGCACAGGGGTTGGTCACGGTCGAGCTGGCGGCGGACACGCATCTGGAGACGGTGGACCGCAGACTCGGACGAGATCTCGTGACGGTGGTCGGAAACCTCGTCGACAATGCCGTCGACGCCGTCGGTGAGATGCCGGAAGCCGCGCGCCGCAAGGTTCGGTTGTCGATTCGGGGCCGTGGCACCGCGGTCGAAGTTCGGGTCGAGGACGCCGGCCCCGGTATCGCGCCGGAGAATCGCGACAGGGTGTTCGGCCAGGGTTGGAGCACCAAGGGACAATCGAGTGACGGACACGGTTTCGGTTTGGCGCTGGTGCGCCTGACGTGTCGTCGGCGGGGCGGCGACGTCACCGTGAGCACTCGTTCGGCAGAGGACATCGAGTGGACTGTCTTCAGCGCAGTCCTACACGACGGAGAGGGCGCATGATCCGGGTACTGGTGGTCGACGACGACTTCATGGTGGCGAAGGTGCACAGCGGATTCGTCTCACGGATAGACGGTTTCGAAGTGTGCGGCGTTGCCCATTCGGCCGAGACCGCACTGGCCGCAGTCGGTGAGTTGCAACCCGACCTGGTTCTTCTCGACGTCCACCTGCCCGGCACCACCGGACTCGATCTGATCGCCCCGTTTCGCGAGCTGGCACCGGAGCTGGATGTTCTTGTCATCACTAGTGAGCGTGAGGCCGGCTCGGTCAAGAAAGCGCTGCGCAGCGGCGTCGTGCATTACCTGATGAAGCCCTTCACGTTCGAGGTTCTCCGTGAGCGTCTCGAGCGGTACCGATCGACATATGCGAATCTCGACAGCTCCGGCGAAGCAGAACAGACAGCAGTGGACGAGGCCTTCGGTGTGGCAGGTGGCGCGCCCGGGGCGTCGTCCCACAAAGGTTTGCCCAAAGGACTCAGTCCTGAGACCCTTCAGCTGGTCGAGGCAGCACTACGAGACGAAACCGAACCCGCCTCGGCCACAGATATTTCCGAGAGGGTCGGCATCTCACGTGCGAGCGCGAGGCGCTACCTCGAATACCTCTACGAAACCGGGCGGTCCACCACTTCGCTGAAATACGGAGTGGTGGGCCGCCCGGAACGTCGTTACGTCTGGAAACGCTGACCCTTCGCTACACGACGCTGGTTCCTAGACCGCGCGGGCGCTGGTCTCCCAGTACCGCGCGCGCAGCGCCTTCTTGTCCAGCTTGCCCAGCGGCGTCAGCGGAAGGGAATCCACGAAGTCGATGCTCTTGGGCGCGTGAACCGAACCCTTGGCCGCCTTCACCTTCTCGACCAGTTCCTCGGTGTCGACGGTCAGTCCGGCACGAAGTACGACACAGGCCTTGACGGCTTCGCCCCACTTGTCGTCGGGCACACCGACTACCGCCACCGACGCGACAGACGGATGCGCCGAGATCACGTCCTCGATTTCGCGGGGGAACACGTTGAAACCACCGGTCACGATCATGTCCTTCTTGCGATCGACGATGGACATGAACCCGTCCTTGTCCTTGCGCGCGATGTCGCCGGTGTGCAGCCAACCACCCCGGAACGCCTCGGCGGTTTCGGCCGGCTTCTTCCAGTAGCCCTTCATGATCAGCGGGCCACGGACGCAGATCTCACCGAGTTCTCCCTGCGGCACCTCGTTGAGGTCGTCGTCGAGCAACCGGACGTCGAGCCACGGCACCGGACGCCCACACGTGGCGAGGCGGGCCGGATCGTCGGCGAGGTGTTCTTCCTTGCGCAGCACCGAAATAGTCATGCCGCACTCGGTCTGACCGTAGAACTGGAAGAAGATCTGACCGAACTTCTTGATGCCCTCCTGCAGTCTGGCGGGAGACATCGCGGACGCTCCGTAAAACAGCGTCTGCAAACTCGAGACGTCCCGCTTGGGCAGATCGGGGTGGTCCATGAGCATGTAGATCATGGTGGGCACCAACATGGTTGCCGTGATCTTGTGCTTCTCGATCGCTTCGAGCACAGCACCTGGCTCGAAGGCAGGCAGGACGATCAAGGCACCGCCGCGCAGCAAGGTCGGGATGAAGAACGCTGCACCCGCGTGCGAGAGTGGCGTGCAGATGAGGAAGCGGTTGTCCTCGGGCCACTGCCACTCCGACATCTGGATCTGATTGAGCGCAGCACCCGAACGGAAGGATCCGACAACACCTTTGGGCTTGCCGGTCGTTCCACCGGTGTACACCATGCTGCTGGCGTCTTCTGCGTCGACGTGCGCTGCCTTCAGCGGCGCGGGCTCGAACGTGGCAGCCAGCGCGAGGATGTCGATTCCCACCTCGGACGGCCCCATCGAGAGCACGTTGGTCAACGAGGGTGACGACGCCTTCAACTCGGCGGCGCGCTCTTCGAAGGCATTGGGATCGAAGATCAGCGTCTCGATCTCGGCGTCGTCGACGATGTACTTGTGGTCGTCGAGCGATCCCATCGGGTTCAAGGCGCTCGCCCGGCAGCCGGTGATCATGGTCGCGCCCATACTGATCAGAACCTCGGGGCGATTCTTCGACAGCATCGCGGTGCTGGTGCCCTGAGTGATTCCCAAAGACGCGAGCGCCTGGGCGAAGCAGCTGATCTGATCGCGCATCTGACCGCCGGTGAGGATCACGTCGCCGAGGTACAGCGCGGGCTTGTCGTGATTGCGTTCCAGAGCGGTGATGAGCAGGTCCGGACCGTATACCGGTCGGTGCAGGTCAGCGAACTCGTCTGTCATCTGGTCTTCCTTCTGCTCGGCGCGTGCAGTCATCGAGATGTGCTCCCGGTCACGGATACGATATCCAGAATTGCACAAAACTGGAACAGGTTCCACCTCTTCGATCGAATCCGAGAATGCTCCCGATCAGCGGGAAGCCCGTCGTCACCCGTGAGAGCGGTGGTTAGCGTCGATGTACCCACCGAGACGACAGCGTCTCGGTCGCGTCCAACGGAGAGTGTCATGACTACCAACCTCGGTACCGCCCACTTCACGGCAACTGCTCCGCGTACTGCCACCACGCTCCTCTCCGATTTCGACTCGTTGTACGGCACCGTGCGCTCGGCACCCGACGGGGCCGTCGTCGAGCAGGACGTCGTGTTCTTCGGACGCCCCGATCCAGGCGCACTGCTCACCGGATCCGTGAGGGCGCTGAGTTCGACACTCGAGCGGATCACCGAATACCACGACCAGACCGGGCATCTGGTGGCCGAGGTCTTCGTCCGGGAAGCCCCGACAGCGGGCACCGGAACCGATTCCGTTGCCGCCCTTGCTGATTTCGCTGCTCGTCGTTACGGCTCGGCGTCACTACGACGCTTCCGCGGACGTTGCACCGCGACTTCCACGGGAACAGATCTGCACTGCTCCGTGACAGTGCTCGCGACGTACGAGAAGGACCACGAGAGCGTGGCCGACGTAGCTCTGGTCGCCACCGATCCCGCTGGGGTGGTCACTGCCCGGGCCTGGGCGACTTACGCGATCGACGATGTGGCGACACTCGCGAGCTGAATCTCTGCAGGTCACCGAGTAGGCGTTCCATCCAGCGGGAACTGCCGTATCTCCAGCGGACGCTTCGTCGTTGTATGAGACGGATCACATCACTGGAGCGTCGCAAGACGCGGCTCGGAGGAAGACATGGCACTCGGAACCGGCCCACTCACCACTACGGACACCCCGACGCAGACGGGCGCCGGCGAGGAAATTCGAGAAATCGAAGCAGCAGCGCCTCCCGCACGGTTCGCACGTGGATGGCACTGCCTCGGACTGAGCAATACCTATCGCGACGGTCAGCCCCACCAGATCGAGGCATTCGGCACCAGCCTTGTCGTCTTCGCCGACAGCAAGGGCGACATCAAGATTCTCGACGCATACTGCCGCCACATGGGTGGCAACCTCGCTCACGGAACCGTCAAGGGCGATTCGATCGCCTGCCCGTTCCACGACTGGCGTTGGAGCGGTAACGGAAAATGTACGGCGATCCCCTACGCACGACGCGTTCCGCCGCTGGCCAAGACGCGGGCATGGATCACTCTCGAGAAGAACGGTCAGCTGTTCGTCTGGCACGATCCCCAGGGAAATCCCCCGCCCGCCGAGGTCACGATCCCCGACATCGAGGGCTTCGGAAGCGATGAGTGGAGCGACTGGAGCTGGAACACGCTCACCATCGAAGGCTCTCATTGCCGCGAGATCGTCGACAACGTCGTGGACATGGCCCACTTCTTCTACGTTCACTACTCGTTCCCCAAGTACTTCAAGAACATCTTCGAAGGTCATGTCGCGAGCCAGTACATGGAATCGGTGGGACGTGAGGACGTCATCAGCGGCACCAACTACGGCGATCCCAACGCTGTGCTCCGTTCGGATGCTTCATATTTCGGACCGTCGTACATGATCGACTGGATCAAGAGCGAAGCCAACGGGCAGATCATCGAGACCGTCCTGATCAACTGCCACTACCCGATCTCGAACAATGCGTTCGTCCTGCAGTACGGCGCGATGGTCAAGAAGCTACCCGGTATGGACGACGAGTCCACTGCCGCGATGGCCGCGCAGTTCACCGAGGGCGTCGAGATGGGATTCCTTCAGGACGTGGAGATCTGGAAGAACAAAGCTCCGATCGACAACCCCCTGCTCTCCGAGGAGGACGGCCCGGTTTACCAGTTGCGTCGCTGGTACAACCAGTTCTACACCGACGTCGAGAATGTCACGGAAGACATGACGAAGCGCTTCGAATTCGAGATCGACACCACCCGCGCAGTGGAGAGCTGGAAGCGGGAAGTCGCCGAAAACGTTGCCGCACGCGACGCCCAGGCACTCGAGACAACCTCCTGATCCGCAGTCGAAAACACTGCTGAGACAACCAGACTGGATGCAAGGAACAACATGACGTACGAAGTGCTCGAACAGATCAACGCGATGGCCGACGACATCTTCGCCGAAGGCATCGAGGCCGAGCGGATCGGCCGGGTGGCCGACGACACCGCCAAGAAGATGAAGGCAATCGGTTCCATCCGCATGCTGCAGCCCAAGGAGCATGGCGGCATGGAGGCGCATCCGCGCGAATTCGCCGAAACCGTCATGCGCATGGCTTCACTGAACCCGTCGGCCGGCTGGGTCCACGGGATCGTCGGAGTTCACCCGTGGCAACTCGCGTTCGCGGATCCCAAGGTGCAGCAGGAGATCTGGGGATCCGATGCCGACACCTGGATGGCATCGCCGTACATGCCCGGCGGAATGTGTATCCCCACCGACGGCGGCTACAAGTTCTCCGGCCGCTGGCAGTTCTCCTCCGGTACCGACCATTGCGACTGGGCATTCCTCGGCGCGATGGCGTGCGACAAGGACGGCAACATGGAGATGCCGCCGCGCATGCTCCATGTGATCATTCCGCGCACCGACTACGAGATCATCGAAGACTCGTGGGATGTCATGGGACTTCGCGGCACCGGCTCCAAGGATCTCGTAGTCAAGGATGCGTATGTCCCCGATTACCGCGTCATGGACTGCGACGAGGTCATCGACGGCACGGCAGTGCGCAAGTACGGGCGCACCGAGACGCTGTACCTCATGCCGTGGTCGAACATTTTCCCCCTCGGAATCACCGCCGCCACGATCGGCATCTGCGAGGGAATGCTCTTCCACGCCAACGAGTACCAAGCCGATCGCATCAACGCGCAGGGCACGGCGATCAAGGACGACCCGTACACCTTGTTCGCCATCGGTCAGGCAACCGCCGACATCCGGGCTGCGCGCGACACCCTGCTTGCCAACGTCGACCGCATGTGGGATCGAGTGGACGCTGGCAAGGAAGTGACCTTCGAGCAGCGCGCGGAGGGACGTCAGACTCAGGTACAGGCCGCCTGGCGCGCCGTCAACGCAATCGATCAGGTCTACCCACGCTGCGGTGGCAACGCATTGCGGATGGACAAGCCGCTTCAGCGATTCTGGCGCGATGCTCATGCTGGACAGCATCACGCAATTCACGTGCCGAGCACCGTTTTCCACGCCGCATCACTGAGCCGTCTCGGCGCAGACCCGCAGGGTCCGCTGCGGGCGATGATCTGATCAGACTTCGACACAAGAAATCGACAGGAAAAAGACACGATGACACGCACTGACATCAAGGGACTTGGCTACGTCAAGATCTCGACCAACGACATGGCACGTTGGCGCACTTTCGCTTTCGACGTTCTCGGCTTCGCCAAGGGCAGTGGGCCGGACGAGAACGCGCTCTACCTACGACTCGACGAGCGTGCTGCTCGCATCGTCGTCGTCGAGGGTGAGCGCGACGAGATCGTCAACATCGGTTGGGAGGTCGCCGACCACGCCGCACTGCGCCGCGTTCAAGAAGCACTCGAAAAGAACGGCACCGAGGTCGAGCAGCTTTCGCTCGCCGAAGCAGATGCTCGACGGGTCGAAGAGGTCATCGCCTTCACCGATCCCGGCGGAGCAGCCATCGAGGTCTTCCACGGAGCGATCCTCGACCACAGCCCCGTGGTGACGCCCTTCGGCGCTCGATTCGTCACCGGCTCACAGGGTCTCGGCCACGTCGTACTCCCCGTCATGGACAGTGCTGCGAGCTTCGACTTCTACACCGAGGTGCTCGGCTTCTACCCGCGCGGCGCCTTCCGCCTGCCGGCCCCGCCTGAATTCGGGCCGCTGCGAATCCGTTTCATGGGCGTCAACGAGCGTCACCACAGCTTGGCCCTGTGCCCGGCACCGCACGGCGGCGCACCCGGCCTGATTCACATCATGGTCGAGGTGGACACCCTCGACGCCGTCGGCCAGGCACTCGACCGCGTGATGAAGGACGGATTCTCCGTGTCGTCGACCCTGGGTCGTCACACCAACGACAAGATGATCTCCTTCTACGTCCGCGCACCCGGCGGCTGGGACATCGAGTTCGGCACCGAGGGCGCGAGGGTGGATCAGGACTCGTACTCCTCCGAGGAGATCACCGCTGACAGCTACTGGGGCCACGACTGGTCCGGAAGCGAACCACTGGCAGCTATGTAGTACCCGCCGGTGGCGATCAATACCTGCCGGTGGCGATGTAATACCTGCCGGTGGCGATGTAATACCTGCCAGTAGTTAAACGACGAGGGGGTTTGCGCGAGCATTCGCGCAAACCCCCTCGTCGTTTCCACCGCGACGCGCCCGAAAACAGACCGGTGATCCACTTCACAAATCCGTAACTCTATGACACTATTTCTAATTGAAATAGCCAGTTCACTGGTTGTGGAGCTCTAAGAGAAGTGAGGTACACGATGACACTGCAGGCTGTGGATGCTTTAGGCGCCGATTCGGCCCCGACAGCAATTCTCGATCGCGTCTCGCTGGTTCTCGACGCCTTCGACGGTCCCGGCAGGTTGACGCTCGCTCAAGTCGTTCGGAGCACAGGCCTTCCCCGCTCGTCTGCCCACCGCATGCTCGAACGTCTCGTCTCGATGCGTTGGCTGCGTCGCGACGGCCGTGACTACGAACTCGGTATGCGCCTCGTCGAACTGGGATCGCTCGCGGTTCATCAGGACCGCCTCCACGCTGCAGCCATGCCCCTTCTCCATGAGCTCTACCGAGTCACCGGATTCGTGGTTCACCTCGGCATCCTCGACGGGCCCGATGTGGTCTACATGGAGAAGATCGGCGGACGCCTCGCCGCCGCAGTGCCGACGCGTGTCGGTGGTCGACGCCGCGCCGAGACCACTGCGATCGGTCAGGCACTGCTCGCGTTCGGTTCGCCGAAGTCCTCGGGCTACGCACTGCCCCACCTCGCCAGAATCCGCGAGTCCGGGGTGGCCTTCGAATCCGGAAACGGCCTACCGGGATTCAGCTGTCTTGCGGCACCGATCGGCCCCATCGGCCGCGCCGTCGCCGCGGTATCCATCTGCGCGCCGTCGAAGGCCCTCCGCCTCGACCACGTCAGCGCAGCGCCGGTCCGTATGGCGGCCGCTGCCATTTGGCGAGGCATCGACGGCGGATCGCTGAGCATCACTCCGACTTTGCAACGTCGTCATTTGCTGCGCAACATGCCGACCGCAGCCGGGGCCTGACTCAGATACTCGAACCGTTGCCGGTGAGCCCGGCTTGCTCGAGCGCCAACACGTACTCCTCGACGTTCTTCCATCTGCCAGGCGTCGAGGGCAACGGTGATCCCAGTCGGTCGTGCTCGGCGACGTTCGCGAACTCGGCGGTCGCACGATCGATGTCGTCGAGCAGTTCGCGAGCAAGTTCGATCTCGGCTCGGAAGTACCGTTCCGACCATCGCAACGTCATGACCGGGAACGACCAGGCCGGCTCGTTCTCGGCATGATCTGCGTGGAGTTTCGCGCGTCGAATCTGCTCTTCGACATTGGCGATGTGGGCTTCCACCAGCGCCTTCAGTCGCTCGGGCTCGTTGAGGTGTCCCATCCACAGACGCAACATCACACCGTGCTTGAGCACCGGAACTTCCACCGGTGCCTCCCGTGACCACGTCCGGACGGCGTCGGTTCCTGACTGAGTAATGGAGTAAAGGCGCTTGCCTCGCACCCCTGGTTCGGAGACGACCCGGGACTCCACGAACCCGATGCTTTCGAGCTTCTTCAGTTCTGCGTACACCTGGCTGATGGACGGGCTCCAATAGAAGAAGCCGACACTCCAGTCAGCCCACTTCTTCAAATCGTTTCCGGTCAGCTCCTCCCCGAACGTCAGCATCCCGAGCACTGCCCAGCTGGTAGCGGGAAGTCCTCGGGACACGTCATCAGGTTCGGACATGCCCGAAGTCTAACAATCACTGGTCATTTGCTGGTTTCGTAGAATCCGAACGGACCGCTGAGCGGGATCAAATTTGCTCGAAACCCCTCCACCTGCCACTCGGTCGGTCCTGACCCGTGCCGAGAAGCCATTGCTGCCATTGAGTGGGACTGCCGCTGGATTACGGCCGCGGCGCCACACATCGTTGCTTCTGAAGCTGTTTGCAGAGTTTTGAACAAAAGATTTGAACAAGGAGACGACATGACCGTGGAAAACGCCGAGCCGCCAGTTCTGGACGGACGCACACTTCGCAACGTGATGAGCAATTTCTGCACCGGCGTCACCGTCATCACCGCTCACGACGGAAATTCACCCCTCGGTTTCACCTGCCAGTCCCTGGTCTCGGTATCGCTTGATCCCCCGTTGCTCTCGTTCTGCCCGGCGAAGACGTCGACAAGTTGGCCGAAGCTTCGCGAAACGGGAACTCTCTGCATCAATGTTCTCGCCCACGATCAGCAGGACATGTGTTCGGCGTTCGCTCGCGGCGGGACGGACAAGTTCCTCGGCGTCGAGTGGGATGCCGCCGGCAACGGTGCTCCGGCGCTGAGCGGCGCGCTCGCCCGCATCGAAGCAACGGTCGAGCAGGAGCACGACGCCGGTGATCACACCATCGTCGTCGCACGCATCACCGATCTGAACGTGCTGCGCCACGACGGTCCGCTTCTGTTCTACCGCGGCGGGTTCGGACGCTTCGACGCCTGAGTGCTCAGGCTGTCCCGCTGCGTGGGAGATGCCGGCGCCGAATCGAGCCCGCACCGATAGCGTCCGAAGTAGTTGTCAGACCCTGAACTTCTCGACTGATCGGACTAACTCGATGACCACTCTCGAACCAGACACCACGGCCGCGATCACGGCGACGGTTACCACCTACCTCGACGCCGTGGCTCGCGGATCGTCAGCGGACATCGCCGCCCTCTACGCCGAGAACGCGACGCTCGAAGACCCGGTCGGCAGCGAACCCCGCGTCGGCAAGGCCGCGATCACCGAGTTCTACGGCGCTCTCGAGGGCGGTTCGCAAGAGACGGAACTGCTTACCTTGCGGGTGAGCGGATCCAGCGCGGCCTTCCACTTCCGCGTCGTCACACCGGTGGGCGATCAGGTCTACGAGGTCGAACCGATCGACGTCATGACTTTCGACGAGGACGCCAAGATCACGAGCATGCGCGCCTTCTGGTCACCGGCCGATCTGATTGCACGCTGATGCGTCAGGTCAGTTGCCGCAACTGCGGAAACCGTGTCCTCGTCGAGAAGTACAGCGAAGCGCACACCAGCGTCCAATGGCTCGAAGAGTCGCAGGAAGTGTGCCCGGAGTTGGGTCGCGCGAACAGCCGTGCCAACGCTCAGCGGACGTGTGGCGCTCTGCGCCAGACGATCAACGACCTTGCCGACGCCGGTGAGCTGGAGATGAGCCTGCGCAGCTACCCGGTGCCGGGCAAGCTGTCCTGAACGCTTCCGCGTAGCATTTCGGCGAACATGCGCGCCGATTCCAAGTCGTCGGCGTTCGGCCGCCCCTTCCGGATACCGCCGAAAGGCTTGAACGGGAGATAGGTATCCCACGCACGGGACGAGAAGGCTGCGACCACATCGAAGCCCTTCTGTTCGAGCAACTGAACCAGTGGACGCGAGAAGCGATGAATCCCCTTGTCAGGAAATCCACTGGTGGCGAAGACAAAAGCCTTGGATCGCCGTTCTTCGGGGAGTGCCTCGACGAACGAGCGTAAATTTGCGTGGTACGAGCGTAGGTAGATGCCGGAGCCGAACCCCACCAGGTCGTAGTCGGCGAGCTGCGCGGCGTCGATGTCACCGGGCTCGACCACGCGAGCATCGAGAACTTCTCCGATGACATCGGCGATCAGCTTCGTATTGCCATGGGAGACAGAGGTACACACGATGATTGCTTTCATCGGCTAAGTTCTCTCATTTTGGACATACGCATCCCTCCGCCTGGTTTGTCACTGACAGTTCCAGGATAGAGGCCCCGGCGAAGCTACGGACAATGGTGGAGATGGGGAATGATGCCGGTATGTCAGCACGATTGAAGGGGCGAAGACGTGCGGTGAACGCGCTGCTCGTCGACGTCGAACGATGGGCCGCTGAGCACGATGACGTCAAAGCTGTAGCGCTGGTCGGGTCCTACGCGCGCGGCGCGGAGCGTATGGCGAGTGATCTTGATCTGATGATCCTGGCCGACGACGCGAACGCGCTCGCAAATGAAGACTGGTTCGACCGGCTCCGCCCCGACGCGCGATTCATCAGAGCCGCCAACTGGGGGCCAGTCCGAGAACGACGCTTCCGCCTACGGTCCGGCCTCCTCGTCGAACTGAATTTCGCGAGCGAGAGCTGGGCCGACCTTCCGCTCGACGCGGGCACTCGACGCGTCCTCGAAGACGGCCACCGAATCCTGTACGACACCGGGCCTCTTCGCGTCGCTACGAGCGCGGGAAGAACTGCTCGATGAGCACCAAGACGGTCTTCGAGACCTTGGCCGCCGAAATAAACGCGCTGCGCGGCTCTCCCGTCGTCGCGATCGACGGCGTCGACGGGAGCGGCAAGACGACATTCACGAAAAGTCTTGCAGCACAGCTGAATGAACGCCCCGCCATTGTGATTCACGTCGACGACTTCCTCAATCCGCCGGAGATTCGCCATCGCAGAGGTCGGCTGTCACCGGAAGGCTTCTGGCTCGACAGCTACGACTACGACGCCCTCGAGCGTCATGTTCTCGCCCCTCTGAGACCGGGAGGTAACCGCGAGTACCGACCACGACGGGACAGCGACGCGTACTTGCATGCAGCCGACGGAGCCGTAGTCCTCGTCGAGGGACTCTTTCTGCATCGGGACGAACTTGCTTCCCGATGGGACTATTCGATCTTTCTCGACGTGCCCTTCGAGATCACCGCCGAGCGAATGAACCTTCGCGACGGAACGAACGCGGATCCGGAACACCCGTCGATGAACCGTTATGTCGGCGGCCAACGTCTGTACTTCGCGGCTGCAGAGCCCTGGACCCGCGCGGACAGTGTCATCGACAATTCAGACCCGAAACTGCCTCGAATCACGACACATGCCGCCCACTAGAGTTGGCAGTCCGCATCGCCGGCCCCGCGTTTCATCGGTGCGCTGTGGATGTGAATTGGAAGGTTGCGGCATCCACGATCTCAGCGGGCGTGATGTCGATTTCGCCGTTGAGCCAGGCCGTCACCAATTCGGCCAGGCCGCCCACGAACAGTAATCCGTTGATCTCACCCTGATGGGGAGGCCAAGCTCGATCGCCGTACAAGAGCGCAGCCTCGTCGGCCACCATCTGCGCGAACCCACGCAGCGCTCCCCGCCGGTGAGTGCGCAGCGGCTCGTAAGCCACCGACTCGACCATCGCGACACGCCCTTTTCGAGGATCGTCCGTCAGGATGTTGACGAACGAAGCAATGGCGCTACGCACGCGCTCCTCCCGTGTCCCCTCGGTCGTTCGGAGTGCAGCCATTCCGGCGACGCGCACCTCGTCGACGATTCCGTCGAAAACCTGCTGGAGGAGTTCGTCCCTGCTGGTGAAACTCTCGTAGAAATATCGCTCTGTCAGCTTGGCATGCGCACAGATGGCGGTCATGGTGGCACCCTGCCTGCCCGCGGCCGCAAACACGTCCAGTCCTGCTGCGAGCAAGCTTTCACGCCGAAGCGCGGCCCGCTGCTCACCACTCAGACCGGCATATCGACGGGGCGTGGGAGAAGCCATGAGTCGATCTTGACAGACGACGCGACTGTGACGCAGACTACCCCCATCTGACAGGCGCCACTGTCAGATGCAAACGGAAGGCAGGTACGTGATGTCGAAAATCCTGGCCGCTCCACCCATCCGGTCGCAGTTGCGTCCCATCTCAGGCAATTCGGGACTACCCGGAATAGGGCAAACTTTCGAATACATCCGCGACCCTCTCGCTCTGATGCAAAAACGCTGGGATCGTTACGGCGAGGTCTCGTGGTTCTCGATGGCCGGTAGACGGTGGGTCGCAGCCCTCGGACCCGACGCATGCCAAGAAGTTCTCCAGAACAAAGACCGCGCTTTTGTCAACAGCGACGGTTGGTCAGTGCTCATCGGCCCCTTCTTTCACGGGGGTCTGATGCTTCTCGACTCCGAAGAGCACCTACGACAACGACGCATCATGCAACAAGCCTTCACGAGATCGCGTCTCGAAAAGACCGTGGACGTGCTGAATCCCGCGATCGCCTCCGCGCTCGACGCCTGGACTCCGTCCGATGGGTTCCGCGCCTACACCGCCCTCAAAGCTCTCACACTCAACCTGGCGACCGACATCTTCATGGGCGGCGCGGAAGGGACCACTGAAAGCGAAATCGACTCTGTGAAAAAAGCTTTCGTCGATTGCGTGCAAGCTGCAACCTCGGTGATCCGTTATCGAGTTCCCGGCACCAGATGGAAGCGCGGCCTCGACGGGCGCCGAACCCTCGAAAACTTCTTCCGCCGCTACCTACCTGCGCGCCGTTCACGCGAAACCGACGACCTGTTTTCCGTTCTCTGTCACATCGAATCAGACACCGGACAGCGCTTCAGCGACGGCGAGGTGATCGATCACATGATCTTCCTGCTGATGGCCGCACATGACACCTCCACCATCACCATCTCGACAATGATGCAATATCTCGGCCAGAATCCTCAGTGGCAGAAAAGATGTCGGGCGGAATCACTCGCACTGAGTACGTCGACGCCGAGCTATGCCGAACTCGACCAACTCGCCGGCTTGGACCTGGTGATGAAAGAATGCCTCCGACTCGTCGCTCCCGTGCCGGTCATGGCTCGCCGAGCGGTGTGTGACACCCAGATACAGGACCACTTCGTACCCGCTGGGACCTACGTGTCAGTGGTGCCACATTTCACTCACCACATGCCGCAGTACTGGCCCGACCCCGAACATTTCGATCCCGAACGTTTCGCGGACCACCGACGTGAAGACAAGGTGCACCGGTATGCCTGGGAACCGTTCGGTGGAGGCGTGCACAAATGCCTCGGCATGCACTTCGCCGGCGTCGAAATCAAAGCGATCATGCACCACCTGCTCACACGCTTCGATTGGCAGGTCGCGCCCGGCTACACCGCCCCTCTCAACTACATGTCCTTGCCGTTCCCCTCCGACGGACAGCCGATCGATCTGAAACCACTCACGACTTCTCATGACCGGTAGCGACCGAACAGACGTCAGGATCAACTCGCACATGACTACCGGCACAGACGCTTTCGAAATCCAGAGAAAAACATGAGCACTCGGCCCGCCCGAAACCGGCATGCACGCGCTGCTCCGAAACCAGAGGTCGTCTCAGCGGCGGAGTTCCTACTCGCAGAATCCGACGCCCATGTCTTCCGTCGCCGCTATCTCGAACTGCTCACCCACACCACAGCGCCGGATGGCGCAACCGTCACGGACTACACGGTCGCCGAAAGGTATCTACTCAACTCTGCAGCAAAGAGACGTGCTGCGCGGCGCCCGGCCACTCCTTAGCCACGATCGCCGGTCGGGCAGCGCTCGCGGCGAACGTCGAGAACATCGGTACGGGGTTCACGAATTCGTCGTGGGGTAACGACGAAGAATAGAGTGCGCTGCCTGGGTGACGGTGGTGCGATCGTAGGTTTGCACGAAGTCGAAGGTCCGCTCGAGATCTGGACCGTTGTCATGAAGATCTCGCGCCGACAGCATCGCCGCATGGTGTGGTCCCAGAGTGACGACCGTCCACTCGTTGACGAGATCATCACCCGGGTCGAGCGGTGCGTGTTGAACTTTACCGTCGAGCATCACGGACAGTCCGACACCGTAGACACCGGCAAACCCTACGGTATCGGCGAGGTGACGCCACCGTGCTGTTGTGGATGCGGTGAAATGCTCGGCTTGTTGAAAGGTGCCCAGAACAAGCATCGAGGAACCGGATGTGGCGGCTTGCGCTTCGAGAGACTTGCTCAGTTGGATCAACAGACGCTTGGTACCGCGCCGGATCCGGCTGTGAGCAGACACGATCGAGTAGGGAGTGCCCACCTCGGGGATGGGATCACTCCACACCGGACTGTCGGGCATCGCGACGACCGGTTCGGACAACAGTGAACTCGGATCGTCGACTGCGGGATACAACTCACCCGTTCCGTATGTGGCTCCGATGGTGATTGCGGCAAGACGGGACGATTCCGAGTCGACACCCTCGGCAAGGATAATCGCGTTCGATCGCTCGACGTAGGCGCCGAGCGCGTGCACCGTCGTTCCCACTTCGAAATATGCCGCCTTGGAAAGCAATTCAGCGGAAGTGATAATGATGTCGGGTTCGACCAAAGACAGAAGCGTCGCCGAGTGCCTGTCGATGCCGACACCGTCGAGTGCAATCAGACGCCCGCCCGCGCGGGCTTCTCTGATCACTGCCAGAGAGTTGTGGGGATCGGTAAGCACCGATGCGCTGTCAACCGTGATGACGATCCGTTGCAGATTTCTCGTCGCTCCTTCGATACCAGGAGCGTTCAGAGCTGCTCGGGAAGCCGAGTCGACTGCCACCAGCAACGGCAGGCGATCCGCGACGGTGCATGCGAGTGCAGTACGGGACATGGCCAGTTTGTGACTGTCGAATTCCGAGCGTTGCTGCATCAATTGCGAGGCGCGACGGAGGGCATGCGCCGAACACAGAGAGGAATTGTCAGGCCCACGCAATTGCAACTCGGCGCCTGCAAGTGCGTGGTCGTCGAGGCGGCGTATCGGTGCGAACTGCATGCTTACTTCCAGACCAATCACATCGGAGAACTGGGTGATCGGAGAATTCGACGATGTCGAACCGTTGCTGGTGTCATACGCCATGGTGTGGCTCTTCACTACGAGTCGGGACCACCAAGCGTTCATGCGGCCGGACGCGTCGATGGCGGCGCCGGCTGCTCGACACCGAACGAGACTACCGCAAATCTCGGCGCAACCCGGTGACGACAACCTGATCCCGCGCCGCAAAGTGCACATCGACACGCAGATCAGACCAGAAACCAAGTCAACGCGTATCGAGCACTGCTCACTTCACACCGTTCGTGGGAGTTGTTTCCGGCTCAAGCACCGAGAGCATCAGCGGTCGACGTGGCATCGCCCGCAATGAGTTCGGAGGCGCCGAGAGCCTGAAAGATCATGGAGACCGCTCGCGTCGGGGCAAACAAGCGAATGCGGTTGTTGCCACGCCCCGCAGCATCGACAACGGCATTCGCCACTCCGGACGACATGAAGGTCACGCCGGAGAGATCGACGTGAATATCGGTGCCGACCAGGAGAAGTCGGTCGAGCGCGTGCACCAATTCCACCCGCTGACCCATGTCCAATTCTCCGGCAAGTCTCAGTACCGCATACGAAGGGGTGTAGCTTTCCACGTCGATACTGTACCGATGCCCTTCTCGGCCGGCGCTGTCAAAGAGATCGAGAACATTTGCAGCTGAAGAACGTTCGTTGATCGTAGTCATGAAAGCCTCTTGTCTGGACTCGGCGTGCCCCACCGCCCGAATCAGCGATGAATCACTGTGCGTCGGATAACCAACCGTGTCGGTCACTGCGTTCCAGACGAACTCTGCCACCGGCAGGTTTCGCCGACACAACCACATCTATAACGCTAGGGTCTCGAAAACGTCACAGCGCGATATCGCACTTTCGGCGCCACCCCCGACGCACTGAACCGCTACCCCGCCTGGCCCCCGACGTGCCTGCGGGGCGAAGTCTCTGCGGCGTCGACCACTGGCTTTCTCGCTCATCGGGAAGGTGGGTTCGCCGCACCACCATTCCGCAATACCTTCTGTGACATGGATAACATTGTCGACGTACTCGTCATCGGATCGGGCGCTGCCGGATCGGCCGCAGCGCTCCAAGCGCACGCCGACGGCGCATCGGTCGTGATTCTGGAAAAGAGCGGACCTGATTCCGCGGGCGGCAACACTCGACTGTCCGGCAGTGGATGGTTCGTCAACCAGGACCCCGCTGCCGCCCGAACCTTCCTGCGTTCGTTGAACGGGGAGTTCCCCGTTGCCGAGGACGTCATCGATGCCTGGGCCGAGAACACTCACGGACTGTCCGACTGGATCCGCAGTCTGGGTGCAACTGTGGCGATGACCGGCGATTTCCATTCCACGGCAGAGTTCGCCGAACTTGACGGAAGTTCTTGTTACGCAGGGATGGACACCGTCGAAGGGAAGATGGGCAATGAACTTCTCTACCGGTTCCTCGTCTCCGCTCTCGCTGAACGCGGCGTCACAACACTATTCGACACCGAAGCCACCGGACTGCTGACGGATGAATCCGGAGCGGTGACCGGAGTCGAAATCCGTTCGGGTGAAAAGACTTCGCAGATCCAGGCACGCCGGGGCGTCATCCTTGCCACCGGAGGATTCGAAGCAAATCCGACGATGGTGCGCGACTACTTGCGTCTGGAGAATCCGAAGATCTGGGGCTCACGATCGGCAACCGGCGACGGTCACCGCATGGCACAGGCCGTGGGCGCCGATCTGTGGCACATGAACAACATGATGACCATTACGGGAATTCCCGGCGACCTCGAAAATCCGACTGGATTCTTCCTCGCACTGTGGAACGCGCACAACTATGTGTTTCTCAGCCGGGAAGGTAGACGCTTCACCGACGAGTCAGCCGAAATGCGGCATGGTCATGTGTTCAGAGAGGGTTCCTACCAACACTTTCCGGTGCAACCGATGAACGTCGTCTTCGACGAGACGATGAGGTTGGCCGGACAGCTGAGCCCCGGCCGCGACGCACTGCCCGTCGGCCACAGGGTTCTCGACGAAGGGTACGAGTGGAGCTCGGACAATCAAGCCGAGATCGACAAGGGATGGATCCTCAAGGCGGACACGCTCGCCGAACTCGCCGAGAAACTCGGACTGGACCCAACAGTCGTGGAAACGAGCGTGCGACGCTACAACGAGGCGTGCGCGGACGGCATCGACCATTCGTTCGGCCGCAATCCCGAAACTTTGGCCCCGGTGGCCACCGCTCCGTTCTACGCCGTTTCCGGGTCGCCACTGCTGGGATGGAGTAGCGGTGGGCCGCGCCGCGACGGTCATTCCCGCGTACTCGATACTGCCCGCAATCCAATTCCTGGCCTCTACGCCGCGGGCGCGGTCAGTTCCACCTACAGCGCGGCGAAGGACGGCGGATTCCACATTGCCGACGCCTTCGCATTCGGCCGTGTCGCCGGGGCCCATGCCGCCGCGCGTAAAGCTTGATATCGCCGGCCTTTCGACTGACTAGCCACGCACGATTACATGGCTGGTCAGTTGTGGTCGATCGTCACGCAGATGAATCCTCTGCGCCGGATGAAACCGGGATTCGTACCGGGACGCTATCGCCTCGGCCGTCCCGTAATAGCTCACATCGCGCGGACGTCCCTTCGCACGCCGCAAGGACTCGTCGAAGCTTGCTTCAACCCAGATTCGTAGGTCGAACTGATCTCGCATCAGTCCGCGAAAAAGCAGCACTCCCTCGACGATCACAATGGCGCGATCCGGGACTCGTGGCTTCGACACCACAGATTCGTCTGTCTCCGGATCAGTCGAGACGTAGGAAATTTCGGTAACTTCGGCCAACCGTAGCGGCACCATCACACGGCTACTCAGGTTCGAATAGTCGTACGCATCCTCGAGATACCCACGCACCGTGTCAGGATCTTTGTTCCGTACCGCTTTCGCAGTCGAGAACTCGTCCCCATGGATCATGATGAAGTCATGGCCCGACTTCGAGATACCGGCAGCCAACTCGTCCGCGATCGTCGATTTTCCGGAAGCCTCGATTCCCGAGATCCCGACAAAAGTGCGTCCGGCCCGATCTTCGTGGCAGCGCACGACGTGCTCGACTAGAGAACCCGAATCATCCGCGCCGAAGGTCTTCTGCCGATTCACACCCGAGCAGCCTTGACCTCGTCGAAGAACGCGATGACGGCTGCCTCGTTCTCCGGCGGAACAGTCAGCGATGCCCGTGGACCCGCTACCGCGATCGAGTCGTCGGCGAGCCTGTTCCCGATGGTGAGTTTCAGTCCCGACTTCGACGGTTTCGCCTTCACCGCAATGTGTTCGACATGCCAACGAGCCACTTCGCTCGTGCTCGCGGCGGTGCGGTCGAAGACCTCCACCGTGCGGTGGTCGAGGACCATCACGATGTTGGTCCCGACGGTGACTTCCAGATAGCGCCGTTCCGCCACGGTGTACGCCTTTCGGTTAGGTGAAACCGACGCTACACACCGTGGCGGAACTCAGCGTGTCAAAACCTCAGCTGTTCAAGATTTCAGCTGTTCAAGATTTCAGCTGTTCGAAACCTCAGCGGGACGAACTTCCTGCATCCACCGGCAGGGCGACCGACGTGATGTAGCGAGCCTCGTCGGAAGACAGGAACAGAGCAGCGTTCGCTACGTCCACCGGTTCGATCCACGGAATGGCGAGCATGTTCATCGTCATCGCTGCGGCAGCAAATTCTTCGCGCGTCGGGTTCTCGAGATCGGGGCGGAACTTGCCGCGCACCAACGGGTTCTGAATCATCAGCGTGTCGACGTTGGTGGGATGGACCGTATTGACGCGTACGTTGTGCGGAGCCAGTTCCTTTGCCAACGAACGCATCAGACCAACGACTCCATGCTTGGCTGCGGTGTAGTGCGCAACTCCGACCAGCCCCCGAAGTCCGGCGATGGAGCTTGTGAGTGTCATCGATCCCCCGCCCCGCGCGATCAAGTGCGGAGCCGCGACGGTCGTGGTGTGCCACACGCCGGTCAGATTGACGTCCAGCATGGTCTGCCACATCGTTTCCGACATGGTCAGGGCCCCGTCAGAGGACGTGATACCAGCTGTAGCGCAGACGATGTCGAGACCACCGAGCGTTCCGACGGCCGAGTCCACGGCACTGCGTAGTGCCTCGAGATCCCGAACGTCCACTACCGCAGATTCGACCTTTCGCCCCAGCGCCCGGATCTGCGCCACTGTCTCATCGAGATCGGCCTCCGTCGCGGGCGGCGTGACTGTGGTTTCCACCGAGGTGCACACGTCGACCGCGATGATGTCCGCGCCCTCTTCGGCAAAACGCACGGCCTGAGCCCGCCCGATTCCTCGTGCCGCACCCGTGATCAGCGCGATCTTGCCTTCCAATCGAGAAGTCATCAATTCACACTTTCTGGGTCAGGCCGGCGTCGACAACCAACTGACAGCCGGTCATGTAGCGGGACTCCGCGGATGCGAGAAACAGGACCGCATTGCTGACGTCCACCGGATCCACCCAGGGAACGGGAAGCAAGTTGCGAGCGCTGAGCACTGCAGCAGCGTCTGCTTCGGTGGGATTCTCGATGTCCGGGCACAGGTTCGCGAACACTCGCTCGTTGATGATCATCGGGGTACGTACCGAACCCGGATGCACGGAGTTGACGCGGATACTCTGCGCCCCCAACTCGTTGGCCAGCGTTCTGGCCAGGCCCACCACGGCGTGCTTGGCTGCGCTGTAATGACTTGCTCCGGCAATGCCTTTGATTCCCGCTGTCGAACTGACCAGAACGACGGATCCACCGTCGCCGAAGTGCGGAACACAGGCCTTGACGGTGTGCCACGCCCCGGTCAGATTGACGTCCAGCGAGCGGTTCCACACTGCAGGATCGATGGTCCACGACGGTCCCGGCGTGTCGTACACGCCTGCATTCGCAACCACGACGTCCAACCCGCCGAGTTCGGTAACGCACTCGGCCACGACGGCGGCCAGGCCGTCGAAGTCCCGAATATCCGCCACACCGGTGACCGCGATACCGCCTCGATCACGCACTGCCTGAGCGGTTTCCGCCAACCCCGATTGTGCCTGTTCGACATCCAACGCGATCACGGACGCGCCTTCTTCGGCGAGCCGCTCACAGTGTGAGCGTCCCATTCCTCCGGCAGCACCCGTTACGAGCACCCGCTTGCCCTCCAGCCGGCTCATGCGTGCACCGCGCTGTTCAGCTCGAAGCCTCGGTATCCCGCTGCTGCCACGTCTGCACAGATGTCCGAGTAGACACCGAAGCCTCCGATGAAGGGCATGAATATCCTCGGCTTTCCCGGGATGTTGGCTCCCATGTACCAGGAGTTGGCGGATGGGAACAATGTTGCCGACGCCCGGCGTGAGCACTCCTCGAGCCAGTTGTCCACGGCTTCGGCACTCGGCTCGATGGTGTCGATGCCCGCCGAATCGAGGTGGTTGATCGCGTCGGCGATCCAGTCGACGTGCTGTTCGGCAGCGAGAATCATGTTGGACAGCACACTCGGGCTACCCGGCCCGGTGACGATGAACAGATTCGGGAAGCCGTGCACTCCCAAACCAAGATAGGTTCTCGGACCCGCATGCCAGTTCTCTCGCAAGGTCTCGCCGTTGCGGCCGCGGATCTCGATGCGATCGAGTGCCCCGGTCATCGCATCGAAACCGGTGGCGAACACCAATGCGTCGAGTTCGTAGTGCGAGTTGGTCGTCTTGATCCCGGCCTCGTCGATTGCCTCGATCGGTGCGCTCTTGAGATCGACCAGGCTCACGTTGTCACGGTTGTAGCTCTGGTAGTAGTCGGTGTCCGTGACGATCCGCTTGGTCCCGATGGGGTGGTCGTTCGGGATCAGTAGGTCGGCGATGGCCTGATCTTCGACCACCGATCTGATCTTGGCCTCGGCAAATGCGGCCGCCGTCGCGTTGGCGGCGATGTTGCTGGTCTGGTCTGCGAAGGTCTTGGCGAACAGAACACCGCCGAGCTTCCACCGCTCCTCGTAGGCCGCGTTCCTCTCGGCCTCGGACACCTCGAGCGCGCTGCGAGGATCCGAAACGAACGGAGATCCACCGCCACTGCGCTTGGACAGCGCTCGACGCTCGGCGTAGTCGGCCTTGATCTCTGCGCGTCGCTTGTCATCGAGAGGCGTGTTTCCCGCCGGCACACTGTAATTCGCGGACCGCTGGAACACGAAGAGGTGATCGGCCTGCTCGGCGATCAACGGAACGGACTGGATGCCCGACGATCCGGTACCGATCACTCCCACTCGCTTGCCGGTGAAATCGACGCCGTCGTGCGGCCAGAAGCCGGTGTGGAAGACCTCACCGCCGAAAGTCTCGCGACCTGCAATGTTCGGAACGTTCGCGGTCGAGAGGCTGCCCGTGGCGCACACCACGAACCGCGAGGTGACGTCATGACCACCGTCGGTGTGCACTCGCCACGTCGACGAGTCCTCGTCGAACTGTGCGCTCAGGACACGGGTATCGAAAGTGAACCCACTGCGTAGGTCGAAGCGATCGGCGACGTGATCGAGGTAGGACAGGATCTCCGGTTGCGCGGCGTACTTCTCGCTCCAGTCCCAATCCTGTTGCAACTCTTCGGAGAACGAGTAGGAGTAGTCGAAACTCTCGACATCGCAGCGTGCGCCCGGGTAGCGGTTGAAGTACCACGTGCCGCCCACTCCGGAGCCCGCCTCGAAGCCGTGGACACGCAGCCCCTGCTCGCGAAGTCGGTGCATGGCGTACATGCCGGCGACGCCGGCGCCGATGACTACGACGTCGAGTGGTGCGGTGGAGAAGTCAGGATCGGTCATGGTGGCCACGCTACGAGTGGGTTGAATGGTAGAGGAACAGGTTCTCCCGCTGGGTGGGCGGAGCCTCCACCCCATGACACTGGGTGGGCGGAGCCTCCACCCCA
>NZ_JARVSY010000027.1:0-59925 GCF_030208925.1 Rhodococcus sp. MEB032
ACAAATCGTCCACCGCTTTCGTCGGTCCGTAAACCTTGGTCAATCCCCTCAGCTCAATCATGAGGAGAACTTTGCCCTACCGGCAATGACCAGCACATCGGCCACAGGTCTAGTTCCGAGTGGTACTCAGGTAGGACACGAAGCCGGACAATCCGGGCATAACCCTGAGAAAACACCCGGAAATGGTCCGTCAGGACGATGCTTGGGCCCAGAACCGCTTGGGAATCCGGCCGGCGTGACGCGCTTCGAAACCTGCTACCACTGCGTGCCGCATCGCCGACGCCATCAACGCGGGATTCTTGGCCCGCGTCACCGCTGTCGCAAGCAGGACGGCGTCGCAGCCCAACTCCATGGCAAGGGTGGCGTCGCTGGCCGTTCCGATTCCGGCGTCGAGGATGACGGGCACGCCGGCGCGCTCGACGATCATCTCGATATTGTGCGGATTCGCGATACCCAGCCCTGTCCCGATGGGTGAACCGAGCGGCATGACTGCCGCGCAGCCGACCTCTTCGAGGCGAAGCGCCAGCACCGGATCGTCCGTCGTGTACGGCAGGACGGTGAATCCGTCGTCCACCAATTGTTCTGCGGCGGAGACGAGTTCGATTGCGTCGGGCAGCAGAGTCCGCTCGTCGGCGATGACTTCGAGTTTGACCCAGTTCGTCTCGAGCGCTTCGCGTGCCAACTGCGCCGTCAGGACCGCTTCGGCGGCGCCCCGACACCCGGCGGTGTTCGGCAACGGTTCGATTCCGAGGCGACGAAGCAGGTCCAGAACGCCGGTGCCGCCGGCCGCGTCGACTCGCCGCATCGCGACGGTGGTCAGTTCGGTACCGGAGGCGACAAGCGCTTCCTCGAGCACCGCAAGGTTGGCGGCGCCGCCTGTCCCCGTGATGAGCCGGGAACCGAAACTGCGGCCCGCGATAGTGAGAAGGTCCTGCTCAGCCACCCTGCACCGCCGTGAGGATCTCGATTTCCCAACCACGTCCGACGGATTCGTCCCAACGCCCGCGAGGAAAGAGCGCACCGTCGACGGCGACGGCGATGCCTTTGCTCGGCAACTCGAGGTGCGTCAGAAGTTCGGTCACCGTGACTGCTCGATCGAACTCGAGATCTTCGCCGTTGACGGTGATCCCGATCGGGACCTGCTCACTCATGAATTTTCCTTAGCTACTGCGAACCGCTCGGGTTCGGTTCCTTTTACCTCGACCAAAGATGTGCCGTTCAGCAACGCGACCGTCGCATCGGCGGTGACGGGCGTCAGCAGGACTCCGTTGCGGCCGTGCCCGGTGGAGACGACAACACGATCGGACACGCGCCCGATCAACGGCAGGTTGTCCGGCGTCATCGGACGCAGACCTGCCGCGCACTCGTACAGTTCGTATTCGCCGATCGCCGGCATCAGGGCCTCGGCATCGTTGATCAAGTCCCGTACGCCGGCCATCGTGACCTGTGTGTCCTCACCAGACTCGTATTGTGTTGCGCCGACGACGATTCCGTCACCGCGCGGGACGAGGTAGGCGGGCCGCCCGTGGACGCTGCCACGGATGGTACGGCTGGGCGACGGGGTGACTCCAGGCCTACTGCGCAAGCGAAGGATTTCGCCCTTGACCGGGCGTACCGGTAGCCCGGGCCACAGCTTGGGTGACGCGATACCGGCGGTGAGCACTATCTGATCGGTATCGAGTTCGGCGAGGTCGTCGACGGCCCGCGCGATCAATTCGACGCCGGATTCCGCACAGGCCTTCTGCAACGCCGCCAGCAGAAGTCTGTTGTCGACGGCGGACTCACCAACAGCCATCAACCCCGACCGGATGCCCCGGCCCAGCATCGGTTCGAGTTCACGGATGCGCGCGCGACCGAGAACTTCGAGTTCGTGCCCCTGCGAGCTCACCCACTCGGCGATGGTCTGCAGGTCCTGCGCGTCGGCAGCGTCGAGTGCAACCGTCAGCGAGCTGTCCGCGGTGAAGACCGATTGCCCGAATTTTCCGAGCTCCTCACCGAACGTCGGCCACCGTTCCAGGGACGCTGCACCGATTGTCAACGCGGTTTCTTCACCCGGCCAGCCTTCGGAAAGCGGGGCAAGCATTCCGCCCGCCACCCACGAAGCACCTGATCCAATGGACGGGTCGTACAACCGAACGGCCCACCCGTCGCGGGCTGCTCGCCACGCGATAGCGAGACCGATGACACCGCCGCCGACAACCGACACCGTACGAGCGTGTGTACTCACGAAACTCCACCTCCACTTCCTGCGCCGGCATGATCCGGGTCAGGTCTGACGGTCGGGATCTGGTCGCGATCCCCTCTCAGCCCTACGAACCTCGCAGTCACGACAAAAAGTGACGACGACGTTTCAGGACTCCCGTGTCGAACCTTGCTCCCTAGAGGCTACCGTTTGCTCCGTGCACCCCACACATCCCAGTAACGACATCGACCGGCGCGAGCGCCTGGCAGCAGCACGGCTGTACCTGTGCACCGACGCGCGCCGCGAGAAAGGCGACCTCGCGCAGTTCGCCGAGGCAGCATTGTCCGGCGGAGTCGACATCATCCAATTGCGTGACAAAGGCTCTGCCGGTGAGCGCGAGTTCGGCCCGCTCGAGGCCAAGGACGAACTGGTGGCGCTGGGCATTCTCGCGGCCGCAGCGCGACGCCACGGCGCATTGTTGGCCGTCAACGATCGCGCGGATCTCGCGATGGCTTCCGGCGCCGACATCCTCCACCTCGGCCAGAACGACATTCCCGTCCCCTACGCGCGAACCGTTGTCGGTGAAGACGTCGTCATCGGGCGTTCGACGAGCAGTCGCGCGCAGGCGAGTCTGGCCGCCATCGAAGAGGGCGTCGACTACTTCTGTACCGGGCCGGTCTGGGCGACACCGACCAAACCGAATCGAAGTGCGTCCGGTTTGGAACTGGTTCGATCGACCGCCGACGCCGCACCGCCGCGGCCCTGGTTCGCGATCGGCGGCATCGACGAGGAACGTCTGCCAGAGCTGCTCGATGCCGGCGCCACGCGCATCGTCGTCGTGCGTGCAATCACGCAAGCATCGGACCCCCAGGCGGCCGCGCAACGCCTCGCCGCAGCCGTCGCTGGGCGCTGAAAGCCGGTAACTGGCGTTCGTCAAGTGTTTGCCGGGCGATTTCCGCACAGTTACGGGTCAGCACGCCTGACTCGAATTGTGAACGGAAGTTGTCCGATCAGACAACAAACTCCCAGTTCCTAGGTGCGATTGAATGTCCGAAAAGTCGGATTAAGTGATCTTGCTCACAGTTGCTTCGATTGCGTGTCACATCCCATTCGGTTTGTTGTAGTTTACCTCCAGTTACTAACTGAACCTAGGAGCACTAAATGGGATCCCTCGACACCGGCTCGCTCAGCACCGAATCGCTCGAAGACCTGAACCTCGGCAAGATCAGCGAGCTGCTCAAGCTCGGTATCACCGCGGTCAGCTTCATCACGGCGCTGAACTCGCTCAGCTGAGCCTCGTTTCGGTCGACGACCGAAACACCGAATGGCCGGACTCCCGCGGAGTCCGGCCCTTCTGCTGTGTATGAACTGTGAAGACTCGACTGCTACGACTGGGTACTGCTCGCCTCGGACAGGTTCTGGTCGCTGCCTGCCTGGTCGCTGCGTGCCTGGTCGCTGCCTGCCTGGTCGCTGCCTGCCTGGTCACTGCCGTGGTGGGAACTACCCGACAACCATCCGAATCCGCCGTCCTCGAGCACGACGGTGTGCGGATCGCCGTCCACGGCCACAACAGGCTCGGTCCGGAGGTCGGGCCATGAGGAACCGAAGCCCGGATGCAGCGGCAGTGAGTCGACGTCGGCTTCGCGTACCCACCGCAACTCGGTGCTCTCACCATTGGCAACCGTCGACAGTGGATGCGCCGCGTCAGCCACGACGGTGGTGTAAGTCCACCCGCTCTCGGCGCGCATCGTCACTACTTCCCCGCGGACACGGACGGCGTCCTCGGCGATACCTGCTTCTTCGTGTGCTTCCCGGACGGCAGCGTGCGTCGTGCTCTCGTGTGAGTCCCGCGCTCCGCCGGGCAGTGCCCACGTTCCGCCCTGATGGCTCCACGCCGCACGATGCTGCAGCAAGACCATGGGTGATCCGTCCGAATCGGGGGCACGCAGAAGCAGTCCTGCGGCTCCGTGTTTACCCCAATGCCGAGTACCGTCCGATCCGATGGACCAACCGTCACCGTCACCACGCATCGACTACCTCGCTCCGCCTGCTCTCGCCGTTGTCCCACACTAACCGTTTCAATCTGCTCCAGGTGTAGGTGATGCTTATATGCTCGCGAAGATGCCCTGAATCATTTCTCGGCGGCATCATTTCTCGGTAGCCCGCCTACAGCGAAGTGAGGTGCTCGATGGTCGACCGTGTCGTCCCGTCCATCGAACCCCGGTCGCTGCCGCCCTCCGAGGCCACATCAGTGTCGGCGGAGGACGAGCAGGCACTTCTGCGGCGCGAACTGCAGGCCTTCATGTCCTCGACGCCTGGCCGGTTGACCGTCGTCGGACTGATCCTGATCGCGATCACTTTGATCGCCGGACTCCTCGCCACCGCAGCGATCGAGAACCGCCAGGCGAACCTCGACCTCCTCCTCGTCGAAACCGAGCCTCTCGCCAACTCGGCCCAGAATCTCTACAGTGCGTTGTCCTTGGCAGACGCCGCCGCGGCCACCGCCTTCATCTCCGGCGGCCTCGAACCCGCCGAAGTCCGCGACCGATACACGCAGTCGATCGGTGAGGCCTCTGCGGAGATCGTCCAGGCGTCGGCCGGTCTCGACTCGACCGATCTTGCCGGTCACAGCGCGTTGACCACAATCTCGACCGACCTCTCCGTCTACACCGGGCTGGTCGAAACTGCACGGGCGAACAATCGCGTCGGAAACCCGGTCGGGGCAGCATATTTGAGCGAGGCCTCGCAGTTGATGCAGACCTCGCTGCTGCCGATGGCCCAGCAACTGCACGCCTCGCAGGAGACGCTGGTCTCCCAAGTACAGCGCGATTTCGAGACTCCACCGTGGTGGCCGATCGTGGCGTTCGTCTTCGTGCTGTGCGCGCTGGTGGCGACACAGATGTACTTCTCCCGCAAGAGTCGCCGACGCTTCAATCTCGGGTTGATCCTTGCCTCGCTCGCGGTCGCTGCAGCTCTGCTGTGGCTGCTCACGGTCGGACTGGTCTCCGCACTGGCCACCGGGCGCGCGCTCGACGCCGGGGCCGAGCCACTGCACGAACTGACCGAGGCACGAATCATGGCGCAGCAAGCACGCACCGTGGAAACCCTCACGCTGGCGAGGCGGGATTCGACCGCCGAGGACAACGTGACGTTCACCCGCAAGGTCGATGCTCTGCGGGACATCCTCGAGGGCCTGCAAAGCGACGAACGCGCCCGAGTGAACAGCGAAGTGCTGACCGCCGCACTCGACTCGCGCCAGCAGTGGGTGGCTGCGCACACGCGCATGTACGACCGTCTCGGAAACGGCGACTTCACGTCCGCCGCAGCCATCACCATCGGCGCCGGAGAACAGGATTCGGCCGCGGAGTACGGAAAGCTCGATCACGAACTCTGGCAGGGAATCGTGGATTCGCGCACGAATCTTCGGTCCGACGTCTCGTACGCCTCCCGGGTGTTGGCTGCCTCTGCACCGGGCATGTCTGTATTGGCAGTTCTCGGAGTTGCCGGAATCTTCATCGGATTCTGGCCTCGACTGCGGGAGTATCAGTGACGGGAGTACCGGTGATGCGGAGGAAGAGCCCGGCCGTATGTGTCGCGGTTCTGGCAGCGGCCATGCTGATGCTCGCCGGTTGCGGTGCGGATCGAGCCGAAGACTTGGACAACGCAGGCGCCACGTCGTACACGGAACCGCCGCTGCCGGCCGAGGCCACCATCGCTCCCAGCCCGACACCGACGACTACCGCGTCGTGCACCAACCTCACCGCGAGCCTGCGGCCCACCCCCGCAGACGCATCTCCGCAGCCACCCACGCCGAGCCTCGACGCCATCCGCGCCCGCGGGCGGCTGATCGTGGGCCTGGACACCGGTTCCAACCTCATGAGCTTTCGCGATCCGGCCACCGGGCGCCTCGAGGGTTTCGACGTGGACATCGCCCGCGAAATCGCCCGAGATCTGCTCGGTGACCCGGAGAAGATCGAGTACCGAATCCTGACGTCGGACGATCGGATCGCCGCACTCCAGGAATCGATGGTCGACGTGGTCGTCAAGACCATGACCATCACGTGCGAGCGGCGCGAGAAGGTCGACTTTTCGACGCAGTACTTCTCCGCTGAACAACGAATTCAGGTCTTGCAGGGGTCATCCGTCCGCGGCATCGACGACCTCGCAGGCAAGCGGGTCTGCGCTGCCCGGGGAACGACCTCGGCCACTCGAATCCAGCAACTCCAACCCGAAGCCACCGTCGTCACCGTCCCGATGTGGTCCGACTGCCTCGTCGTCCTCCAGCAGGGGCAGGTGGACGCGATCAGCACCGACGACACGATCCTCGCGGGCCTCGCCTCGCAAGACCCGTATCTCATGATGGTCGGTGGCTCACTGGGCGTCGAACCATACGGAATCGGAGTGAACAAGGACAACCCCGACTTGGTCCGATTCGTCAACGGAACACTGGATCGGATCCGGAGCGACGGGACCTGGAACCGTATCTACGACCGCTGGCTCAGCGTCCTCGGTCCTTCGCCCGGTCCCCCGCCGGCCGTCTACCGGGATTGAGGCTGACATGACCGAAGAAACCGGCCCCGAGCCCGACGCCACGCAGGCTTCCATGCGTCCCGAACCCGAAGCCACCGGCGCCTACGAGCGGCCCGAGCCCGAAGCCACGGGCGCCTACGAGCGTCTCGAACCGACCTCGGCCCAGATACGAGGAACCACGCCGTCCGCGTCCTCCTCCCCGACCGGCCGCTCCACTCGATCCCGCCGCAGCCGGTCGGGGCGAAAGCTGCGCCTCGGCGGCGGCCTGGTCGAGGTTCCCCCCGTCCCTCAGATCGACCCCGCATCTGCGGTGATGAGTGACCCGACCGTCCCCGAGCGGAAACGGTTCTGTTGGAAATGCAACGAACCAGTCGGTCGTAAGAGCGCAAGCACCAAGGCAACTCAGCACGGCACCTGCCCCAAGTGCGGTTCCACTTTCGACTTCCGCCCACTCCTCGAAGAGGGCGAATTGGTGTCCGGTCAATACGAGGTTCAAGGGCCCATCGCGCACGGCGGCCTGGGATGGATCTACCTCGCGATCGATCGCAATGTCAGCGACAGGTGGGTAGTTCTCAAGGGGCTCTTGCATTTCGGTGATTCCGAAGCGCAAGCCGTTGCGGTGGCCGAGCGTCAGTTCCTCGCCGAGGTCGCCAACCCCAGCATCGTCAAGATCTTCAACTTCGTCGAGCATCCACGCCCGGACGGCACACCCATGGGGTACATCGTCATGGAGTACGTGGGTGGGCGATCATTGCGAGAGGTGCTGGCCGAATTCCCGGACGGCAAGCACATGCCGATCGAGCAGGCAATCGGCTACGTACTGGAAATCCTTCCGGCGCTGAGCTATCTGCATTCCACCGGCCTGGCGTACAACGACCTCAAACCCGAGAACGTGATGGTCACCGAGGACCAGTTGAAGCTGATCGACCTCGGCGCCGTGTCCGGAATCGAAGACTACGGATACCTGTACGGTACCGCCGGCTATCAAGCACCCGAGATCATCGAGACCGGTCCGACCATCGCCTCCGACATCTTCACCGTCGGAAGAACACTCGCGGTTCTCACCCTCGACATGCCCTCGAAGCACGGACGGTACCTCGACGGCCTTCCCGAACCCGAGGACGAGCCACTACTGCGCGACCACGAGTTCTTCCACCGTCTACTGCTACGCGCCACCGACCCGGATCCGAAGAAGCGATTTCAGTCCGCCGAGGAAATCGCGGGACAACTCACCGGCGTTCTGCGAGAAATCCTCGCCGAGCAGACCGGGCAGGAAAATCCCGGACTCTCGCTCGTGTTCAGCAGGCAGCGAACGTCTTTCGGCACCGATGAATTGGTCGGGCAAACGGATGTGTACGTGGACGGTGTCAGCCACGACGCCGCTCTCGATCCGCGCGAAGTTGCGCACGCACTTCCCATTCCGTTGGTCGACCCCACCGATCCCAGCGCGCCGTTGCTGGCGGCAGCGGTGCACAGCGAACCGTCGCAGACCCTCGATGCGTTGAAACACGCCCGCGAGAACGGAATCGACCGAACATCGGGCACACCGGCGGCCGCCGTCTCGGGCGAAGTTCGACTGGCCGAGGCCAAGGCTCATCTCGATCTCGGTGATCCGGAAACCGCACTGACAGTTCTGGGCGAACTCCAGCAGAACATCGGGGACCACTGGAAGATCGAGTGGTATCGAGGACTTGCGGCGTTACAACTGGACCGATTCGAGCCCGCTTTCAGTCACTTCGAGGCAGTTCTCACCGCACTGCCCGGCGAGGCTGCCCCCAAGCTGGCGTTGGCAGCGACGGCAGAACTGATTCTCCAGCACTGGGAGAGCGACGACCCGGACCAATGGTGCCGCTTCTCCGAGAAGTACTACCGCACCGTCTGGCGGACCGAACGAAACTACGTGAGCGCAGCATTCGGGCTCGCCCGACAACTCGCCGATCACGGCAACAAGAAGGCAGCCATCGCCGCCCTCGACGAAGTACCCACGTCTTCCCGGCACTACAACGTCGCACGGATGTCCAGCGCTCTGACGATGCTGTCCGGCGTTCCGATCGCCGAACTCGACGAATCGACTCTGCGGGAAGCCGCCCGTCGTGTTCGGGCGCTACCTGCTGAAGAGAGCCGAAGCCTGCAGATGCGAACCCTGGTGTTGGGCACGGCACTCGATTGGATTCGCTACGGCAATCGCTCGCACACCGAACTCGAACCCATCCTCGACCTGCCCTTCACCGAGCAAGGTCTGCGCACCGGAACCGAAGCCTGCCTTCGCGCCCTCGCTCGCGCCACGACCTCCCGCACGCACCGCTACGCCCTCGTGGACCGGGCGAATGCGGTGCGTCCGCGCAGCAATTTCTGACGGACGCCCCGAGGTTTACAGTGCTGCAGAAACCTACAGTGCGGCCACCAAAGCCTTCGCCGCGCGGGCGATCGCCAACTCCTCGTTGGTGGGGACCACCAGCACCTCGACCGCCGACGAGGATGCGGAGATACGACGCTCGTCGCGACTCTTCGCCTCGTTGAGAGCCGGATCGACCTCGATACCGAGACGGGAAAGCCCGGCCAGGCTGTCGCGTCGTACGTCGATGTTGTTCTCGCCAACACCGCCGGTGAAGGTGATGACGTCGACGCCACCGAGTTGAACGATGAAGGCGCCGATGTACTTACGGAGCATGTGTACGTAAACGTCGTACGCAAGTTGTGCGTCTTGGTCGCCGCCCTCGATCAGTGCGAGCAGGGCACGGAAATCGTTGACTCCCGACAGTCCCTTCAAACCGGAGCGCCGGTTGAGGAGGTCGTCGATCTCGTCGACCTTCATTCCAGAGTTGCGATTGAGGTGCAAGATGATGCCTGGGTCGATGTCGCCGCTGCGGGTGCCCATGACAAGACCCTCGAGCGGGGTGAGGCCCATCGTGGTGTCGATGGCCTTGCCGCCCTTGATTGCCGAGGCCGAAGCGCCGTTTCCGAGGTGCAGGACTATCTGATTCAGCTCGGCGGGATCCTTGCCGAGGAACTCCGCGACCCGTCCAGACACGTATTCGTGTGAGGTCCCGTGGAAGCCGTACCGGCGAATCTGGTTGGCCTTGGCCACATCCCGATCGATCGCATAGGTGGACGCCGCCGCGGGCAGTGTGTGAAAGAAGGCGGTGTCGAACACTGCGACGTGCGGAACGTCTGGCAGTTCTTCGCGCGCCACCTCGATACCGATCACGTTGGCGGGATTGTGCAGCGGCGCAAGGTTCGACAGATCTTCGATGGCTTTCACGACGCCGTCGTCGATGAGAGTCGGCGAATAGAAGATGTCACCACCGTGCACGACTCGGTGACCGACTGCGATGATTCCGGCCTCACTCAGCGGCCGCCCGACCTCGGCGACGATGTCGAGCACCATCTTCAGACCTGCGCGGTGATCGGCGATCGGAAGGCTCCGGTCTTCGACTCCGGTGCGGTGGTTGTAGACGATGTGGCCGTCGGGCTCACCGATGCGCTCGATGAGACCGTGTGCCACCGATTCCGCCGTATCCGGATGCACGAGTTGAAATTTGATGGATGACGAGCCGGAATTGATGACCACCACGGTGCCGTCGCTCACGCTTGCGCTCCCTGTGCCTGTATTGCCGTGATAGCCACGGTGTTGACGATGTCCTGGACCAACGCTCCACGCGAGAGGTCGTTGACCGGCTTGTTCAGTCCCTGCAGAACCGGCCCGACGGCGATAGCACCGGCGCTACGCTGCACTGCCTTGTACGTGTTGTTGCCGGTGTTCAGGTCCGGGAACACGAACACCGTTGCTTTGCCCGCCACCAGCGAATCCGGCATCTTCTTGTCGGCGACACTCTGCTCGACGGCGGCGTCGTACTGAATGGGCCCTTCCACCAACAGATCCGGTCGACGCTCGCGCACCAAAGCGGTCGCGGTGCGAACCTTGTCGACGTCGGCTCCGCTGCCCGAATCGCCGGTGGAGTACGAGAGCATCGCGATGCGCGGATCGATCCCGAACTGCGACGCCGTCTGTGCGGACGAGATCGCGATGTCCGCCAACTGCTCCGACGTCGGGTCCGGAACCACGGCGCAGTCACCGTAGGAGAGAACGCGGTCGGCCAGGCACATCAGGAAGATGCTCGAGACCGTCGAGACACCGGGGGCGGTCTTGATGATCTCGAACGAGGGTCGAATCGTGTGAGCGGTGGTGTGGGCGGCACCGGAGACCATGCCGTCGGCAATTCCCAAGTGCACCATCATCGTTCCGAAGTACGAGATGTCGGCGATCACCTCGCGGGCCCGCTCGATGGTCATGCCCTTGTGAGCACGCAGCGCGGTGTATTCCTGTGCGAAGCGCTCGGTGTACTCGGACTGCGCGGGTGCGAGTACCTGCGCGCCACTGATGTCGACGCCGAGTTCCGCTGCGCGTCGACGCACACTGGGTTCGTCACCGAGGATCGTCAGGTCGGCAACCTGGCGCTGCAGCAGCCGGCCGGCCGCGCGCAGGATCCGGTCGTCGTCACCCTCAGGCAGGACGATGTGCTTGCGATCGCGTCGAGCGCGGTCGATGAGCTTGTACTCGAACATCTGTGGGGTCACGACGGACGGGATCGGCAGTGCCAGTCGGTCCATCAGGACGTCGGCGTCGACGCGCTGTTCCATCAAGCTCAACGCGGTGTCGACCTTGCGCTGCGAACCGACTGCCACGCGTCCGCGGGTTTGGGCTGCGGCGCTTGCGGTGTCGAAGGTACCGAGGGTTGTCGTCAGGATCGGAAGACGCTGTTTGAGGCCGGCCATCAACGCTGCGATGGCCGGGTGCGGTGTGATCCCGCCATTCATGATGATGCCCGCGAGCGACGGAAATCCTTCCGCCTCATGTGCATTGAGCAATGCGAGCAGAACGTCCGAGCGATCGCCCGGTGCGATGACGACCATGCCCTCGACCAGACGCTCGAGGATGTGCTCCGCGGTCATGCCGCCCACCATCACCTTGAGCGCTTCGCGGTGCAGCAGTTCCGGGTCACCCGAATACAACTCGCCGCCGGTGGCCTCCATCAACTCGGCCATCGTGGGCGAGACGAGCAACGGAATCTCCGGCAGGCTCCACGTCGGAACACCGATGTCGGACAGCGCTGCGGTGACCTCGTCGAGCTTGTCGGGATCGCAACGATTGGCGACGACGGCGAGCAGATGAGCGTGGTTGGCGGCCAACTCGGCGGCGCATAGATGCGCGAGCTGGGCGACCTCCTCGACACTGCGCCGAGCGCCGCGTACCGCCAGCAGAACCGGCGCGCCGAGGTTCACGGCGATGCGGGCGTTGAAGCTCAGCTCGCTCGGGCTTGCTACGTCGGTGTAGTCACTTCCGATGATGACGACGGCGTCGCACTGCTCGGCCACGGTGTGGTAGTTCGCGACGATGTCGGCCAGCGCGGCTTCAGGATCGGCGTGAACCTGCTCGTAGGTGACGCCGAGTGCGTCGGCGTAGGAGAGATCGGCGGTGGTGTGCTCGAGCAGCAGTTCGAGGATGTAGTCGGTTTCCTCGGTAGAGCGGGCGATCGGGCGGAAGACACCGACCCGGGCGACGGTCGCGCACAGCATCTGCAGCACGCCAAGCGCGATGGTGGATTTTCCGGTGTCACCTTCAGGAGAGGCAACGTAGACACTCGACACGGCAGCGGGCGCTTCTGGCATGCCCAACAGCCTAGTGTGGGCCGCCGCCCACCTTGCCACTGATCGTGGTCACGCTCACGCTCGTGCCGACAACCGGCGGCTACGAGAAAGACGAACGGTGCCTGCCACACGTCGAGTGGCAGACACCGTTCAGTTGATCTCGAGGATCAGCCCAGAGCACGCAAGCGAGGCGCGAGGTCACGCTCGAACAGTTCGAGGAACCGGCGCTGATCATGGCCCGGTGCGTGGAACACCAGGTGATTGAGACCGGCATCGACGTAGGCCTTGACCTGCTCGACGGCGTCGTCCGGATCGGAAGCGACGATCCAACGCTTGGCCACCTGCTCGATGGGCAGAGCGTCGGCAGCGGCTTCCATTTCGATCGGATCCTCGATGCTGTGCTTCTGCTCCGGCGTCAGGGACAGCGGAGCCCAGAAGCGGGTGTTCTCGAGTGCAGCCTCCGGATCGGTGTCGTAGCTGATCTTGATCTCGATCATCTTGTCGATGTCGGCGACGTCGCGCTCGGCCTTGGCTGCGCCCTCGGCAACGGCTGGAAGCAGCTTCTCGGTGTAGAGCTCCATGCCCTTTCCGGAGGTGCAGATGAAGCCGTCACCGGCACGTCCCGCGTACCGGGCGACAACGGGTCCGCCGGCCGCGATGTACACGGGAATGCCTCCCTCGGGAACGTCGTAGATCGACGCGCCACGAGTGGTGAAGTACTCGCCTTCGAAGTCGACACGATCGCCCAGCCACAGCTCACGCATCAACCGCACGGACTCACGCAGCCGCGCGAAGCGTTCCTTGAACTCGGGCCACTCGCCCTGGAAGCCGGTGGCGATCTCGTTGAGAGCCTCACCGCTGCCGACGCCGAGCATGATGCGTCCCGGGTAGAGACATCCCATCGTCGCGAACGCCTGAGCGATGACTGCCGGGTTGTAGCGGAACGTCGGCGTCATCACGGACGTGCCGATCTGCACGCGCTCGGTGCGCTCACCGACGGCGGTCATCCAGGCGAGCGAGAACGGTGCGTGGCCACCGTTGTGGCGCCACGGCTGGAAATGATCGCTCACCGCAACGGAATCCATGCCGTGCTGCTCTGCCAGAACTGCCAGCTCTACCAGTTCGCGAGGGCCGAATTGCTCAGCCGATGCCTTGTATCCGAGCTTGAGTTCCTGCGCCACCGTGCACTCCCTTGTCGTCTGTTTCGTTTACTTCTCTGACATGCTTCACGTTCTTTGCAGACTATCCAGACACCGCTGGGACTTCTCTGCGTATCTCAGCGAGCGAGGCTGGTGACCACCGTTGCCACGCCGGCTGCGACGGCAACCCCGGCCAGTGCCAGTGCAAACAGCCACAATGCGTGCGGTTCCGGCATCGCCGCTCCGTCCTCGAGCGCCTTCTTCACCTGTAGCCAGCGTCGCATACCTACCAGTGCGGCTGCCGCCGCGAGTGCGATCAGGGTCAGACCGAGAGTCGTGCGAACCCACCCGGTACTCCATTCCGGTACCAACTGGACGACGGCGATGCCTCCGGCCAGCAGGGCGAGTGAGCTACGCATCCAGGCGAGGAAGGTGCGCTCGCTGGCAAGGGTGAAGCGCTCGTCCGGGCGGTTCGGTTCACTCATGCGTGCTCACCTCCGTGCGGTGCCACCAGATCCGGGTCCTGACGCCAGTCGTAGACGACCTCGGTGCGCAGAACGATGTCCTGCAACGAACGTCGTCGTCGATCGACCGCCGACCACAGCAATCCGAAGGCGAAGAGCACGCAGAGCACCGCACGGATGAAGGCCAACGGCCAGCGCACGAGGCGATGCCCGGACGTGATCACCCGCAGCCCCATCACGAGGGACCCGACAGTCCGACCGGTGGTCGCCCAGCAGGCGGTCAGATACGCCACCGAGACACCGAGAAATGCCGTCGTGGACAGGAAGATTCCCGGTTCCGAGAAAGTGAAACTCTGTGGCGAGAAGAGCAGTCGGACGAAGGCGAAGCCCACGTACACGGAACCCATCAGGAGCAGGACGACGCCCAGGTCGATCAGTCCGGCGAGTCCACGGGTGACGATGCCGGCTGGGCCGGAACTCTCCTGGGCCACTAGCGTTCGCCTGCGTTCGTCTTCGGATCGGTCTCTGTCGACGGTTTATCTGGTGACGGTTTATCTGATGACGGTGCGTTGTCGCGGCCGAAGAGTCGCCCGACGAAGCCGGCGACAGCGTCGTCCGCCTGCATGCCCTGCACTCGAGCTCCGTGCACGGCTTCCGTGGAGAGTGAACCGGTCGATTCACGAATCATCTGGGGCAGGTCGACGCCCTCGATGACCTGGTCGGCGATCTTGACGAGGTCGATGCGGTTGACCTGGCGTTCGAGGTCGACCGTGTCGACTATCCCGTCGAGATCGAGGCGATCGATCACCGCTTTGACGTCGAGGCGGCTTGCGATCTCGTCCACGTCGACCCGGTCGATGATCGGTTCGAGCGAGACCCGTTCGGCAATCTTGTCCACGTCGATGTTCTCGGCGATCTTGTCGATGTCCACGTGGTCGACGACGATCTTGGTGATGTCGACTTCGGACAGAGCAGCGTCGACGACAGCTTTGATCACCGTCCGCAAGGTCGAGTCGGCGAACTCCACGGTCGAGTGCATCGCTTCCGTGCCGCGAGTGGTGACCTGAGTGATCGCGCCGTCGAGTGCGTCACCGACGACAGGGATCCGCTGCACGGAATCAAGTGCGAGACCAGCGGTTCTGCGCGCCGCACCAGCCGTGATCGCGGCCAGCCCGAAGGCCAGCCGAATCACGTCGGATTCGGGGTGGTGCGACTGCGATCCCACGCAATTGTCTCCATCTTCTTATACGACTGTTACCCGGACATTCGTCACTCCTCTTCGCATTGTGCCACTGTTGGAAGGCACAAATACGCTGTCCGGCTTGCGCCTGGGGGGAAATATGAAGACACGTCGTTTCACGGTTCGGCTGACGATGGCGGTGGCCATGGCCGCCGGCTTTCTCGGCCTCAGCGCGCCGACCGCGAGCGCGGATTCCGTGGTCAGTCGCATCGACGTCTACTCCCCCTCGATGGACCGCTGGATCGCCAACGACGTGATTTCGCCGGCCGGAGGAGGCCCGGCCCCGACCTTCTATCTGTTGACCGGTGTCGGCGGCGGCGAGGACGGGATCTCGTGGTTCAACAACACCGGAGTTCGTGACTTCTTCGACGACAAACACGTCAACGTGGTCATGCCGGTCGGCGGCAAGTTCAGCATGTACACCGACTGGAACGCCGACGATCCGGTGCTGGGCCGTAACAAGTGGCAGACGTACCTCACCAAGGAACTACCGGCGGCGGTCAACGCTCGGTACAACACGACTGGCGTCAACGCTCTCGGCGGTGTGTCGATGGCCGGCGGACCGGTTCTGGACCTCGCGATCCAGTCGCCGGGCACCTACCGAGCAGTCGGCTCGTACAGCGGCTGTCCGCGCGCCGGCGACCCGCTCGGTCAGGCAGCGGTGCGGTCGATGGTCGAGATACTCGGCGGCGGCAACGCGGCCAACATGTGGGGGCCGTGGGGTAGCCCGCAGTGGGCGGCGCACGACCCGTTGATCAACGCCGAGAAACTGCGTGGCACAGCGCTGTTCATCTCGACCGGCAACGGCCTTCCCGGCCCGGTGGACGGAATCAACTCGCTGGCGATGGCCGCCGGAGTCGTTCCCGGCGCGGTCCTCGAAGGCATCACCAACCTGTGCACCGCTGCCCTGCAGGGGCGATTCGGTCAGCTCGGCATTCCCGCGACGTTCAGCTTCCGACCCGAAGGCACCCACACCTGGGGGCTCTTCGAAGCCGACATGCGCGCGTCGTGGCCGATGATCGCGGGCGCTATCGGGGCGTGAGCCTCACGGCCCTCCTTACAAGCCATGGCGTCAGGTGAGACTGCGCGCCCAGTCCCGCATCCCGGCGGGGCCAGTGCCGGTGGCGTATTCAGCGAACAGATTTCGCGCTTCGTCACGGCGGATGCCGCCGAGGACTTCACGCGGCTTACAGAAAAACGGAAGTTCCACAGGCGGCGCCCACAGCTGCACGAGTTCCGCCGCACCGTCGTTCGGGGATTCGAGAGCGAACCACACCCGGGTCACACCGAGCGTGATCGCGGCACCCATACACATGAGACATGGTTCGAGATTGACCGCCAATGTCAATTCACCCGACGCTCGAGTGAACCCGAGAGCCTCGTCGGCCTGCAAGAGCGCTTGAAGGTCCGCATGGACTACCCGTCGGCCGAGTGCCCGTTCTTGCGTATACGCCCGCCCGAGCACACGGTCGTCGTCGAACACGACTGCGCCGATCGGCATCTCCCCGAGCTCCATGCCCTCACGCGCTACGTCAAGAGCAACCGCAAGCGCATCTCGAGGTGAAAACATCACTCGACACTAATGGACCAAGGCAAACTCACGCTGCCAGTAGTGCGGGTAGTCCCCATTCCTTGGCAAGCAGCTCGTACGAGCGCAGACGATCCTCGTGCCGATGGGTCACCCCGGTGATCACCAATTCGTCCGCTCCGGTGAGCTTCTGCAAACTGTCGAGCCTGTCGGCGACGGTGGACGGTGAACCGACGAACTGCGTGATCAGCCGATCCTCCACCACTGCTTTGTCGGCGTCGGAAAGTGGGAGCGCTGTCGCGGGATCGGGGTACGGGATGGCGCCGTGTCCGCTGCGAATGCTGTGCGTCCAGTGCGCGAAGGTCGACGCCAACTCCCTCGCCGTCGCATCGTCTTCCGCAGCAACAACATCCGCGGAGACGACGACATACGGCTCCGACAGAACTGCCGACGGTCGGAATGCTGTGCGGTATGCCTCGACGGCATCGAGCGTACTCGAGGGCGCCACATGGTAATTCGCACCGAACGGCAATCCGAGTCGTCCGGCGAGCTCGGCACTGGGGCCCGCGCTGCTTCCGAACACCCACAGTTCGACGTCGGCATTCTCGCCGGGACTGGCGTGCAATTCGATGCCGTCGCGGGTTCTGTAGGTACCGTTCAGGAGCGAGCGTATGTCGTCGACCTGCTGCTCGAAATCGGGCGCCTGCGCGCCCGGAAACGCCAATGCCTCGAACGACGCCTGCAACCGCGGTGACGTGAGAAGACCGGTTGGATCGAAGGGCGCCGGGATCACGACGCCGTCGCGTACGACGTTCTCTCGCTTCGATTCTGCCGGCGCAGGCGTTCCGGCAGCGACCGCGCGAAGTGCCTCCACCCGACGCTGTCCGCTGCGCCCGATACCGAGATCGATACGACCCGGATACAACGCTTCGACGGTACCGAAGGCCTCGACCACCTGAGCCGCCGTGTTGTTGCCCAGCAGCACGGCGGCCGAGCCGACGCGAATAGTGTTGGTGGCGGCCGCGATCAGCCCGACAAGCACTGCTGGCGACGAAGAGGCAACGCCGACGAAGTGGTGTTCGGCGACCCAGTAACGCTTGTATCCCCACGCTTCGGCAGAACGAGCGAGGTCCAGCGAGTTCCGCAAAGCCTGGCGGGCCGTTCCGCCCTCACTGATCGGCGAGAGGTCGAGTACGGACAGCGGCGCGCTCACCTCGGTCCGCTTTCGGAGCGGGTGTCCGGTGTCTTCTCGCCGGCTTCCACCGCGAACGCCAGGCGGTTCTCGGCGGGGGCCACCGGGCACGTCGCGTAATCGGTGAACGCGCAGGGCAGGTTCGACGCCCGATTGAAATCGAGGACTACCGCGCCACCGGGTTCAGGTGCGCTCACGTGCAGCGAGCGTGCGGCCGGGTAGGTGGACACACCACTGGTCGCGTCGGTGAACAGGATGTGAAAGCCGTTGTCCCTGCCCGCGAACGCAATCAGCGTATACGTTGCACCGTCGTGTTCGAAGCTGATGGTTCCGCGGGCGTCGTGATGATGCTCGAGGCGCTCGACGACCGCGCCCGTCGTCACCGTGCGAGCCTCCTCGAAAGCTGTGAAGACACCCTCGATGCGCCACTGCGGGTTCGGCTCGAAGGTCGGGATACCACTGAACTGCGCCAATGCCGGGGCCGACGAATCGTGGATCCGCAGAGCCACCTCGCCGGTGCGGCGGATGACCTCGACCAACCGTGCGCCCTGCTTGACGATCAGTCCCGGCGCCCCCTCGATCGGATTCAGAGTGGCCGAACCGTCCACGGCGACGCCGTCGATCGACAAGTCGTCTGCGGGCGTCGCGGTGACGACAACGGCATTCGCGTCGGCGCGCCATGCACCGGGCAGGTCCGCGAAGGTGGAATCGGTGTCCACCAGCCAATGCAACGCAGTCAGGCTCAGCCAGCCGAGGGGTTCGCCGAAGGTGGCGTCGCGCGAGGCGTGCCAGGCATTCCAATCGCCGGTGAAGGTACTGGTGGAAGTGTCGGTAACGGTCATGATGCGCGGACTCCTTCAGCCTGCTCGTGCGGGTGGCGCAGCCCGAGATGGCTGCGCAGGGTGGTTCCTGAGTACTCGGTCCGGAAACTGCCGCGGTCCTGTAGTTCTGGTACGACGGTGTCGATGAACTCGTCGAGTCCCGCGGGGGTGATGTGGGGAACGAGGATGAATCCGTCGCTCGCGTCGCCCTGGACGTAGCTGTCGATCTCGGCAGCGACCTCGGCGGCGCTACCCACGAACTGTTGGCGGGCAGTCACTTCGATGATGAGTTCACGGATGCTGAGGTTTTCGGCCTCGGCCTTCGCTCGCCACTGATCGGCGACCGCTCGCGGATCCTTGACGTGGCGGACGCGTCTGCGAGTGATGTTGACGTCGTCCGACGGATCTTCCTTCGGCAACGGGCCGTCGGCGTCGTACTGCGAAAGGTCTCTGCCCCAAACCTGTTCGAGAAAAGCGATGGCAGTCTGGGGTCCGACCTGCTGCCGCCGGATGTGATATGCCTTCTCCTGTGCGTCCGCGGCGTTGTCACCGAGGACGAAGGTGGCGGCGGGGAGAATCTTGAGGTCTGCGTGCGTGCGTCCGTACTTGGCCAGGCGTCCCTTCACGTCGGCGTAGAAGGCCTTGCCTGCTTCGAGGGTTCCGTGTCCGGTGAAGATGGCGTCAGCCTTGGCGGCGCCGAACTCGCGTCCTTCGTCGGAGTCACCTGCCTGCAACAGAACTGGGTGCCCTTGTGGACTCCGAGGAACTTCGAAGCGCCCGGTGATGTCGAACTGCCTGCCGGAGTGTTGGAACTGGCCGACCTGTTGGTCGGTGACAAAAATACCGCGCTCACGGTCGACGATCGGACGATCGATGCTCCAGCTGTCCCACAGCGTCCGTACTGCGTCGACCAACTCGTTTGCGCGTGCATACCGCTCGGAATGCTCCAGATACCCACCGCGGCGGAAGTTCTCACCGGTGAATGCGTCCGAGGAGGTGACCAGATTCCACGCGGCGCGGCCGTCGGAGAGATGATCGAGCGTCGAGAACTGCTTGGCCAACTCGTACGGCTCGTTGAACGTGGTGTTGATCGTCCCGGCCAGGCCGAGATGCGTTGTCACACCGGCAACCGCGTTGAGAATACTGAACGTATCCGGGCGGCCGACCACGTCGAGGTCGTGAAGCTTGCCCTGATGCTCGCGCAGGCGCAAACCTTCTGCGAGGAAGAAGAAGTCGAACAATCCGCGTTCGGCACTGCGGGCGAGATGCTCGAACGAGCTGAACTCGATCTGGCTCTTGGACGCCGGATCGGTCCACACCGTGGTGTTGTTCACGCCGGGAAAGTGAGCGCCCAGATGAACTTGCTTGCGAATCCTGTTCTGTTTCATCGGTGTTCCTGTTCTCTACTCGCGCTACGCGAACTGATTGACGGGCAACTGGAAGCCCAACCGCTCGCGCAGCGTCGGGGCGGTACTCGGTCGCGGATTGAGAGTTGGCACTATGTCCGTCGCGATCTTGTCCACGGCGGCGGCCAGCGCCAGTGGACGCAGAACCACACCGTCGATCCCGGCGAGCCCACCGATCTCACGCAGCAGCGCAGTCAAACCCGCGCTGTCACCGCGATAGAACAGCGAGTGCGGGGCATACGGCGCTCCCGCCCATTCCTCGAGTTCCGCCAAAGCGTCGTCGGCGGCACCGCGATCGGCGCCGAGGAGCACGTCGACGTCGAGGAGAACCCGCACGCTGCGCCCGAGGGCGGCGGCACTCGCGTGGACCAGCTTGGCCGTAGTTTTGGCCTCGGCGAGATCGGTTGCCGAGATCCGAATCAGATCTCCGCGCGCAACCGCGAGTTCGCGTGCCTCCGGCCTGCTCGCGTCGACGGCGATCAGCGGCTGCCCCTGCGGGGAGCGCGGCGTGATGGACGGGCCCTTGACGGAAAAGTTCTTTCCCTCGAAGTCGATGTAGTGCAGCTTGTCCCGATCGATGAATCGTCCGCTCGCAGCGTCACGAATCTCGGCGTCGTCCTCCCAGCTGTCCCACAGCCGACTGACCACCTCGACAGCCTCGGACGCTTCCTCCCACGCGGACTCGGGGCCCTGCACTGACTTTCGGCCGAACAACGACGCCTGCTCAGCGGTGTCGGACACCGCGACCTGCCAGCCGGCCCGCCCCGCTGACGAGTAGTCGATACTCGCGACGGCCTTGGAGATGTGGAACGGCTCGGTGTGCGTGATTGTCGCAGTGGGGATCAGGCCGATACGCGAGGTCACAGCACTCAGCCGCGCCGCAGTTGCAACCGCCTCCAATCTGCCCCGCACTGCGTGCTGGCCCTCGGATTGCAGTCCGAACGAGTCAGGGAGGAACGCCAGATCCACCCCACCCCGATCCGCGGTGGCCACCAGGTCCACCCAGTACGACGGCGTGAACAGATCTTCGGCGCGCGAATCCTCGCGTCGCCAGGAGTACGGATGAGCTCCGGTTCCCTCGAATTCGAGGCCGACCAGGAATGCTCCGGAACTACGCTCGGACATGTTCGGCCTTTCGTGTCGAATGATCCCGCCCGGGGATCGCGTCGAGAAGTGTGCGTGTGTACTCGTTTCGGGGATTGTCGAAAATCTCGGTGGTAGTACCGATTTCGAGCAATCGCCCGGACTGCATGACGCCGACGACGTCGCTGATCTGGCGAACAACCGCAAGATCGTGGGAGATGAAGAGATAGGTCAGGCCCAGTTCGCGCTGCAACTCGTCGAGTAGCGCCAGAATCTGCGCTTGCACCGAGACGTCGAGAGCGGACACAGGTTCGTCGAGAACGAGCAGGTCCGGCTTCAAAGCGAGCGCACGAGCGATCGCCACCCGTTGACGCTGGCCGCCCGAGAGTTCGGCCGGTTTGCGGCTCAGGAACTGCTCGGGAAGTGCAACCTGATCGAGCAACTCTGCTGCACGACTCTGCTGCTGGCTGCGTCCACCAACCTTGAAGGCCCGCAGCGGCTCCGCAACGATGTCCTGGACGGACAATTTCGGGTCGAGTGATGCATAGGGGTTCTGATACACGAGCTGGATCCTTCGGCGCAGCTCACGCAGGTCGCTGCCCTTGACCTTCGTGATGTCCTGGCCGTCGAAGGTGATGGTGCCGGCATCCGCCTGCTCCAATCGCACGGCGATGCGCGCCGTGGTCGACTTGCCGGAGCCCGACTCCCCCACCAGCGACACCGTCTGACCCCTCGGAACAGTCAGCGACACTTCGTTCACCGCGGTGATCGAACTCCCGCGTCCGACGTTGAAGTGCTTGGTGATTCCCGTCAGGGTCAGCAGCGGGCTGGTGTCCTGGCGGACCGGGCGAACGACTGGTCCCGAGGACAGGCTCGGCGCAGAGCTCAGAAGTTTCTTCGTGTACTCGTCTCGCGGGTTGTCCAGAATATCCGCGGTGCGGCCGGATTCGACGATCCTGCCGCCCTGCATCACCAGGATCCGGTCCGCGCGGTCTGCGGCCACACCCAGGTCGTGCGTGATCAGGAGCACGGCGGCACCGGATTCGGCGATTCGCTCGTCCAAGTGGTCGAGGATGCGTCGTTGAACCGTGACGTCCAGAGCACTGGTCGGCTCGTCGGCGATGACGAGGGCCGGGTTCGAGACAAGCGCGATACCGATCAGAACGCGTTGCCGCATACCGCCGGAGAGCTCGTGCGGGTACTGGCGTGCTCGGATTTCCGGCCGGTCGATACCCGCGCGCTCGAGCACCTCGACGGCGTCCAACCGGGCTTTGCGACGGTCTGCGAGGCCGTGGATCCGGAGGACTTCTGCAACCTGGTCGCCGATCCTCGTCACCGGGTTGAGCGAGGTCGTCGGATCCTGCGGCACCAAACCGATACGCGCGCCGCGGATTCGCTGCCACGCACGGTCGGAATACGAGTCGATCTGTTCACCCTCGAACTCGACGGTCCCGCCGGTGACGTGGCCACTGCCGGCGAGCAGACCCAATATCGCGTGGGCCGTGGTCGACTTACCGGAACCCGATTCCCCTACCACCGCAACTACTTCGCCCCGACCGACGGTGAAGCTCACGCCGGATACCGCGGGCTCGGCGCCGTAGGCGATCTGTAAGTCGGTGACGGAAAGCAACTGTTCCTCGGTCGTGCTCATCGCCGGTTGTTCCTTTCGATCTCGTGGCCGATACGGTGTGCCGAGATGACCACGGCGACAATCGCGAGACCGGGAAGTGTGGTCATCCACCAGGCATTGGCGAGGAAATTACGTCCCTCGGATACCAGCGATCCCCATTCCGGGGTAGGCGGAACGGCGCCGAATCCCAAGAAGCTCAGAGCCGACACCGCCAGTACTGCCTGCCCGAACTCGACAGCGGACAGCGCGACCACCGGCGCGTAGGAGTTGGGAAGCACGTGCCGACGCAGGACACCGAGCCACTGCACACCCGAACTGAACGCGGCCTCGACGTACTGAGCTCCGCGCACCCGCATCACTTCGGCACGCATCACTCGCGCGAAATTGGCGACCATACTGACGCCGACAGCAATGGCGACGTTGATGGTGCCGAAGCCGAGTGCGGTCACCAGTGCCAACGAGAGCAGCAGCGCCGGAATGGACAGCAGCACGTCGACGATGCGCATCAGCACGGCGTCGACGACGCCACCGACAAAGCCCGCGAGCAAACCGATTATCGATCCCGCCACCAATGCGATTCCGACCGCCACCAAGGTTGCGGTCAGGGACAGCGCGGCGCCGTGCACGAACCGTGTGTACAGGTCACGACCGAGATTGTCGGTTCCGAACCAGTGAGCCAGGCTCGGGCCCTGCAGTTTGTCCGCCGGGACACCGGACAACGGATCGCCGCTGGCAAAGAATCCGGGTGCGACGGCAAAGCCGATGGCAAGCAACACGATCAACACCGGAATCACCAAGCCGGGCTTTCGGATCCAGCCGATGGCCGTGGACTTTCGGCGCGAAACAACAGGTGCCTTCGCCTCGACGGTCGGATCGAGGAGTAGGGGTTCGATCAATGTGTCAGACATGAGCCGGCTCCAGATCGGTCGAGCTTTCGGTATTCGACTTTTCGGTGTGACTCTTCTTCGTCTGGATGATCCGTGGATCTATCAAGGGGTAGAAGAGGTCGACCGCGAGGTTGACGAGCACGAACACGAGAGAGGCGAACACAACGACTCCCTGCACCACCGGGATGTCCTGCGCCATCACCGACGTCTGTGTCAGACGGCCGACGCCCGCGCGGGAGAACACCGTTTCCACAACCACCGAGCCCGCCAGCAGCGTGCCGACCAGCACACCGGCAATCGTGAATGCCGGAATGCTCGCCAGTCGCAACGCGTGACGGGTCTGCACGCGCCAACGGCTTGCGCCCTTGGCGTACGCAGTCTCCACGTGCGGCGAACGTAGCGTCGACTGCAGGCTGGTCGTGAGCACCTGCGCGATCACCGCGCCGGTCGGGATCGCCAAGGTGATCGCCGGAAGAATCACCGTTGCGAATCCCTTGTCTCCGAAAGCGGGGAAGATGTGCAGACGGAACGAGAACAGCTGCAGAAGAATCAGGCCAACCCAGAAGGTAGGCACCGCCACACCCAGCGGCGGCAGCGAGAACAACAGATTCGCGAGCCACCGCTTGCGGGTGTAGGCAGCGAAGAACGCGATCGCCACTCCGAACAACACGGCCAGAACCAAAGCGGTGGTTGCCAAGACCAGAGTGCTCGGCAGCGCCGAGAAGATGGCATCCGTCACCGACTGACCGGTGGAGATGGACGTACCGAAATCGCCGCGAAGAGCATTCGTCAGCGACGTCCAGTACTGCACCCACACCGACTCGTCCAAGCCGTACCGTGCCCGAAGCTGATCGAGCGCAGCCTGATCCACTGCAACACCCTGACCGGACGAGTCGGCAGCCATGCTGACGGGATCACTCGGCAGGAGGAACAGAATCACGAACGAGATGGTGAAGGCGGCCCACAGAACCACTGCGGCCTGGCCCAGTCGGGTGAGTACGTATCGAGTCATGATTACTTACCCGACAACCATGCGTCGTAGAACTGCAGGCGCGAGGAGGCTTCGAAGTTCAGGTCCTGCACACTCGATCCGGCGCCGATGGCCTGCGAGAGCTCGATGGTGGGGATGGAGAGTCCACGGTCGAGGATCAATTCCTGTGCGGTGGATACCAGTTCGCCGCGTTGGCCGTTGTCCGTGGCTGCAAGCTGGTCTGTGAGTACCTTGTCGAGCTCCGGATCTGCGCCGCGACGGTTCAGGTTGCGGCCTTCGGTGCTGAACGATGCCCGCAAGATGTCGGCGTCCGCGCGAGTGCTGTTGTAATACAGCGAATCGTAATCACCCGATACTCCCTTCTCGGTCCATTCACCGTTCGAGACCAAGTTGAGCTGCAGGTCGACGCCGACCTTCTTGAGCTGCTGCTGCACGAGCTCGAGGATGGCCTGGTTACCCGAGAACACCGGACTGAAGGTGACGCTGAAAGTGAGCTTCTGCCCGTCCTTCTCGCGGATACCGTCGCTGCCGGTCTTCCAACCAGCCGCGTCGAGGAGTTTCGCCGACTTGTCGGCGTCGTACGTCACGACACTGGATTCGTCGCTGTAGAGCGGAGTGGTGTGAGCCAGCGGGCTCGTGGCCGAGAAGAACGACGGATCCAGAACGGTGTCGACGAGTTCTTGGCGGTTGATCGCGGGAATGATGGCCTGACGAACAGCCTGATCAGCGAGAACGCCGCGACTGACGTTGGGCTGGAAGAAGAAGCTCACACCCGGGTTCGGCCTTGTGAGGATTCGTCCACCCGCGCCCTCGATTTGCGGCGCATCCTGCGGAAGCGCATCGCTGACCGCATCGAGCTGGCCGGAGGCCACGCTGCCCGCCCGCACACCGGATTCGGGAACCACCGTGAAGTCGACGCCATCGAGGTACGCCTCGCCCTGATGCGCGACCGCATCCGAGGCCCAGTTGTATCCCGCACGCTTGGCGATCTTGACGCTCTTGTCCTGCTGCCAGTCGGTGTACACGAACGGTCCGGAGGCGATCACCGCTGCACCGGGGCAGCGCTGCTCGGATGCCAGCGCGGTGGTGGAATCGGCGAGGATTCCGAGCTGTGGCGTCGAAGTTGCTTGCAGGAACTGAACATTGGGTCCGGAGAAATTGATCTTCGCCGTGTGAGCATCTACGACGTCGGTACCGGTGTACGAGGACAGGTAACTCTTCGCCAACGACGCGTTCGGTCCCAGGTTCTTGACCGAGTCGAAGGTCTTCTTCACCGAATCCGCCGTCACCGGTGTGCCGTCACTGAAGGTGGCGTCGTCGCGAAGGACGAACGTGAAGCTAGCGGCGTCGGGGCTGATCTCCCAACTCTTGGCGAGCCACGGGGTGATCTCTCCGGTGTCGGGATTTTGATCGGTAAGCGAATCCACCACTGTCCGAGTGACATACACGGTCTGGTTACTGCCGGCCTGGGCCGGATCGGCGCACGTCGGCGCCTGCGACAGACCGTAGCGAAGGGTTCCGCCGGACTGGGCGGGGCCTGCGTCGGCAGCACTGTCACTCCCGCTGCTGCAGCCGGCGAGGACGGTGCCGAGAACCGAGACAGCACCGATACCGGCGATTACGGTCGCGCGTTTGCGGGCACCGAATGAGGGCGAAGACACCAAGAACTCCTAAAGAGGCATGCCGAAGAGCGCACCCGTCGCCTGAGACGAAAAAGGCGATCGAGCACGAATCACTTGTGAGAGAAGAGAAAACAGACTTGTCGACGACTCGCCTGAGTGTGAATGACTGACCGAGAGGTCAGTTGGTACAGAAAGATCCCGCGGTGCGGCACAGGTCTACGTGACGACGCGACCAGGCGGTATCGAAACCGCCTTCGACTGCCTTCATTTCGTGTTCCTCCATCGGTCCTGGCGGTAGCACCCGCACCCGATCACTCGGGGGGTTGCTGCGACGTCAATGAGCCAGGTCTCTCGGTCGCTCTGGATGGTCGTTCGCAAGTGTACGAGGTCAAACCCGGGTGTTGTCAACCCGGTCGGTAGGAATTGCTGCTCGAGTCACATTTTCGAGCACCCGAAGTTGTTTCTCGAACGGGTGGACGCCCACCTCTTCGGGCGAGAGTGAAGCGTCGTAAAGCGGTGTGTATCCACTGGACAGATACAGCGCGACGGCCTCCGGCTGCCGAGGACCCGTCGTGAGAAACACACGGTTGTATCCACGAAGTTCGATCTCTCGTTCCAACTCGCGAACGACGGCCTTGCCGAGGCCGCGCTTCCGATAGTCGACCGACGTCCAGATTCTCTTCAGTTCGGCAGTGGTGGAATCGAATTGACGAAACGCACCACCGGCGATCGGCAGACCGTCGTGGGTGAGCACCAGAAGCGCACCCTGCGGGTAGGCAAATTCTTCTGCCGGATACGTCGTGAGATCATCGAGCATCGCTTCGCGAGTCCCGCCGTAACGCGAACTGTATTCGAGTGCCAACTCCGCGATCAGTGGAGCTGCCAAGGGATCGTCCTGCGATACCGAATAGACCTCTACCGCTCCGACACCCTCGAGCTGTCGAGTTCCGAGCTCCAGTGCCACAACACTTTCCTCCATGAATCTGGTCAACGCTCCCCCAGCCTGAAAACTTCCGGAGCGAGGGTGGTTCCGTCGACGAGGTCCGCCACAAGTTCACCCAAGGCCGGACCGAACTTGAACCCGTGCCCCGAGAATCCCGCCGCCACCGTGACGGCGCCGACTCGGTCGATGACGAAGTTACTGTCCGGCGTGCTCGTGTACAGGCACGTGATCGACTCGACACGGGTGGAATCGACGCCGGGCAACCACGACTCGGCGTACTGGGCCAATCGCCGCTCTCCGTCGACGTCAGGGGTGTAGTCACGGGTCTGCGGAGTCACCACCGGCCCGGTCGCGTGTTCGCCGATCTTGATCCCGTCCTCGGAACCGAGCCCGTAGATCCCCGCGGTCTCCAATTCTGCGCCGGTGTGGTGAACGAAACTCGGCCACTCGACTCCGGGATCGAGCGGTGCGAAGTGTGCTGGTTGTTCCTGTGTCGTGCGCAGTGTCGGCAATACGATCTCGGAGCCGAGACCGCTGTCTGCGATCAGGTCCGCAGTCCACGCACCGGCCGCGATCACGACCTGACGAGCTGCGAGCGTTCCACTGTCCGTCACCACGTCCACGCCGTAGGACGCCCGCGCGAGTGCCAACACCCGAACATCGTGACGGACCTCGGCGCCCGCAAACACCGCTCCTGCCTTCAGAGCGGTCACTGCGCGGTCCGCGTGCAACCGGCCTGCGTCGGGATGATGGAGCACCGTGGTGTCGAATCGCAGCCCCGGCCAACGGGCGGACGCCTCGGCAGGAGTGAGGATCTCACCCTTGATGCCCGCCTCGCGAAGTATCTTCGCCTTGGACTGCACTGCCTGCGGCAGGCCGTGATCGACGGCACCGGTGAGTTCCAGGAACCCGATGTCCGTCGTGGTCTCCAACTCCCGCCACAGCGGCAGCGCGCCGGCCGCCAAACCTGTGTACAGGTGATTGTCGTACGCCTGCCGATAGATACGCGAAGTACCGTGCGACGCACCGTGCTTGTGACTCGGCCCGAACTGTTCCAGCTGAACTACGCTACGTCCGCGTGCCGCGAGCCGCCATGCGGCGGAGGACCCGACGAGTCCTCCGCCGATGACGATCACATCGAAAATCTCACTCATGGACGAGAGCTCACTTGGTCTTCGGAAGGCCGGGCGGGTTGATCAGGGACGTGTCGACGGCTTCGCTGGTGATGTTCCAGCGCTCGAGGATCTGCTGGTACGTGCCGTTCTCGATCGTGTGGTTGATCGCGTCGTTGATCGCCTTGATCAGGCCGTTGTCCTTCTTCACCAGCACCGCGATCTGCCCCTGCAGGGTGTCGCCGGCCCCGGAGAACTCACCGACAACCTCGGTCTCCCCCGACTGCTTGGCGTGGAACTGCGACGACGGGTTCGGGCCGAAGTAGGCGTCGATCCGGCCGGACTGCAGCGGGAGGTAGTAGTCGGTGGTGTTCTGGTAGTAGGAGATGTCGGTAGGCGCCAGGCCGGCCGCGACGTTCTGCTCACTCCACTTGACCAGCAGCGCTTCCTGATTGGTGCCCGAGGAGACGGCGATCTTCTTGCCCGCGACGTCCTTGGGTTCCTTGATGGAGATTCCGGCACCCTTCTTGGCTTCGAAGGCGAGGGTGTCGAGACGGTAGGTCGCGAAGTCGTACTTCTCCTTACGCTCCTCTGTGACAGTCACATTGGAGAGGAAGGCGTCGGCCTCACCGGAGTCGATCCGGACGAAGTTCTGTGCCCAATCTGCTGTCTGCAGGTCGACCTTCAAGCCGAGAACGTCACCGATCAGATAGGCGAAGTCGGTCTCGGAACCGATGAGGGTGGTGTCGTCGTCGGCGTAGAAACGGAGCGGCGGAGCGGAACCGGCACTACCGGTGACGCGCAGCGTGCCACGATCGCGGATGTCCTGAGGTAGCTCGGCGGCGATGGAATCCACCTTGTCGGTGCTGATGCGGTTCTGATCGGCCGTGAGGTTGTAACCCGCAGCAGCGGTGACCTGGGCGCCGTCGGACTCGGCGTCCGCGCTGCTGCATGCAGCGCTGAGCAATCCGACGGTGGCAAGCGCCGAGATCAGAAAAGTCGCGCGACGGGATGTGGAGAACATCAATTTTTCCTTCCGGGAAAGAGTCTGGGTCGCGTCAGAGGACGCGGGAGAGAAAGGCTTTGGTCCGTTCGTGGACCGGATTGTCGATCACCTGCGAAGGCGGGCCCTGTTCGACGATGACGCCGCCGTCCATGAAGACCGCAGTGTCCGCCACTTCCCGAGCAAATCCGACCTCGTGTGTGACGATCACCAAGGTGGCGCCGTCACGGGCCAGCTGAGCCAGGACTTCGAGAACCTCGCCCACCAGTTCCGGGTCGAGCGCCGACGTCGGCTCGTCGAAGAGAATGACCGCCGGCCGCAGTGCCAGCGCTCGCGCTATCGCGACGCGCTGTTGCTGGCCACCGGAGAGTTGGCGGGGATACTCGTCCGCCTTGTCCCCCACTCCCACTCGCTCGAGCAGCGCGCGGGCCTCGCGGTACACCTCGTCACGATCACGCTTCTGGGCCGAGAGCGGCGCTTCCACCACGTTTTCCAATGCGGTCAGGTGCGGAAACAGGTTGAAGTTCTGGAACACGAATCCGATGTGCGAACGCTGTTTCAGGATCTCGCGGTCACGCAGTTCGTGGAGTCGATTTCCCTTGCGCCGGTATCCGATCAGCTCTCCGTCGATCCGTACGGTTCCGCGGTCGACTTTTTCGAGGTGATTGAGGGTTCGCAGCAAGGTGGACTTACCGGAACCCGACGGACCGAGAATGACGGTCACTTCGCCCTTGCGAACCAGGAGATCAACGCCGGCAAGTACTTCCAAGGCACCGAAAGACTTGTGAATTCCGCGTGCTTCGACGGCGTACACCGAATCTTCGGCCAGTTCTGCGGTCATCGGGTAGCACCTCTCGGAATATCGAGACGCGCATCGCGAATCTCTTCGAACTTCTTGCGCGCCTTCTGTACCGGAGTCAACGGAAGAGCACGAGCGGATCCTCGTGCATAGTGGCGCTCCACGTAGTACTGACCGATCGAGAGCAATGTCGTGAGGATGATGTACCAGATCGTGGCGACCATCAGCAGGGGCACGACTCGTCCGTTGCGGCCGAAGATGACCTGCACCTGGTAGAACAGTTCGGCGATTGCCATGGTGGAGACGATCGACGTTCCCTTGAAGAGTCCGATGACCTCGTTGGCGGCGTTGGGGAGGATCGCCCGCATTGCCTGCGGGAGAACGATCTTGAAGAACTGGCGACTGCGCGGAATGCCGAGCGAGTGAGCAGCTTCGATCTGACCGTGATCCACCGAGATGATTCCGGAGCGAATGATCTCGGCCGAGTATGCAGCCTGGTGCAGCGCCAAACCGATGACTGCTGCGGTGAATCCGCCGATCACACCGCTGACCTGGAAGGTGAAGAACTCGGGCCCGAAAGGTATTCCGAGAGAAAGTGTCTGGTACAGGTAAGTGATGTTGAACCAGAAGAGCAGCTGCACGATGAGTGGAATCGAGCGGAAGGCCCAGATGTAGGTCCAGGCGATCACCTGCAGGACCGGATTCTTCGACAACCGACCGAGCGCCAGGAAGACACCGAGACCGAAACCGAGGATCGTCCCCCACAAGGTCAGTTTGATCGTCATCCACAACGCGGCGAGCACTGATTTCGCGGTGAAGTACTGCGCGAACGTCGGCCAGTCCCAGCCGGGGTTGACGACGAGCCCGTGGATGAACTGAGCAAGCAGGACCAGCACGACCGCACTGATCACCCAGCGCAGCGGGTGCCAGGTGCGAGCGACGACAAGCTCCGAGTCGGGAAGTTGCGACTCGGACACCGACTTTTCGGGGCGGACATCGGTGGGCGCGCTCACGGCGCGCTACCTGACGGAGTGGACATGACGAATAGACCTTTCGGGGAATGGGAACGCAGCTGTGTCCTCGAGTTGGTGTGCTCGAGTTGCGAAGACGACGAGAGTTCGGTCAGCGACAGTGACACGAAGCGGTGCGGCACAGATCGATGTGACGTCGCTTGTGCGCAGCGTGCGAAGTGGTACCCATGTGATGCCTTCCATCGGTCCTGGCGGTAGCACCCGCTCCCGATCACTCGGGGGGTTGCTGCGACGTCGACGAGCCAGGTCTCTCGGTCGCTCTGGATGGTGAGCAAAGACTAGACGCGAAATGTCGAGTCGTCAAATGTTGTATTTCCCTGCACTGCAAGGGAAATGAAGGGTCCACGATGTTGAAATCGCATTGATTCCAACGGTGTCCGCAGCCGCGTTCGGCGTGTTGAATGGAGCGTTCGAATGGAGACCGGGACCGCCGTCCGGACTGACTTTTCCTCTGCCGTACCGTCTGCGGAGTGAGTGGACTCGACGCTTTCTTCATCTTGTTGGCCGGTATCGGCGCGGGCGCGATCAACGCCGTGGTCGGCAGTGGAACGCTGATCACGTTCCCGACGCTGGTCGCCTTCGGCATGCCGCCCGTGACCGCAACCATGTCCAACGCGGTCGGGCTCGTCGCCGGCGGAGTTTCGGGTACCTGGGGCTACCGACGTGAGCTGTCCGGACAGTGGGATCGACTGAAGTGGCAGATTCCGGCGTCACTCGCCGGGGCACTACTCGGTTCGTGGTTGCTCATGCATCTACCCGAGAAACTGTTCGAGACCATCGTTCCGGTGCTGCTGGTCCTCGCTCTCGCGCTCGTCCTCCTCCAACCACGCATCCAGGCGTGGGCCAAGAAGCGTTCCACCGAAGAAACGACGCTGTCCACCAAGAGGCTGATGCTCCTGACCGCCGGCACTTTTGCAGTCGGGATCTACGGCGGGTACTTCACTGCCGCGCAGGGCATCCTTCTCATCGGTGTGATGGGTGCCATCCTCCCGGAAACCCTCCAGCGCATGAACGGCGCGAAGAACCTGCTGTCGCTGCTCGTCAACATCGTTGCAGCAGGGATGTACATCACTCTGGCATTCGATCAGATCAATTGGGCAGCAGCCGGTTTGATCGCTGTCGGGTCGCTCGGTGGTGGCGTTCTCGGCGCCCGCTACGGACGGCGCCTGTCCCCCACTGCATTGCGCTACACGATTGTCGTCGTCGGCCTGATCGGACTGTGGCGCCTTCTCGCTTGACCGCCCACATCGGGCGCCACCCGCACATACTGGAGTAATGACCAGTACAGAAGATCAGACCGGTTGGACCTACCTCATGGACATGGACGGGGTTCTCGTCCACGAGGAGCACTTGATACCTGGAGCGGACACGTTCCTGGCAGAGCTGGCGTCGAACGACATCCCGTACATGGTGCTCACCAACAACTCCATCCGCACCCCGCGTGACCTGCGAGCACGCCTGCTCAATTCGGGACTCGACATCCCGGAGAAGTCGATCTGGACGTCAGCGCTCGCAACCGCGACGTTCCTGGCCAACCAGCGGCCGGGCGGCAGCGCCTACGTGGTCGGCGAATCGGGCCTGACCACTGCCCTGCACGACATCGGTTACGTTCTGACGGACAGCGACCCCGACTACGTCGTCCTCGGCGAGACGCGAACGTACTCCTTCGAGGCAATCACCACCGCCATTCGCCTGGTCGAGCGTGGATCGCGGTTCATCGCCACCAACCCGGACGCCACTGGACCGTCGCGAGACGGCTCGCTGCCGGCCACCGGCTCTGTCGCGGCACTCATCACCAAGGCAACCGGACGCGATCCCTACTACGTCGGCAAGCCCAACGCCTTGATGATGCGCTCAGCCCTGCGGTCCATCGGCGCTCATTCCGCCAATACGTTGATGATCGGCGACCGCATGGACACCGACATCGTCTGTGGCCTCGAAGCCGGACTGCAGACGATTCTGGTGATGACCGGGATCTCGACCCGCGCGTCGGTAGAGCTCTATCCCTATCGCCCGACCATCGTCCTCGAGTCGGTCGCCGATCTTGTGGGAACAACAACCGATCCATTTCGTAGCAACACAAACAATTGATTCAAATTGCAAAACAAAACCGAAACTCGGTAATTAACTGGTAAAAAACAGCAGATTTGCCAGGTTCCGACTCGTCCGCTTTGTCCAACTGAACAAACCAACGGTTTTATTCGCACCAAACTTACAAACGAGTAGTTAGACGCAGGTAAAAGCTCATTTCGACACCGAGTGACAGTTGGACTCCAGTCGTAAAATTGATTTTTCGAAAAGTGGTAACGAATCGTTTGCCGTGTCTGATACTCATGTCTGAATGGCCCCATTTCGGGTCCCAGACATGAAATGAGATTTTCATGAAGAAGCAGACCAAGGGTGCGATCGCTGCTGCGGCGGCCGGTGCCCTCCTCCTCGGCGGTGCCGGCTCGCTCGCAGTCTGGAGCGATTCGGCCGACGTCAGTGGCGGCGGGCCCGTCACGTCCGGCGCCCTCGACCTGAGCTCTTGCGCACCGGTCGGTGGCGGGTGGAACTCCCTCAACCCGACGAAGACCGCGATCACCAACATCTCGGCTTACCGAATAGTCACCACCGAGAGCATCGAATACACCTGCGACGTCACTGTGACCGCAGTGGGCGATCGTCTCGCGGCTGTTCTGACCGCTGATACGGCCGGAATCGTTCCGGGTGCGAACAGCGCCGAGCTTGCCGCTGCTGTCGTGCCCGTGACGACAATCAAGGACACTGGCGGCAACCCGATTTCGCAGATCACCAAAGCCCAGAACGGAACGATCGTCCACGTCGGAGTCCGGCTGAACTTCAACGAGGTGGCCAATCAGGTCGCGCAGAACCAGTCGCTGAACTTGTCGGCGATGAAGTTGGTCGTCACTCAGACAGCACTGACACCGGCCCCGTAATTTCATGAGGAAAAAGGTCTGGGGAGCGATCGCAGTCGCGGTGGCTGCTGTAGCGGTGTTTGCATCGTCACAGCAGTCGCTCGCGCTGTGGTCCGATTCGGCGAGCGCGAATGGCGGTACGGCGACAGCCGCCAGCGTCAACCTCACGGTTGGTACATCTGCCGGAACCAGTGCGGCGTACACCCTGGCGAACTTGACGACGGCCGCGACGCCCGTTGTCCCGGGAAACACGGTGCAAGCACCGCTCACCGTCAAGAATTCGGGGACTGATCCTCTGCAATGGCGAATGCAGTCGACGACCGCATTTACGGGATTCACGTTGACCACTTACGGAGTCGCCAACGAAGGCGCCTGCCCTGCCGGCGTCAACACCGCGGCTCCGGCAGTGACCCCACTGACGTCCGGATCGATGGATGCATCGCTGCAGTACCCGGTTTCACCGGCGTACATGCCGAGTCCACTGGTCTCAGGCGGTACGTACATTCTGTGCTTGCGACTCACGGTAGGCGTCGGGGCGGTCTCAGGTGCAACAAGCACCACGACCTTGACCTTCCAGGCAGGTCCGGTATGACAAAACACTCCACGAAGCGCACCGATCGCACCGGCCCACTCTGGTGGATCACCTCTATCGTCAGTTGGACACTGCTGCTGGCAATTTCGGCAGTCATCGTCGCAACGATTGTCGTTCCCTTCTTTGCCGGAGCACAGCGCTTCACGATTCTGACCGGTTCGATGCGCCCGACGTACAACCCTGGATCACTGGTAGTGGTCAAACCTGTCGATCCGTCCGAACTGGGGATCGGTACACCTATTACGTACCAGCTGGAATCGGGTCAGCCGACCGTCGTCACGCACCGGATCATCGCCACAAGTGAAAACCAGAAGGGTGAAAGAACTTTCATCACCCAGGGCGATGCGAACGGTGAGCCTGACGAGAAGGAAGTGCGGCCGGTGCAGATCCGGGGAAAGGTCTGGTACAGCCTGCCTTATCTCGGTTACGTGAACACCTGGCTGACGGGAGAGCAGCGCACCGTGATCGTGGTGATCGTAGTGACCGCTCTACTGCTGTACGCGTCGTACATGATGATCAGCGGCATCCGTGACGGCCGGAAGGAGCGGGCTCGAGCCCGATTGGCTCCTGACCCTGCAACTTTCGCGCCCGCAGACTCCGCCCAGATCGAGAAAGGCCAGCACGATGCCCTCGCGCCCTGACCGTCCGGCCCATCGGATTCGTCACCTGTTGACCAGCACGCGTTTTCGCGCGCTGCTCGCGCTGGGGATGGTGCTTGGTGTCGGCGGAGTGACCACGCTCGCGGCCTGGACGTCTTCCGCCACGGCAACCTCGGGCAACATCACGACGGGTTCTATCAATCTGCAGTTGAACAGCACCGCCCAGCCCACCCTGACCAAGTCCCTGAATTTCAGTGAGCTTGGCAAGTCCGGAATGATTCCCGGTGATTCGAACACCGCTCTGATCAAGGTCAACAACCTGGGCACAGCGGCAACTGTCCCACTGAAGTACACGATCACGTCTACGAGTAGCGGTGCGTTGACGACTTCTCTACGAATGACGGTTTCCTCCAACGGAACTGTTGCCAACAAGTGCACTGACGGCGCCAACGTTGTGTCCTCGCTCGCGCTGACACTCACCGCGAATCAAGCCATCGGTAGCCCCGACCGCCCACTGGCGGTCGGGGCTACCGAGAATTTATGTGTCTCGGTGCAGCTTCCGACAACACCGACACCGCCGACGAACAGCACGTCGAACATCGTCCTGACCTTCACGGCAAAGGTGTGATGGCAATGGCTCGACACACGAAAAAACATGCAAAGGCCTCGATGCAGAACCGGGTACGGGAAGTCCTGCTCAGCCTGGGAGCCCTCGCAGGCTTGGTATCCATCATCATTTTCATCGCCGGTCTGGCTTTCGGTATCACCCCGCTGATCTTTCGGAGTGGATCGATGTCACCCACGATCGATACCGGTGCTCTCGCATTCGCGCGCACCGTGCCTGCTTCGGAAGTGCTGGTCGGTGACATCGTCAGCGTCTCCGACAGCCAAGGCACGCGCATCACCCATCGTGTGGAATCAATAGATCAGCAGGGCAACAACCTTGCCGTCGCACAACTGCGTGGTGATGCAAATCCGATCGCCGATCCCGATCCCTACGTCATCACCGAAGCCGATCGCGTCTTCTTCAGCATCAACCGCCTCGGATACGTGGCAGTCTGGCTGTCCGGACCGAGTGGGCTTGTGCTTGGTGCGATTGCCGTCGGCGGGCTCCTGTACATCGCGTTCCGTCGACGTGAGGCTTCCGACGCGGAGGAACCTCAGCGGGATCGTCAGGACATACGCGGCGACTCCCATGCCCTCAAGGCCATCGTCGCCTTGGCTACGGTCGGTCTCACGGTGGTCGGTGTGTCCCAGATCGGTGGTACCAAGGCGGGGTACACCGACACAGCCGCGGCAACAAGCATTCAGTTCGGCACTGCTGCAACCTTTCCCACGTCGCCAAGCACAGCCAGTTGCGCGGTGAATTTTGCGCTCGTTGTTCCGGTCGCAGTAACGATCACTTGGCCCGCGACTGTCGGAAGCTCATACCGCCTCATCGCTCGCGACGCCAGCGGAAACCTTTTGGGGTCGAACGACTACACCGCAACGTCTACTACAGGCTCCATGAGATACGGCTCGGGCGGTACAACAGTCGCGTTCCCGCTCATAGTCGGCACCTACAACATCGAAATCCATGGACTGAGCGGCACGTCGGTCACGCCGTCGTACTCCGGCTACCAATTCAGCATTCTCGTCGGCCTGCTCTACTCGTGTGGCGGTCCGATCAGCGGGACATCTGCTCTCAGTCGATCGGCAGCGCCGGCACTGGCGGCAGACGCTCCGAGCACTCCTACTACGGCCGTCACTTCCACGACCGCCTCATCCACCACGCCCACCACGACATTGGCGCCGGCTGTGACAACCACCAGCACAACTGCACCGTCGACAACCACCAGCACAACTGCACCGTCGACAACCACCAGCACAACTGCACCGTCGACAACCACCTCGTCACCGGCTACAACTACGGCGCCCCAGACGACGACCGCTACAACGACAACGACAACGACAACGACAACGGTGCCACCAACTACGACCACCCCGAGCGAGGTTCCCGTCGACGCCCCGGCGACCACGACCGGTCTCAGCGCCCAGAAGCTCTCGACTGCCAGCGGAACGGTTGTGTCCGTGTCGAATTCATCGGGCGCTGAGGTATATCGAGGTCCCGTTGACAGCGACGCTGTCCTGCATTGGCTCACCGGTACCGATCAGCTATACGTAATCACCCCTTCCGGAGTCACCGTCATCGACACGTCAACGGGAGTCTGGGCCGAATCTCCTACCCCGAGCGAACTTCCGGACGAAATCAAGGCACTGGTGCCGTGATGAAGAAGACGACGAAGGCTGCAATGGCAGTCGCCGCGGCCGGAGCTGTATTGCTCGGCGGCTCGGGCACATTGGCGAAGTGGACCGACAGTGCGACCCTGACAAGCGCCGCTGTCCAGTCCGGGACCCTGGATCTGGGAGCATGCGTGACCACGAACGGCGGGGGCTGGTATTCGCAGGTCTACGTCAACGCGCCCACCAATCCGAATCCACTCGTATATATCCCGGACATCACTACCTACCGGCTCAAGCCCGGATTCAACTACACGTATTTCTGCGATTCGAAGGTGATGGCCACCGGCCCACGTCTGAAAGCGAACGTGACAGTCGACAAGACCAAGTTGAGCGGCGGGCTCGCAGCCGCCAACATCGACCTTCGCACGTACGTCACGGATCAGAGCAACAATCTGCTGTACGACAGCACAGCACCGACGCCGAACCTCATCGCGGTCACGTCGGCCCTGAACAACACCAATCTGACGGCGCAGGTGTTGTTCACGATCTACCCCACCGACACGACAAGCTCAGGTCTCACACTGAATACGACGGCGTTGACGATCGACGTCAAACAACTGGGTCTCACGCCCGCACCGTAGAACGCCTTGCCGTCGGAAGTTCGAGGCAAGGCGCTCCAGCGATTCAGCCGAGTGCTCGCTTCAGATCAGCCAACAGATCAGCCGTGTCTTCGAGCCCGACGGACAGACGGACAACGCCGTCTGTAAGACCCACTGCTGCACGGCCTTCCGGCCCCATGGCCCGGTGCGTTGTCGTGGCGGGGTGAGTGATCAACGACTTGGAATCTCCCAAGTTGTTGGAGATGTCGATGACGCGCAGGCCGTTGAGAACCTCGAACGCCCGCTTCTTGCCCTCTCCGTCAGGCGCATCGAGCTCGAACGTGACAACCGTTCCGCCACCGCTCATCTGAGACTTCGCGAGCTCGTGCTGCGGATGCGACGTCAGGTACGGATACTTGACCCACTTGACGCCGGAGTGTCCTTCGAGGAATTCGGCGATCTCGAGTGCCGAAGCCACGGAGTGCCGAATACGAACCGGCATCGTCTCCAGGCCCTTGAGCAGAGTCCACGCATTGAACGGGCTGAGCGCAGGACCGGTGTGCCGCATCAGTTCTCGAACGGGACCGCTGATGTATTCCTCGGTACCGAGAATCGCGCCACCAAGCACGCGCCCCTGACCGTCGATGTGCTTGGTGCCGGAGTACACCACGACGTCGGCCCCCAGATCGAGGCTGCGCTGCAGAAGCGGCGTCGCGAAGACGTTGTCCAGCACTACCTTTGCACCGGCTGCATGAGCAAGCTCCGACACCCGTCGAACGTCGACGAGAGATTGCATCGGGTTGGACGGCGTCTCGAAGAACACTGCCGTGGTAGGCACGGACAGCGCCTCTTCCCACTGCGCGTTGTCCTCACCGTCGACGAAGACGACCTCGACTCCCCAGCGCGGAAGAATCTCGTTGCACACCACGAAGCAGGATCCGAAGAGACTGCGCGCAGCCACCAATCGGTCGCCGTTGGCCAACAGTGCGCCCAACGCCGTGAAGACTGCCGACATTCCGCTGGCAGTCGCAAAGCAGGCTTCTGCACCTTCGATGAGACGCAGACGCTCTTCGAACATCTTGACGGTCGGGTTGCCGTAGCGGGAGTAGACAAAATGATCCACCTCGCCGGTGAAGGCTTGTTCGGCGGCTTCTGCACTCTCGTAGACGAATCCGGAGTTGAGGAACAGCGCTTCGGAAGTCTCCTCGAACCCGGTACGCATCAGTCCGCCGCGAACACCGAGGGTGCCGAGACCGACGTCGTCCGGCAGCGCTCGTTGAAATGCGCCACCCTGGGGAATTCCGCTCACTGCTGCCTCCATGGCAAGCCGATGGCCCGCCAACCTACAAGTCCGCGATGTCCGTCGGCACCCAATGCGCCTTCGAACCCGTCGAGCACGTTGTACGACGGGCCGATGCCCGCCGCAGTCGCAGCTTCCGCCGCACCGATGGAACGTTGTCCGGATCGACACAGGAAAATCACCGGACGCTCCGACCCGGAGGAATCAGCAGTGATGCCGGCTTCCTTCAACTGGTCGACGAAGTTGTCATTGCGCGCGCCGGTCGGGTGGCTCACCCATTCGATCAGTGCAGCCTGCTTGCCGAGGGAGGACACATCGGGGACACCGACGTACTTCCACTCCGCATCGGTCCGCACGTCGACCAGCACGGCGTCGGGGTTTTCGCGGAGCAGCTCCCAGGCTTGCTCCGGCGTCAGATCGCCTGCGTAACTCACGTAGTCCATGTTTTCACAAGACTGCCGTGAGCGCCTGAGCGGGCCGTCAGTTGCAGACGACCCAACGGTTGCCGTCACGGGTCAGGGCCCAGGTCGAGACTCGCTCGCCCGCTCCGCCACCGGTGATCGTCACGTCGGCCCGGGCGCGATCGCCGTTGACCGCGACCCCGTCCACACCCTTCAGCTCGACCGTCCCGTCGACGCCGGCCATAGGACCGTTGCTCGAATTGAAGCTCGCGCAGGTCAGGGTCTTGATCGTCTCCGCGTCATTCCGATTCTCGGCATCGACGTAGTCGGTGACGGAGCGGCTCACGCGGTCCGACTCGGTGACGTTCTCCTCGGCCGGCGAGATCCACGATGCGACGAAGATTCCACCCAGGATCAAGGCGACGATGGCGACAGCCAAGAGGAACGGCCCCGCAGACGCCTTCTTGCCATCGATGTTGTCGGATTCGCGCAGCTCGTCACTCATAACGCCAATAGTCCCCCACAACTTGAAATTGTGGCCCGTCAAGGATCAGGCCCCTACCCCGGATACCCGAGACAACAGGAGAATGGGAGGAAAGAATAGGTTTACCCACAACCGATCGAGTGAGAGTGTGGATCCGTTCGGCCGCAACCGAGGCACTGTGCTTAGGTTCGGCTAAATTGGATACTTGTCGATATGTTGTCCGAACTTCGAAGAAGGTAGCTGTCCTCACGATGACTGACTCCAACCGCCCACTCCGGGTCGCGATCGTCGGCGCCGGCCCCGCCGGCATCTACGCCGCCGACGCCCTCATGAAATCCGACACCGCAGTTTCCGGCCGCGGCGTCAGCATCGACCTCTTCGAGCGCATGCCCGCGCCCTTCGGCCTGATTCGTTACGGCGTCGCGCCTGATCATCCGCGCATCAAGGGCATCATCACCGCCCTGCACAAGGTGCTCGACAAGCCTCAGGTACGCCTGCTCGGCAACATCGACTACGGCACCGACATCACCCTCGACGACCTGCAGTCGTTCTACGACGCGGTCATCTTCTCCACCGGCGCCAACGCCGACCGTGCGCTCGGCATCCCGGGCATCGAACTCGACGGCAGCTACGGCGCGGCCGACTTCGTCTCCTGGTACGACGGCCACCCCGACGTACCGCGTACGTGGCCGCTCGAAGCCGAGAAGGTCGCCGTCCTCGGCGTCGGCAACGTTGCCCTCGACATCGCCCGCGTTCTCGCCAAGACCGGCGACGAACTGCTGCCGACCGAGATCCCCGCCAACGTCTACGAGGGCCTCAAGAACAACAAGGCCGTCGAGGTTCACGTCTTCGGACGCCGCGGCCCGGCCCAGGCCAAGTTCACCCCTCTCGAACTGCGCGAACTCGACCACTCGCCGACCATCGAGGTCATCGTCGACCCCGAGGACATCGACTACGACGAGGGTTCCGAGCAGGCTCGCCGCAACTCCAAGCAGGTCGACATGGTTGCGAATACGCTGCAGGACTGGGCAATTCGCGACGTCGGAGCCCGTCCTCACAAGCTGTTCCTGCACTTCTTCGAATCTCCCACGGAGATCCTCGGTGAAGACGGCAAGGTCGTCGGCCTGCGCACCGAGCGCACTCAGCTCGACGGCACCGGCAACGTCAAGGGCACCGGCACGTACAAGGACTGGGATGTCCAGGCCGTGTACCGCGCCGTCGGTTACCTCTCGCAGAACATCACGCACTTGCCGTTCGACGACCAGGCCGGCACCGTCCCCAACGACGCCGGACGCGTCGTCGCCGACGACAACGCCGAGGGCGCAGCCCGGTTCATGCCGGCCACCTACGTCACCGGCTGGATCAAGCGCGGCCCCGTCGGCCTCATCGGCCACACCAAGGGTGACGCCAACGAAACCGTCGCGAATCTTCTCGAGGACTCCGTCGACTTCGCGGGCGCCGCGAACCCCGACGAGAACGCCGTCATCGAGTTCCTCGAAGGCAAGCAGGTTCCGTACACGACCTGGCAGGGCTGGTACCGCCTCGACGCGCACGAGCGCAGCCTGGGCGAGCCCGAGGGCCGTGAGCGCATCAAGGTCGTCGAGCGTCACGACATGCTGAAGGCATCCGAGCCCGACCGCGCGAACTGAGTGCGCGGAAGTAACTGAACAGAAGCCCTCCACCGGCCCGACGCGACCCAGGTCACATCGGGCCGGTGGTGTGTGCAGGGACCCAGGGCAACAGGGCAAAATAGACCCCGTGTTTGACGCCCATGTGCATATCATCGACCCGCGCTTCCCGCTGGTCGAGAATCACGGGTACCTGCCTGAGCCCTTCACCGTGGCCGATTACCGGGCCCGGATTGCCTCGCTGAAGGGCCTCAGCGTTGACGGCGGCGCGGTGGTGACCGCGTCGTACCAGGGCAATGACCAGGAATACCTGAAAGCTGCCTTGTCCGAACTTGGCGAAGGCTGGGTGGGCGTCACTGCTTTGCCGCTCGATGCGACGGATGAAGACATCGTTGCTCTGGACGCACTGGGAGTACGTGCCGTCCGGTTCAACCTGCGCCGCGGCGCCACCGACCTGCGTCTGCTTGCCGATCTTGCCAACCGCGCATTCGATCTGGTCGGTTGGCACGCCGAGTTCTACGTCGATGCCACGCTGTTGCTGTCGTTGGAACCGGTCTTCGCCAAATTGCCCGCGGTGAGCATCGACCATTTGGGAATGTCCACCCGCGGACTGCCGTATCTCCTCAACCTCGTCGACCGCGGAGTGCGCGTCAAAGCCACCGGGTTCGGCCGCACCACCATCTCCGACGTCAGCGATGTGCTGCGCCAGATCCACGCGGTCAATCCCGCTGCGCTGATGTTCGGCACCGATCTACCCGGTACACGGGCACGTCGAGCGTTCGAGGTCCACGACCTGGACGTGATCGCCGACGCTGTCGGCGACGACCTGCCCGCGGTCATGTGCGACAACGCCCGCTCCTGGTACCGCTGCGCTCAGGTGAACGCAACGGCTCCCAGCCACAGCCCCGCCGCGATCAGCGCTCCGAACAGTTCCACCAGCATGGACAATCCGACTGCCTTCACCGCGTGAAGCGTCGACGACCAAGCGATGTCGTAACGGCGCAGCCGCGCTAGTTCCGCGAAATACGTTCCGACGATGAATCCGAGGAACAACCCCACGACCGGAATCACGAAGAACCCGATGATGCCGACGACGCCGCCGACCACCACCGACAGGTTGGGCACTCCCCCGGACTTCATCCGCTTGCCCGGCCACGTGTACTTCACGATCCCGGTGACCACCAGTGCCAGCGCGGACAGCGCGAACACCGTCCACGCCGTGGCACCACCGGTCATGATCGCCCACACCAGAATTGCACCGAAAACGAGAAGCGTCCCCGGGAGAATCGGAACGACGACACCGATCAGACCGACCAGGATGACCAGCCCGACGAGGACCTCGGCCGCTGGACTCATCCGACGGGACGCACCTTCGACGCAGCCTCGCGAGCACGGTCGCGTGCAGTAGGCACATCGGCGGCCGTCGACACTGCAACACCCATGCGACGACGCGTGAAGCTCTCCGGCTTGCCGAAGAGCCGCAGGTCCGTCTCGGGAACCGCGAGCGCCTCGGCGACGCCGTCGAATCCGATCCCCTTTGCCTCCACTCCGCCGTAGATCACTGCCGATGCTCCCGGAGACGTGAGCGTCGTGTCGACCGGCAAGCCCAGGATCGCGCGGGCATGCAGTTCGAACTCCGAAAGTCGCTGCGTCCGCAGAGTCACCAATCCGGTGTCGTGCGGCCGTGGGCTCACTTCGGAGACGAAGACGTCGTCGCCCTTCACGAATAGCTCGACGCCGAAGATGCCTCGCCCGCCCAGAGCCGTGGTCACCTTCTCGGCGACGTCTCGGGCCGAGGCGAGGGCAACCGCGGACATCTGCTGCGGCTGCCACGATTCGATGTAGTCTCCGGCCTCCTGCAGGTGCCCGATCGGTTCGCAGAACGACGTCTCGACCTGACCGCTCTCACCGACGGCTCGAACTGTCAATTGCGTTATCTCGTAATCGAAATCGACAAAGCCTTCGACGATCACCCGGCCGTGATTCACACGACCTCCGGCCATCGCGTAATCCCATGCGGCGTCGAGATCTTCGGCGGATCGAACCGTCGACTGTCCCTTCCCCGACGAGGACATGACTGGCTTGATGACGCACGGGAAACCGATTCGGTCTGTCGCTGCCTGCACTTCGGCAAGCGAGTCCGCGAAAGCGTACGGCGAAGTGGGCAGGCCCAACTCCTCGGCCGCGAGCCGACGGATTCCCTCACGGTTCATCGTGAGCTGGGTGGCTCGGGCGGTCGGAATGACCACCGCACCCCCGCGTTCTTCGACGAGTGCAAGCGCATCCGTCGCGATGGCCTCGATCTCGGGAACCACGAAGTGAGGCTTTTCCAACTCGATGACGGCAAGCAGTGCTTCCGGATCGGTCATGTCGACGGTATGAGCACGATGAGCCACCTGGTGCCCAGGGGCATCGGGATACCGATCCACCGCAATCACTTCGACGCCCAGACGCTGCAGCGCGATGACAACTTCCTTACCCAACTCGCCTGATCCCAACATCATCACGCGGATGGAGTTCTCGGTCAGTGGGGTTCCGAATCGGAGCGGAAGCGTCGGCAGGGGCGAAGGCGTCGAATCAAGCTGCATGGGTGCGACTATATGCCAATCCCGATGCAGGTCAGCGCGGTTATCGGCCGTCCACCACACCTTCGCGGCCAAATCCTCGCCGGATCGTTCGGGGTAGCGCAGGTTTGCGATAGGTGCGGGTGGCAGTGTCCGGCTCGGAATTCCGTTGCGGCACGGTGTCGTTGCCGACGCGGTGCACTTTCACGAGGTTGCGCCCAGCACGCTTGGCGTCGTACAGAGCCTCGTCTGCGACGCTCATGAGGGTCGACAGCGCCGGCGTCGCATGATCGACCCACGCGACGCCGACGCTGACGGTGCTCGTCACATCTGATTCGGCCGAGTACTCGACTTGCGCGCCGCGGACCGCCTCGGCGACATCGATTGCTCGCGCGTAGCTGCAGTCCGGAAGCAGAACGGCGAACTCCTCGCCGCCGAGCCTTCCGATCAGATCGCCGTCCGACAATCGGTCAGCGGCCCGCTCGGCGAAGTTCGCGAGAACGCTGTCACCGGTCATATGTCCATGCGTGTCGTTGATGCTCTTGAAGTGGTCCAGGTCGAGCATCAGCAGGCCGACCGGAGATTGTGTGCGAGCCGCGTCGGCAAGTTCCGCTTCCGCGTGGCCGAGGAACGCACCGCGCGAGAGGACCCCGGTCAGATGGTCGAATTCGACGGCAAGGAAGAGCTCACGCTCGGCAGCACGGCGTTCCTCGGTCGCACAGGCAACCGCTATCGGCCCCAACGCGATCAGGGTGACCGCTACGGATGTGATGACGTCCTCGTTCCACGTCGAGGCGGCTTGATCTCCGATGTCGAGTCGACCGCTACCCGCCATCATGAGTGACCACACCGACCAGACCACTGAAACGAAGGCAGTGCTCGGAACCGAGATGCGAGTGGCACACCAGAGGAGAGCTGGAATCGGCAAGACCAGCGCAATCGGCCCTTCGATACTGAGGGCGATCGGCACGCAGGCTGCAGTGGCGAGTAGCGGAACGCTCAGAGCGGCGACAGTTCTGGCGGTCAGTTTCCTGCGGAACTCGGCAAGACTCGATGGGATGGTGAGAGTGAGAATGAGAGGAAGGACCAGCAGGTACGCCATGACCTCGGTGGCACCCCAGTGGAAAAACGTGTCGGCAAAGGACTGACCGCGTAAGAGCCGGTCCAAGGCGCCGGCAGTGGCCGCGGTACCAGTCGCCGCGACGAACGAAACAAAGACCATCCATACCAGCGACTGCGAATCGACCAATCGGAACGGTGTGCGCTTCAAGTAGTACAGAACGAGAACACCGAGCGTCACTCCGGCGAGGTTGGCCCCGTTCAGCTGCAGGGCAAGCGACAGCGAGTTGCCCGTAATCAGGTCAGCGCAGACGTATCCGACGGCCGCGGCGATCCACGTCCGCCATTCGATCAGGACCGGCCATCTGACCATCATTCCAAGCAGAATGGCGTTGGCGCACCAGAAAGTCGCGAGCAAACCTGGTGGGCGCGTGAGGATGCCGATCAACGATGCCGCAAGTACGACGGCCAGCACTAGGAGAAGGCGCAGAAAGCGACTCGTCCCTACCATGCGTCACCTCGCGGTCGGCTACCTCTGAATTCGGGAGCACCGGACGTCGCGGTGACCGTATGCCGATGTCGTCGAACCATCGTACGCAGGTGCTGCCACTCGCAGTTCTGTGTTCACATGCCAAAACGGCAGCTGCGACCATCTCCGCAAACGCGAGTGCCCTCCGGCCACGACAGTGGACAGAGGGCACCTGCATGCAATCCGATCGGCAGAGCCGAATGGACCTGCCGGAAGGGATGACTACTCGGCGGATCCGCTGGACAGACCCGAGAGTGAACCGGTGGACGAGCCCTCGCCCTTGCCGGACAGCGATTCGGTGGGAACGGACTTGAGGAAAGCTCCGAGCGCGGTGAGCAGGGGTCCGAGGGTGCTGAGTGATCCGAACATAGGAGGTTCTCCTGTATGTGAGGTGATGTGATGTTCCAGCGCCATTCCGGCCGCAGGCGGTGGCCGAGATGGTTCGGGAACTTCTGCCGCACGGATGGCTGAACCGCCCCCCGAACAACATCCCGAGCTGTGATGTAGCGCACTTACTTGGCGCTGCCTGCATTTATAGACCGGCTTTCCACACTTGTCTAGCTACCTAATAGCTATCAATGCGGACTTTCGGTCACACCCTTACGGATAATTGCAGTTCAAAGGGCAAATCCACCCTCTAGAATGTCCCATAATGTGATTTAGCTCACAGTGAAAAGCCGAAAAGTGTGACCCGCAGACAACTGCGAGCCACACTTTCGGACAAACTGGACTTACTTATCGGCCGCCGATCCCGTCCCAGGGGTGAGAGAGCCACCACCGAGTGCCGTGAACAGGTCCTTGAGCACCGGAATGAACGTCTTGACGACGCCGCTGAAGTCTTCGAATGAACCCATGTCGGGCCTCCTTTTGTCGGAATGCAGTTGAGATGAAGTGAGGACCGAGAACTACTCGGCGGCCGAACCGGCCGAACCCGAGCCGTCTGCCGATCCCGCGTTCAACTTGGTCACGAATGCAAGAACACTCTTGAGGAAGGCGTCGAGATTCTGAATCGAGGTCATGCGACTACTCCTGCGTTGTTTCGGAAGATTTCTCGAGGTCGAACGTCAGGAGTTCGAGCTCGCGGTGTCCAGCCCCTGAAGGGTTTTGAGCATGTTGACCAGGGGCAGAAGCTGGAGAATGCCCCAGCCCATACCGTTGGCCTTGAGGAGGTTTCCGAGGGATCCCATATGTGACTCCTTGCATGAATATCTATGACGCGGCGCACGTTTTGTTCGCTCCACGTCTTTGTAGCCAAGCTAAATACGTACGTCCAGTTTGTTTCTGTCCAAGCGAAAACGTGACACATTGGATTAATATGTAAACCTGCAGTTCAGGTGCTGTGACCTGAATCCAATCTCGAATTCGAGTGTGTTCGAGATCACAGTCAATTAGGACAAAAGGATGCAATCGTCAGAGTCGGTGCCAACCTCGACCGCGATCTGTCATACCGTGTGCGTGTGATCAATCGCGAACGAGCGGCAACCGAGGCAACTCACCGGGAACCGTCGTGCTAGCAAAACTCCTCAAGACGTACCTGCCGCCGTACCGCTGGTTGCTTGCCGGGGTCCTCGCACTGCAACTCTTCGGGGCCATCGCGTCGTTGGTCCTCCCCACACTCAACGCGCGGATCATCGACGACGGCGTCGCCCGAGGCGACACCGGATTCATCATGTCCACCGGCGGGATCATGCTCCTGGTCTCGCTTGCGTCGATCATCGCGTCGGTCGCATCGACCTATCTGGCTGCAAAATCGTCGATGGGCTTCGGCCACGACGTTCGAGGCGCCTTTTACAAGGCAGTCGGCAGTTTCTCGGATCGCGAATTCAACAGTTTCGGTGCGCCGACGCTGATCACACGCAACACCAACGACGTCCTGCAGATCCAGGCCCTGGTCATGCTGACGTCCTCGATGCTTGTCAGCGCCCCACTTATGTGCATCGGCGGCATCATCATGGCTCTGCGCGAGAACCTGCAGATGTCCTGGCTCCTGACGATTTCGGTACCACTGCTCGGCATCACCGTCTCGGTCGTGGTGGCCAAGCTGATCCCGCATTTCCGGACGATGCAGACGCGGATCGACAACATCAATCGATCACTGCGCGAACAGCTCACCGGTATGCGTGTCATTCGCGCCTTCGTTCGCGAACCCGACGAGACGATCCGCTTCGACAAGGCCAACAAGGAACTGACCGACACTTCGCTCCTCATCGGCCGGTACCAGGCGGTTCTGCTGCCCACCGTCATGTTGATCGCCAACCTGTCGAGCGTGGCGGTCCTGTGGTTCGGCGCGCATCTGGTCGACACCGGGGACATGCAGATCGGACAGATCAGCGCCTTCCTCGCCTACGTCATGCAGATCCTGATGTCGGTGGTCATGGCGACCATGTTGGCCGTCGTGATCCCCCGCGCCGCCGTGTGCGCCGACCGCATCACCGAAGTACTCGACACCGAGGCGACCGTGCCCGCGCCGGCCCAGCCCCTTCGCCCGACCAGCCCATACGGCGTGGTCGAGTTCGGTGGAGCCGGATTCACGTATCCGGGAGCAGAAACGCCGGTTCTGTCGAATGTTTCGATGCGATGCATGCCAGGCACGGTCACCGCGATCGTGGGCAGTACGGGCAGTGGCAAATCGACCCTCGTCTCACTCATCCCCCGGCTCTTCGACGTCACAGCCGGCGCCGTCCTGGTCGACGGCTTGGACGTCCGTGGCTGGGATCAGGACGAACTCTTCGCCAACTTCGGATACGTGCCCCAGAAGGCCTATCTGTTCGCCGGCACGATCGCGAGCAATATCCGCTACGGAAACCCGACCGCCACCGACGACGACATCTGGGCAGCCCTCACCATCGCCCAGGCAGACGACTTCGTCCGGGAACTCTCCGACGGTCTCGAGTCACCGATCGCGCAGGGCGGCGGCAATCTCTCGGGCGGACAGAAACAACGTCTCGCCATCGCCAGAGCGGTGGTCCGCAGACCCCGGATCTTCGTCTTCGACGATTCGTTCTCCGCTCTCGACATGCATACGGACGCCGCGGTCCGACGCGAACTCCGGACGGTTTCGACTCATTCGACGGTCATCATCGTGGCTCAGCGCGTCGCATCCATCATCGATGCCGACCAGATCATGGTCCTCGAAGACGGTGCGCCGGTCGGCCTCGGCGACCATCAGTTCCTTCTGGCCAACTGTCCGACGTACCAAGAGATCGTGGCTTCCCAGATTCCCGCGGAGATGAGCGCATGACCAGCCCGCAGGACCCGACATGGGGCGGCCCCAACAGCCAGTACTTCGACGATGCCCCGACGGTGGTGTTCGCCAAGATCCCGAGCGAACCTGAATCCGCGGACGGGGATGCGAAGTCGAGTAACCCCGAGACCCCCGACAAAGAGCCGAAGCCCGCGCTGACCGCGACGGACACAAAACCTCGCCACTTCAAGGCGACGATGAAGCGGCTTCTCTCGCTTCTGCAGCCGCACAAGTTTGCGGTCTTCTGTGTCGTCGTTGCGACGATCGCCAGCATCGCGCTGTCGGTCGCAGTGCCGAAAATCCTCGGTCACGCGACAGACCTCATCTTCGCCGGGTTCATCGGCAAGAGCCTGCCCGCCGGACTCACCCGCGAGCAGGCCGCAGACGCCATCCGGGCATCAGGGAATTCGACGTTCGCCGATCTTGTCGCCAACTCGACCGACGTCGTTCCCGGTGTGGGTCTGAACTTCGACGCCATCGGCAAGGTCGTCATGCTCGCGATCGGCGTGTACTTGCTCTCGTCGCTGCTTGCCTGGTTGGAAGCATTCCTCCTCAACATCATCGTCCAGAAGACCATCTACAACCTGCGTGCCTCGGTGGAGGCGAAGCTTCACCGTCTCCCCCTTCCGTATTTCGACAAGACACCGCGCGGCGAGATCCTCAGCCGCGTCACCAACGACATCGACAACATCTCGTCGACGCTGTCGTCGACGTTGACCTCGCTCCTGACGTCGGTGCTCACCGTCCTCGGCGTCCTGACGATGATGTTCGTCATCTCTCCGATGCTCGCCCTGATCGCACTGATCGCGGTGCCGGTATCGGTGCTCCTCGTTGCCAGGGTCGCCAAGCGAGCACAGGTGTTGTACAAGGCTCAGTGGACCGAGACGGGCAAGATCAACGCGCAGATCGAGGAGAACTACAGCGGTCGCGACCTGGTACGCGTGTACGGGCATCAGGCCGAAGCCGAGCGTGAATTCGCCGAGCAGAACAAGAAGCTCCTCGACGCGTCCTTCGGCGCACAGTTCCTCTCCAGCCTGATCATGCCGGTCATGAACTTCGTCGGAAACATCACCTACGTGCTGCTCGCTGTGGTCGGCGCTCTCAAGGTCGCCAGCGGCAACATGTCACTCGGTGACGTTCAGGCCTTCATCGTCTATTCGCGCCAGTTCAGCCAGCCACTGACGCAGATCGCGTCCATGTCGACGAGCCTGCAGTCCGGAGCCGCGTCGGCGGAGCGGGTCTTCGAGCTTCTCGACGAACCCGAGCAGTCGCCCGACATCGACGTGCCGCTTCTCCCCGAGCCCGCCGGACGTCATCGCAACGTCGGTCACATCGAGTTCGAGAACGTCTCGTTCCGGTACGAGCCGGACAAGCCGTTGATCGAGAACGTGTACCTCACGGCCCGGCCCGGGCAGATGGTCGCCATCGTCGGGCCCACCGGTGCCGGCAAGACCACCTTGGTCAACCTGCTCATGCGCTTCTACGAAGTCGACTCCGGCCGAATCACTCTCGACGACGTCGACATCTCGCAGATGCGCCGCTCCGACTTGCGCAAGCACGTCGGCATGGTTCTGCAGGACACCTGGCTCTTCGGCGGCACGATCCGCGACAACATCGCATACGGCCGACTCGGCGCCAGCGAATACGAGATTCACGAAGCCGCACGCGCTGCCTTCGTCGACCGCTTCATCCACACCCTCCCGGACGGGTACGACACCGTGCTGGACGAGGAGGCGTCGAACATCAGCTCCGGCGAGAAGCAGCTCATCACGATCGCTCGTGCATTCCTGTCGGAGCCGTCGCTGCTGATTCTCGACGAGGCGACGAGCTCGGTCGACACACGTACGGAACAGCTTGTGCAGCAAGCAATGTCCGCGTTGCGCGTCGGGCGGACCAGCTTCATCATCGCGCACCGGCTCTCCACCATCCGTAACGCCGATCTGATCGTCGTGATGGAGGCGGGCAAGATCGTCGAGCAGGGCACACACGACGAACTCATCGCAGCGGCGGGCGCGTACTTCCGTCTCTACAACGCTCAGTTCGAGGGTGCCGCCGTCTAGTGATCGGCGCCTCCCTCGGCGGACACAGTGCCCCGGAGCACACCTGATCGATTCGACACGTTACCGTCGGGTCAGAAGTGTTGTCACCGTCTGAATTGGGAGTGCGTGTGTCTGCAGAAGCTGTGGAGAAGAAGGGCCCGCTCGCGGGCATTCGGATCGTGGAATTCGCTGGATTGGGACCGGGCCCGCACGCCGCGACACTGTTGGCGGACATGGGCGCCGACATCGTCATCGTGCAGCGCGCAGGGCAGATTCCGCAGGACTCGAACGCAACCGACCAGATCAAGCGCGGCCGCCGCATCGTCGAGGCCAACCTGAAGGACCCGGCCGACGTCGCGAAAGTGCTCGATCTCCTGGGCCGCGCCGACGTCCTCATCGAGGGTTTCCGCCCCGGCGTCATGGAACGCATGGGACTCGGACCCGACGTGGTCTCGGAGCGCAATCCGCGCCTCGTCTACGCCCGTATGACGGGCTGGGGACAGGAAGGACCGCTCGCCAACGCCGCCGGTCACGACATCAACTACATCTCACTGACCGGTGTCCTCAACGCCATCGGACGCAAGGGTGAACGTCCCGTCCCGCCGCTCAACATGGTCGGCGATTTCGGCGGCGGTTCCATGTTCCTGATCTTCGGCATTCTGTCGGCTCTCGTCGAGCGCTCGACGTCCGGTAAGGGCCAGGTCGTCGACGCGGCAATGGTTGACGGAACCCTCGCGCTCTCCCACATGATGTGGGCATTCCGCGGTCGCGGCGTCTGGTCCGACGAGCGCGGCGTCAATCTCCTCGACACCGGCGCTCCGTTCTACGACACCTACGAGACCTCCGACGGCAAGTACATGGCCGTCGGATCCATCGAACCCCAGTTCTACGCATTGCTGCTCGAGGGCCTCGAACTCGATCCCGCGACGCTCCCTCACCAGATGGACACGTCCAAGTGGGACGACATGAAGAAGCTCTTCACCGAAAAGTTCCTGTCCAAGACTCGCGACGAGTGGGCCAAGATCTTCCTCGGCACCGACGCCTGCGTCTCCCCTGTCCTGACTTTCGCCGAGGCTCCGTCCAACGAACACATCGCGGCTCGCGGTTCGCTCATCGAACTGGACGGCGTCACCCAGCATGCTCCCGCACCGCGCTTCTCGCGCACGCCCACCACGACGCCCGCTGCGCCGGCGCGTGAGGCGACGGATATCGATACGGTCTGGACCTAGGGCCTTCGGCCCCTGTGCGCCTTTTTGGTAGTTACTGCAACCAAAAAGGCGCACGGGGCGTCAGCCCAACCTGTAGAACCTGAACATCTCGTGCTCGATCGGCAGCACGTCCACCCGCTCGAAACCTGCCGCCTTGGCATAGCTTTCGAGTGTCGAGTGCCTCATCACCGTCCCGGTGGCAATGCTTCCCGGATGCGAAAGACTGTCCGGTAAGCAGCAGGTCAGCGAAAATCCGTACAGCAATTGCTCGATCGGACCCGCCTCGGGATCGAACTCATCCGCCGTTCGTTCGTCCATCACGATCACCGGAGCGCCCGGCTGGGCAATCGCCCGAGCCGTGGAAAGAAAACCCACCGGATCCGGAACGTCGTGAAGGCACTCGAAAGCGAAGACGGCGTCGTAGGTCCCGGCATCGGCTCGCCCGGCCTCAGGAGCCTGTCCGGCGACGTCGACCAACGAGAAATGCACGCGGTCGTCCACCCCCCGATCATGAGCGTTACGACGGGCAGCGTTCACCGACGCCGCGTCGACGTCGAAGCCGTGCACTTCGATCTTCGGGTATCCGAGGGCGAGCGCGATCGACGACCAGCCCTCCCCCATCCCGAGATCAGCGACCTGCCCGCCGTCCGAAAGTGTGGCGTGCAGGTCGGTGACCACCGGCAGAAACTGCTGACAGAGCTGATGGAGATACATCGGCCGATTCAGTAGCGCCTGACCCTCGCGAGCATCGGGGCCCATCGATTCCCACGTGACTCCCCCACCGTGACGATAAGCGTCGAGTAGACGTGGCATCGACGACGTCGTCGCGACGAACAGCCTCGCCAGCGGCGCCAGGAAAAGTAGGTTCTCGTCGTCGAACAGAACATCGGCGTGGGCCTGCGGCAGGCTGTACCGGCGATCGGCATCCGAATTGACGTCCACATAACCGGCGACGGCCTGCTGCTCGAGCCACTCCCGCGCATATCTTTCGACGGTCCCTGTCCGGTCCGCCAGCTCCGTCGACGTGAGCGGGCCGTGATCGCTCAGCGCGCGGTACCAGCCCAACCGGTCGCCCAGATACACGGCCTGCAGCTCCGATGCCCCGAGCGTGGCCGCGAACAATCGTTCTGCGAGCGCTTCCGCCGCACTGGTTCCCGCTGCGCCTGTACCGTCTACCGCCGTCATGCCCTACCTCCTGGTTTCACACCACTTTCAGGGTGTGTACCCAGTTCTCAGACGACGACCATTCGTTGGTCTGCCGTGTCGCGATCCGTCGCGAGAGTGTCGTACGCAGCGGCGATGGACGCAACGCCGCGAATGAGGTCCTCGGGAGAACGTGCGTACGGCACGCGGATGAATCGTTCGAACGCACCTTCTACGCCGAAACGGGGGCCGGCGGCAAGGAGTACGCCGAAGTTGGGTGCCACCGCCGCCAACGCCGTCGAGACGGGCGCGGACATTCGCATCCAGACCGACATTCCGCCGGAACCGATGGTGGGACGCCAGTCCGGCAGATGCTCGGCCACCGCACCGAGGAGTACCGCACGCTGTTCTCGCAGAACTTCGCGACGCTGTTCGAGCAACGAGCGGTCGTCGGCGAGCAAGTAGGCGGCTGCCAACTGATCCATGACGGGAGTACCGAGGTCGACCGCGGCACGCGCCCCCACCAACTGGGTGATGAGCGCGGCATCGGCGCGAATCCAACCGACACGTAGCCCGCCCCACAGCGACTTCGCGGTCGAACCGAGCGTCACCACTTCGGTTTTCGCTGCGCCTCGCCCATGTGAGGCGACCGGCGCCGGCGGTGGTGCGTCGAGCCACAGATCCACCATCGTCTCGTCGACGACCAGAGTCATTCGCGTTTCGTGCGCAATCTTCGCAAGCTCGGCGCGGCCGGAAGAGTCCATGCAGAGGCCGGTCGGGTTGTGAAAGTCGGGGATCAGGTATGCCATTCTGGCAGCGGTTTGCCTTGCTGCACTACGAATCCCGTCGAGATCCCAGGCTCCGGCGGCCGCGAACTCCGGTCGGACCGGAACCGGTACGGGCCGAGCGCCGTTTCGCCGAATCGCTTCCAGCGCATTGGGGTACGTCGGATGATCGACCAGCACTCGCTCGCCGGGTGAGGTGAGCACCGACAGCAACAATCGAAGCGCGTGCTGCGCACCCGAGGTCACCATGATCTGTTCGGCGGTGGTGGGAAGACTCCGCGCCGTGTAGCGCTGCGCGATCACGTCACGCAAGTCGGCGATCCCGACCGGTTCCATCCCGTGTGTGGGAAGGAAGTTCGGAAGTTCCTGCAGCGCAGACGCATACGCCAGTTCGACCTGAGCGGCGGGAGCTGCCATCGCCGCGTAACTGAGGTCGACGACGGGGCCACTCGGCCCGGGTTGATGGGAGCGGAACATCAACCCGTTCGGCCGCGCGCCGGCAGGCAATGCCACGGTGCTTCGCGAACCCTGCCTGCTGATCAGGTACCCCTCGTCTCGCAGCACCGAGTACGACGACGTGATCGTGGTTCGACTGAGTTCGAGTACCGCCGCAAGTTCACGCTCACTCGGCAGTGCGACTCCCAGCGGAACGCGACCGTCGTGCACGAGCAGGCGGATACCGTCGGCAAGCGCACGGTACGCGGGCCTGCGTCCGGACTCTTCCTGCCAGGATCCCAGATCGCGCGCAAGCGAACGGGCACCGAGAACTCGAGTCATCATGCAGTCCAGTATCGACAACTTGGCTATGTAACTCAATACCAGTCAAGTTGATCATATGTCCATGACTACCTTCGCAACCCTGATCGGCATCGGACTCTTCGTGGCACTCGTCTACTTCTTCGCGCCCGCCGAAGGTGAAGGTACATACATTCGGTTGGAGCAGTTTCGCCTGGCAGCACCCCTCGGCGGCATCTTCCACGACAAGACTTCAGACCGCGAGAACGACGCTGTCAGACCCCCGTGCGATTGTGATCAGGGGGAAGAATGCACTGATCTCAGTCCAGTTGCGTAAAACTGGACTCTTTCGCACTCAGAAAGTCTCCAGAGAGGGTTCCCATGCCGGCTTCCAAAAAGATTCTCTACGTCGATCTCGACAACACCTTGGTCAACTTCCAGTCGGGCATCGATCGCCTGACCGACGGCGTCCGAGAGAAGTACAAGAACGACCTCGACGAAGCGCCGCACATCTTCTCTCGCATGGATCCTCTCGACGGCGCTATCGACGCCTACCACCAACTGGCACAGCAGTTCGACACCTACATCCTCTCGACGGCGCCGTGGAAGAACGCCACAGCCTGGCACGACAAGGTTCTGTGGGTCCAAGAGCACCTCGGAATGGAGGAAGGCAGCGTCGCGTACAAACGTCTGATCCTCTCGCACCACAAACACCTCAATCGTGGCGACTACCTCGTCGACGACCGCGGAGCAAACGGAGCAGATCGATTCGAGGGCGAGTGGATCAAGTTCGGCAGCACCAAGTTTCCCGACTGGAAGTCCGTCACCGCACACTTGTCGAAGCTGGCTTGAAACTCGAAATCCCCGCTCATGCTTGCATGAGCGGGGATTTCGAGGGAACGAACTAGCGGACGATCTCGCGCCGGACGATCGTCTCGTCGCGGCCGGGGCCGACACCGATGCAGGAGATGAACGCACCCGAAAGCTCTTCGAGACGAAGCACGTAGTTCTGCGCATTCTGCGGCAGTTCCTCGAAGGTGCGGGCCTCCGAGATGTCTTCCCACCAGCCGGGCATCTCTTCGTAGATGGGCTTGGCGTGGTGAATGTCGCTCTGTGACATCGGCATTTCGTCGTGGCGGACACCGTCCACCTCGTACGCGACACAGATCGGCACGGTGTCGAGGCTGCTCAGCACGTCCAGCTTGGTGAGGAAGTAGTCGGTGATGCCGTTGACGCGCGTCGCGTAGCGCGCGATGACAGCGTCGAACCATCCCGTACGACGAGCGCGTCCGGTGGTGACACCGACCTCGCCGCCCTGCTTCGCTAGGTATGCGCCGTGATCGTCGAACAGCTCCGTCGGGAACGGACCGGAACCGACACGCGTCGTGTACGCCTTCAGGATGCCGAGCACGGTGGTGATCTTGGTGGGGCCGATTCCCGAACCGACCGCCGCACCACCCGAAGTGGGGTTGGACGAGGTCACGTACGGGTACGTGCCGTGGTCGACGTCCAGCAGAGTGCCCTGCGAACCTTCGAGCAGAACGGTCTCGCCGCGCTCGAGGGCGAGGTTGAGTTCCAGGCGCGTGTCCGAGATGCGGTGCTTGAAACCCTCGGCCTGCGTCAGTACTTCTTCGACGACCTGCTGCGGGTCGAGTGCCTTGCGGTTGTAGATCTTGACCAGCACCTGGTTCTTGAATTCGAGTGCTGCTTCGACCTTCTGGGTCAGGATCTTCTCGTCAAGGACGTCCGCGGCACGGACACCGACACGGGCGATCTTGTCCTGGTAGCACGGGCCGATACCGCGGCCGGTCGTGCCGATCTTCTTCGCTCCCAGGAAGCGTTCGGTGACCTTGTCGATGGCCACGTGGTACGGCATGATCAGGTGCGCATCAGCAGAAAGCAGCAGGCGGGACGTGTCCACGCCGCGCTCTTCCAGGCCTGCCAATTCGGTCAACAACACACCCGGGTCGACGACGACACCGTTACCGATGACGTTGTTGACGGCGGGGGTGAGGATTCCGGACGGGATGAGGTGCAGTGCGAACTTGTCACCGTTCGGCAGAACCACGGTGTGTCCGGCGTTGTTACCGCCCTGGTATCGCACGACCCACTGAAGCTGCTCGCCCAGTAGATCTGTAGCTTTGCCCTTACCTTCGTCGCCCCACTGGGCGCCGATCAGGACGATTGCCGGCATGACGTTGTCTCCTACGGTCGACGTGCAGCAGTTGTCCCGCCGCATTGGTACTGCCTGGCTTCCGCGCACATGATGCAGCGCCGAACTGTTGCAGTGACCGAAGGAGCAGTCTAGCCCAGAGCACCAGACCAGACCTGACGGTCCAGAATTTGGCCGGTGACCATCACGATTGCGAGTCGACACAGAGACTCGCACTAAGATCGTCGGCAGTGATTCGGACGGCCATTTCGGGGAAGGGTGGCGAGGTCCCACTACCCGAAAAGAAGTCTGATCGAGCTAGGAGTGGCTTTGACCCCTGTGGTGCTCAAATGTGGCGATTCGCCGGTTCCACTCCCCCTGGGTGAACTCACGTCGTTCACTGTCCCCGAGCTTCCGGAGAAGCAAGACTTCGACGAGGCACTGTCCCAACTGCAGGTCGTGACGGAGCCGCGCTTGATCGTCGTGGGCAACGACGGCGCGTTTGCCGCGGCATTGACGCGGTTGATGCGATTGGAGCGACTCAACGTCGAACTCGCCTACGTCACCGAGAACAGGTCCGACGCAACCGATGCGTACAAACTCGCGACCGGTGCACGAGCTGCGCGCACGGCCTTGAAAGGCACAGTTCACACCGTGCCGCTCATTCGCGACGACGCTGGAATCGCGCTGGTAGGTGCAGCAACTATCACGGGTCCGGCGGATGCAGACGAACTTATCGGCGAGGCCTACGTCGACGACAACAAGCTGTTCTCCGGCACAGTCCCCGGCATCCGGATAATGCCGAGCCCCAAGCTCCCCGGGATCAAGGCATCAGTCGACCGCAAGAGCCGCTGGAGCGGGCGACGCTGGCTGGAAGGCCGAGCCATTCAACTGGGCTCGCCGGCAGCGCGACTGGTTCGCGACGGGGTGGCCAACCCACGCGATCTCAAGCGTTCGACCTTCTACCGGCACGACAAGACTTGGTTGTTGGTCAGGTGAGAACCGGAGCAGCACGGTCGGCGGTTCGGCCGAGCCCTGTCTTCCTCGGCGTAGTTGCGATCACTGTCATCGCCGGAATCGTCGCTTGGAACTCGACGTGGGGTTCCATCGCGGGCCGCGCGGGTGTTTTTGTCCTCGTGGTTGCCGGCTGGGTGGTCACGCTCTGCTTGCACGAATTCGCGCATGCCTATCTGGCGTGGCGTCATGGAGACACCGACGTCGAGGCTCGTGGCTACCTGACGCTCAACCCGCTCAAGTACAGCCATCCGATGCTCTCGATCGGTCTGCCGGTGCTGTTCATCGCATTGGGCGGCATCGGGCTTCCCGGCGGCGCCGTGTACCTGCGCACCGGGATGTTCCCGCCCAAGGTGCAGGCCCGAATATCGCTCGCCGGTCCGTTCACGAATGCCGTCGCCGCCGTGATCCTCCTCGTCGTCATACGTACGTACGGCTCATCGGCCGAGCATCTGACGTTCTGGGCCGGCCTCAGTTTCCTGGCTTTCTTGCAGGTCATGGCAACAGTTTTGAACCTGCTCCCAGTCCCGGGTCTGGACGGTTACAACGCGCTGGAGCCCTACCTCGCACCCAATACACGGCACCAACTCGACCAGTTCAAGCCGTACGGACTGCTCCTGCTGGTTGCGCTCCTGTTCGTCCCACAGATCAATGTCGTCTTCTTCGACGCGATCTACTGGATCTTCGAATTGAGCGGTGTGTCCGACTACTACGCCATGCTCGGTAACGCCCTCATGCGTTTTTGGACGTGATCGAGTGCGCTGGAGGAGACTCGTGAGAGTCTGACATTTCAGACATTCATTCTTCTTCAGGGGAGCATCGATGATTGCGACGTCATTTCAGTCCGGCGGAGTGGAGTACACCCTCACGCGGGCCGAGATTCGACACGTGGAGGCACTGATCGACTTGCTCGCCGACGACCCGATCGGCAGCACCCGGGAGACGACCAACCCCGAAGCTCGAACGATCTACGAGGACGCGTTCAAGCGAATCGACGAGGATCCGGCTCAACTTCTCGTCACCGTTCTGGTCGGCGACGCGGTAATCGGCACAATGCAATTGACCTTCATTCCGGGTATGAGCCGGATGGGTGCCACGCGACTGCAGATCGAAGCTGTTCGCGTCCACGAGGACTACCGAAGTAAAGGCATCGGCAGTTCGATGATCCGATGGGCCTGCGAAGAAGGTGCCCGGCGCGGCGCATTTCTGGCGCAGCTCACTTCGGATCAAACTCGCAAGGAAGCTCACGACTTCTACGAGCGACTCGGATTTGTGGCCTCTCATGTCGGGTTCAAGAAATCACTGAGCTGACGCCTTGCCACAAAACTCCCAAACGCGAGCTCGAGCACCGGGGCGTAGAGGTGCCCCGGTGCTCACGTCTTCAGTTGTCGCGGTTCACGCCGCTGTCGGTGGGCTGTTCCCGCCGATCGGCTGCTGATACGGATCGATCGACATCG